>CAUJGQ010000044.1 GCA_963170165.1 Chloroflexota bacterium | reverse complement strand
CGAATTGCCGCCAGGTCGGGATCTTTGGTGCCGCCGATCCGGGGAATGCCGGCCACACCAGCCGCGGGTTCGACGCAGTACTTCGTGATTCCGGCAATGAATGGGCCAAGACCGAAAGCAAAGAGTGACTCGGTGAGGCTGGGAACCAGCGAGACGATACGCCGTGGCGGCTCGCGGAGGGCGACGGAGCGGCCGAGGGCGTCCACGGCCTGCAATGGTATAGCGGTCATGCCGGCCTCGGGGTGACACTGAGCCGAATTATAGCAGGGGATGGCCATGCCACCCCCGCCGGTATGTCGCTGCGCTGCCCTAGGTCCCGGATGGTCGCTCGCCCGGCGTCAGCTCGACGCTCTGGCGTTGACCGTCGCGCACGAATTCCACCTTCACCTTCTTGCCCGGCCCGTTATGCGTCAGTGCACGGGTGAGGTCGCCCACGTTGTTGATATCCACATCCCCAACCTTGACCAGAACGTCGCCCTGGCGCAGCCCCGCCTGAGCCGCCGCCGAGCTTGGCTCCACCCGTTCGATGCGGGCGCCGGCGTTGACGCGCAGGTTGAGCGCCTCAGAGCGCTGGCGGTCGACACCGGACACCGTCACGCCCAGATACCCGCGTCGCACGGCGCCGTCTTCCATCAGCGCCTTCACGATCGGCTGCGCCACCGGAGAGGAGACGGCAAAGGAGATCCCCTGCACCGGCTGGGCGCTGCCGCCACGCAGGCCGGCGGTGTTAATCCCCAGGACATTGCCATCGGTGTCCAGCAACGGGCCGCCGGAGTTGCCGGGATTGATGGCGGCGTCCGTTTGGATCGCGCCGCTGATGCTGATCAGCGATCCGTCGGAACCCTGCTCCTCAATGGTGCGCTCCAGGGCGCTGACAACACCCTTGGTCACTGTCGGCTGGCCGCCAAGGTCAAGCGCAAAGCCGACCGCCACCACCTCTTCACCGACTTCGATCCCGGCTGGATCGGCAAAACGCAGCGGAGTCAGGTTGCTGGCCTCAATCTTGAGGACGGCGATGTCCGTACGCTCGTCGCGGCCGATCAGCTTGGCGTCCAGGGTGCGGCCGTCGGCGAGGTCGACTTTGAGTGTGGTGGCCACGCGGCCGGTTCCCGCCGTCACAACGTGGTTGTTGGTGACGATGTAACCGCGTTCGTCGATGATGAAGCCAGTGCCGGTGCCGAGCCCCTGGCCGCTGCCGGCCTGGACACGCACCACCGACGGTCGCACGCGCTTGACGAGTTCTGGTGTGCTGGCGCGGGCCGCCGCACCGGATTGCTGCGATGGCGCGGCGAAGGGCACCGTGGTCGGTTGCTCAGCCGCCTTAGATGCCGCCGCCGGGGCCGTGGCCTGCTCAGCGGCAGACTCGCGCTCGGTGGCATCACCGTCAGAGCAGGCTACACCGGCCACGAGCGCGGCGGCCAGTGGCAGAAATGCGAGAGAACGGAATGACAGGCGCATCGGCAACCTCCGGTGGGGGCGCACCCCCGGTGCTGTCCTCAGTGTGGATGACGCCGGCGGAGTGCGCTGTACCTCGTGCCGGTAAGCGTGCGAACACCGTGGATGTACCTATGGTGGCGCTACCTCATCGCAGGATGCATCGCGCAGCGCTTAATGCAGCCTTAGAAGATCCTTAAATCCTTCGGGCTGGGGTGGGGCACCGGCCCGGCGGTGGCGCGAGGGCGGTGGTCTGCTACAATGCCGCAACTGACGCGCAGGCGTGAATCCAGAAGCGTGCGAGCAACGTATCACCAGCGGAGCGCGTCCTGCCGGTACGGGGAACACCGTGAGCCGCGTTGAGCGCACAGACGAGGAACTGGTCGGGCTGGTCCGCGCGCGCGATGAACGCGCCTTTGAGACGCTGTACGGCAAGTACAGCGACATTGTGTATTCCGTATCATTGCGGGTCTTGGCGGATCCCACACTGGCGCAGGACGTGGCTCAGGAGGTGTTTTTACGGTTCTGGCGGATGCCGGACAGCTATGACGCGTCCCGCGGGCGGTTCATGAACTGGCTGCTGAGCGTCACGCGCAACCGCGCAGTGGATGAGGTGCGCAGCCGTGGCCGCCGCCGCCAGCGCGAGGTGGCACCCGCCGTCATGCCCGAAGACCCGCCGGATGCCCATGCCGAGGACCCGCTGCACAACGCTCAGCTGGAGGCGGAACGGAGTGCGGTCCGCAACGCGCTGCGGCTGTTGCCGGAGGAGCAGCGCACGGCGCTGGAGCTGGCGTACTTTGGCGGGCTCACGCAACAGGAAATCGCGGCGCTATTAAACCAGCCGCTGGGCACGGTCAAGACCCGGACACGGCTGGCGATGAAGAAGTTACGGTTGACGCTGGCGGGCGAGGTCGGCGTTGGCCTGTGAGGTCGGGGACGGCGAAGTACGATGACGTGTCAGGACTTCCTGGACGACATTGACCTGAGCGCACTGCAGACGCTCGAAGAAGGTGAGGACGCGCGGCTGCGGGCCCATGCGGCAGGCTGTGAAGATTGCCGGACACGGCTGCTCGCCTCCGAAGCGATGGTCTCCACATTAGGGCTGACCGTATCGGTGGCGCGGGCGCCGCGGGCGTTGCGTTCTGCCGTGCTGGATGCAGTCCGTGCTGCGCCGGTCGCGGGCTCAGCGCAGCGCTCCTCTCCGGCCCCGGTCCCCCTTTCGGGCGGCAGGTCGCGGCGATGGGCCAGCCGCTATGGCAGTCTGGCGGCCGCCCTGCTGGTGGCGCCACTGGCGGGGTCGCTGCTGTGGAACGCGCGGTTGCAGGGACAGGTGAACGACCTCAAGCAGTTGCAGCGGCAGGTAACCGAATTGCAGCAGGAGACGGCGCAGATCCAGCGTCAGAACGACGGCCTGGTGCTGTTCTCGGTGCCTTCGGCGATCAAGGCGGACTTCCAGCCAGTGACGGAGAGCGTCGCCGCGCGGGGCGCCGCCACGTGGAGCCCCGATCGGAACAAGTGCTACGTCCGGTTTGACCAATTGCCCAAGCCGAGCGATGGCCAGAGCTACCGGCTATGGTACGTGGTGGACAACAATCGGGTCGTTGATGCCGGCGTGCTCAATCCCGATGACGAGGGCCGCGCCGATGCCACCATCGATACGTCGCGCTGGCGCGGGAAAGCCTATGAGATGGTGCTGCGGCTGGAGTATCGGCCTAGCGACGCAGAGGCAAAAGCCCTGCTTACCGCGATTCTCAGCCGGCCGCAGTAGTTAGACGAGCGGCTGGCGGCCGCTGAAGCCGCTCTCGAGGTTGTGCCACCAGGTGATATCCGGCTCGTCGTACTGCCAGCACAGGTAGATCGTACGGCCATCTCGCTCGCTGCGGAAGTCAAGCAGCCCCTGATCCAGCCCTTTGACTTCAACGCCATGTTGGGTGATGTGCCCGATCAACCGGCGCAGTTCTTCGACAAGTCCCTCCATCGCGGAGCGGTGGCGAGTCAGCGCCGCTCGTGCCTCTGGGCCCTCGCCTGAGCCGCGGCGCGCTAGCAGCGCATGCGCCTGCTGATGACGCTCGAGTTCCTGGGCACGGCCACGCATCTCGGCTACCAGAGGCCGCAGCACGGGCAGGAGCTGACGCGCTTCGTCCAGCGTGAATAGCCGCGGGGGCCCATCGTCGGAGGGCCGGCCTCTACTCATGCGCCCATGGGCTTGCCACAGCATTCCGGCAGCGGCTTGGTACCGCAGCCAGATCCCATCCAGCACACAAGTGTTGGTACGCCCTCGATGTCCTCAATGTGCATCGCCTGGCCGCAGTGCTTGGGTGTCGCCACCGTGGCGCCGCATGATGCGCAGCGGAGTTGCTCCATCGCTGACCTCCTCGTCAATCCCAGAATAGCCGGTCGGTAATGCGGTCGCCGGTGTCGCGCGCGATGGCCACCCGCTCTTGGGCAACCCCGCGCACCTCATCCGGCGCATCGCTGAGATTGATGACGCGCATACTGTTGAGAATCGCGTCTCGTTGCATCGTCAACCCGCGATGCACAAGATTGACACTCCAGTGTGGCCGGCGGCTGGCCCACCAGAACTGGTCGCTGTGCAGTGCCATGTCGAGGAACGCGCGGGCCGCCTGCAGGTCGCCATTGCCGCTGGCCTGTCCGTTGCCGTTGAGCACGCCTTCGGCCATTTTATACAGCGCCAACGTCTGCTCCATGTGCCGCCACAGCAGCCGGTGAATCTCGTTGCCGCGCTGCCGCCAGAGCGGAAAGGGATTGCCGTGATTCAGGTCATCCTGGGTGGTGCTCCACGAGGAGGCGCGCGAAGCGACGCTCGCTCCGGCCGGCAGCCGGTCCACCAGGTCACTGAGGGTCGCAGGCATCACCGTCAGCGACGGGGCGGCGGCGCGTGTACCCCGACGTGGGGCGGGCTGCTCCATTGCCGCCAGTGTCGTGAACAGGTTGCCAAGGAACTCCTCTTCCCAGTGAGGGATATGGTGCCCGTACGTCTCGGCATCCATGGCGATGACGACGTAACGTTCTACCGCCGGATCGGCCAGCGCCCGCAAGTCCTCCAGGAACCCGCGCACGTCGGTCGATTTGAACGAGATCTTGTTTGACAGGAGGTCGTCACGGTAAAGGATAGCAAGGTCGCGCGCGCCGGCGTGCTCACGGTGGATGCGGTCCAGCGGCCAGGTCACGGGGCAGGCGATTCCGCTGAGGATCACCCATTCATGGCCGCCCTGCGCAATCAGGGGTGCGAGGCTGTGATCCCACGACATCTCCGGCGGAAAGAAGCCACGCGGGCGGTAAGCAGCGCCCAGCAGCCGTGCATTGGTTTCGTTGTTCAGCGCGATCTGGCGGGCCGCTTCTTCCTGAGGAATCAGCGGCAAGATCGGGTGGAACTTGCCGGAGCCCGTGATCTCCACCCGCCCGATTGAGGCCAGTTCGGCCAGTCCCTGAATCACGTCGCTGTAGCCGTGGTCGTCCAGCATCTCCGTCAGCACAGCGTTGATGTTGAACGAGGCGCGGGCATTGGGGTGTTCGCGGAACACCCGAATCAGCGGC
Organism: Chloroflexota bacterium; assembly: GCA_963170165.1. Classification (GTDB taxonomy): domain Bacteria; phylum Chloroflexota; class Dehalococcoidia; order CAUJGQ01; family CAUJGQ01; genus CAUJGQ01. The sequence goes on along the minus strand of CAUJGQ010000044.1, from coordinate 78,440 downwards.
CGGTAGCATTCATTGACAATCCGACGGAGCACACCGGGAACCTGTCCCGGCGGTTGGTAGAAGTGGAGCAGCAGACCGAGGTGTACCGTACTCATGCGGGGGCAGGCTCGCGGCGCGTGAAGTCGGCGAGATCGATATCCGGAAACACTTTATCAAGCTCCCAGTACTCAGCGGCAAGCCGCCGCGCCTCGGCCGGGCGGTCACCGTCACGCAGCGCGGCATGGAGCCGATCAAACCGCTCGACATGGTTCTCGAACCGTTCCATCGCGTAGTCGCGCGCCTGGCCGGTCGTGATCAAGAACGGCCAGTCGCTGGATTGTGCCAGCAGCGCCTCGCGGGCGATCTGGTTGACTACAGCGCGCTCATCGCCGGTGGCGGCGGCGTAGTGAGCAGCGATAGTCTCCATCTGTAGCTCAATGCGGTGGACAACCGGCCACATCCACTTCGTGTCGGCGTTGAGCCAGGTGAAGTGGGTGCCTCCCTGGCCCCACGAGCTCTCCGGCAACGACAGCACATCATCGGGAGGATGCCGGCGCACGTGCCGCCCGGCGGTGGTGAGCTCAACATCCTCATAGGTGGCCAGCCGCTCTAGCACGTTGCACAGCCAGTCCACCCCCTCGAACCACCAGTGGCCGAATAGCTCGGTGTCGTAGGCGGCGGAGATGACGCCGTACTTGCCGTTCTCATGCTGGAAGGTGCGCAGGAGATCCTGCACCAGGCCGGCAAAGTGATCGGCGTGCTCGCGGGTCTTGCCAAAGGCGATGTCTGGGTGCCAGGGCTGTTTGTCGCCGAGATCTACTCCGGCTCCGGAGACGCGCCACAGATGCAGGCCACTGATGCCGTCCCGTTTGTGAAACTCGCGGTACTGAAACTCGCCGGGGTAGCCGTGTGCCGCGGACCACACCTGCAAGCCGGTACGGTTGTTGCGGCCCATGGCGGCGACGTGCGCCTGCTCGACCCAATATGGCAGATAGGTCGTGCGCATCGTCGGCGGCACGTACGCCGGTGGCGGCACGACATACCGCTTGGGTACGGCGCCGTAGGGGCCCACCGCATCGCCGACTGCCTTGCCAACGGGCGTGCCACCCTCGATGGTATGCGTCTCGACGAAGAAGACCTCAAGCCCGTGCTGTTCCAGGAACCACTGCAGCCCGGGCTTGGTGTAGCGGGCACCGTCCGGTCCTTCCCGTTCGAAGGTGGGGCGGTAGGCGCACTCGGGTAGCCAGAAGCTCTTAGGGTCCTGGCCAAAGTGGCGGCGATAGGCGCGGACGCCGGTTGCCACTTGCGCCCAGATCGTCGAGTCGCGTTCCATCAGCGGCAGATAGCCGTGGGTGGCCGCGCTGGTGGCGATCTCGATGATGCCCGCATCCTGGAGCGACTTGAAGGCGCCGATGATACTCCCGCCGTACTCCTCGGTGAGCAGGCGCAACAGGTGAGTGTACCAATCCCGGTACCAGCCAGCCACATAGGCGAAGTGGGGGTCACCGGCGCGCTCGAATCGCTCGACATCCGAGGTGGCCATCTCGCGCCGTTCCCGCATGAAGTCCTCGAGATTGGCAACCACGAGCGGGTCGGCGAGCTGCTCGACGAGCACGGGCGTCAGGCCGATGGTCAGCCGTACGGGTAGACCCTGCGTCCGTAGCCGGTGCAGCCCGTCTAGCAGCGGCAGGTACGTTTCCGAAGCGGCCTCGTGGATCCACTCCTCACCGTGGGGCCAGCGCCCAGCGCGGCGGCAATAGGGGAGATGCGAATGCAGCACGAAGGTAAATGCGCCGGCGGCCATGCCATGCTCCTGCAAAGTCGGCTCTGATGGGCTACACGCCGAGCGGGCCGAGCGGGCGCTTGGTGCGCACCGTATCGCCACTTGGCACCCATTGACCGGAGAAATCGTCCTCGCGCACGGCGGGCCCGATGATCACATTGCGGCCGATCTGGACACCGGCCGGGATGCGGGCGCGCTTGCCGGCAATGGAGATGCCGGAGGTGAGGAGGTCGGGCCGTTCGCGGTTGGGGCTGTAGTCGTCGCTGCCGCCGATGGTGACGCCCTCGGCCACGAACACATCCTTGTCGAGGATGGCGCGTTCGACAACGGCGCCTCGTTCGATACGGCAGCCATCGAACACGATGGAGTCTCGCACCACGGCGCCGTCTTCGATGTACACGCCGGGCGAGATGACTGAGTGCTCGACGTGACCGTTGATGATGTCGCCGGAGTTGAGCAGCGAGCGGGAGACGTAGGCGCGCGGGCCGATCTTGGCGGGGGGATAGCGCGGCTCGCGCGTGCGAATCGCGGTTTCCGGGGCGTACAGGTCGAGCTCCGGCAAGTCAACCAGCAGGTCCATGTTTGCCTGCCAGTACGAGTCAATCGTACCCACGTCGCGCCAGTAGCCTTCCAGCTCGTGGCCGAAGACGCGGTAGTCGTGGATCATCTCCGGGAGGATGTCGCGGCCGAAGTCGTGGGTCGTGTTGCGGGCGGCGTCGGCCTGGAGCCGGTCAATCAGCACGTCCTTGTTGAAGACGTAAATGCCGGTGGAGGCCAGGGTGAAGCGCGGGGCCTTGGGCTTCTCCTCGAACTCAATCACGCGTAGGTCGGGGTCGAGCCGCAGCAGTCCGTAGCGTGAGGCCTCGGCCATCGGCACGTTGTAGACCGGCACGGTGACATCGGCCTTGTTGGCGCGATGCTCCTGGATTAGCAGGTCATAGCGCATTGTGTAGATATGATCCCCGGCCAGGATCAGCACCTCGTTGACGTCAGCCTCTTCCACGAAAAAAAGGTTCTGGTAGACGGCGTCCGCGGTGCCCCGGTACCAATCCGAGATCTCGCGGCCCAGATAGGGCTGCAACAAGTACACGCCGCCGCTCTCCCGGTCCAGTTCCCAGGGCCGGCCGTTGCGGATGTGGTCATTGAGCGAGCGGGGGCGGTACTGGGTGAGGATGCCGACTTTGGTGATGTTCGAGTTGACGCAGTTGGACAGGGCAAAGTCGATGATGCGGTACTTACCGCCGAAGATGACGGCAGGCTTGGCGCGTTGCTCCGAAAGAATGCTCAGACGGTCGCCCTGGCCACCGGCGAGGATTAGCGCGAGAACGTCATCCACCGTCGAACTCCACCGCTACGCGTCGTGCGAGCGCCGACCGCCGGCCTTAGTGTACGAGGGCCTCCGGCTGCGACCAAGCGGCGCGCCGGCTGCCTGCTAGCGCGGACCGGTGGGGACGGTAGCGCGCAACGGCAGCGCCTCTTCCGGCAGCCGGTTGTCCAGCCCGTTGAAGATCGCCAGGTAGTCACGCAGATAGCGGGTGATCAGGAAGTGCTCGCGCACATGCTCCCGGCCAATCGCGCCCATTCTGCGTGCGACGTCCGGATGCTTCAGCAGGTAATGGACCCGGTTGACGCATTCGGCAGTGGTGTTCACTAGGTAGCCGGTGCGGCCGTACAGGATCTGGAGCGGAATCCCGCCGACGTTCCCAGCGACCACCGGCCGGCCCTTCCACAGCGCCTCGCTCACCACCAGGCCGAACCCCTCGCGCACCGACTTTTGGATGACTACGCCCGCCTTCGTCTGGAAGGCGTTGACCTCCACATTCCCCACGCCGTTGAGGTTGGACAGGATGTGGATGTCGTAGTCTTCGCCGGCGCGGCGGACGGTGCGTTCGTACCAGGCCCAGCCCTCCGGGTCGTCGTGCGCCATCGAAGCGATCAGCACTAGTTGTAGTTCTGGGAACTCCGGCTTTAGCGCCCGGTAGACGTCAATCACGCCCAGCGGGTCCTTCCACGGGTCAAAACGCGATACCTGGAGGATCGAGGGCCGGTCCGGGTCCACGCCGTAGCGGCGCAGGATCTCGTTGGCAGTCTGGATGGTCAACTCGACGTTCTTGGGAGAGAGTGGATCAATCGCAGGCGGTACGGTGAAGATGCGGGGGCTCTTCAGGTCCTGGTTTACGTATTCCGGCATGGTGAAGATGGCGGCGTCATACGCCTCGACGTACGGATGCAGCAGGTCCCACACTTCGGGCTGCGCATCCGTCGTGTCGATATGACAGCGCCACACCCACTTGCCCGGAGGGCGGTGGCCCAGCCGCTGTTCTGCCAGGGTGAGCACACCGGCCGGCTGCGGATCGTGGATCACCACGAAGTCGTACTGCTCATCAAAGGCGTCGGCGTTCATCTGGTTGTAGCGCGTCCAGATGTCGCGCATCTGGGGCGTCCACTCCAGCAACATCCCCTGCAAGGAGTTATGCATCGCCTTGGTGACGTTGTAGAACTCCTCGGCGCCGCGGATCACCTGCCACTCGGCCTTGAGCCCGAGGTCGCACATCAGCGGCACCAGCGTGGCGAGGATCTCGGCCACCCCGCCACCAAAGGCGGTCGCGTTGACATGCAACACCCGCGCCCCCTTGAGCGGCTCAGCCAGCCGTTGCAGCTCTTCGTAGCGCGCGTCGCCGATGATGGACCGGTAGGAATCGAGCGTCTTCGGCGTAACCGGAACAGTGCCAAACATCATGGGCTCCGTGGCGCGCAGGCCGGTCTAGGCGCTGCAGCCGTGCCGCCTCGTCGGGACGCAGCCGGGTTCAGCGCCGGTCGATCTTGATGCGGGGATGGGTGTCTGGGCGGAGGCGTAAGACACCGGCCGGACGAGAGGCAGCGAGGTGCTCGTTCTATCCTAGGAACGGCTCGGAAGGCCGGTCAACAAACGGTCTGAGGTATTTCGCGGATTGGCGGCTATCCGCAGCCCGAAGTCACCTGTCGAGCACGAGACACTGGTGCACAGCCGGCCGTGGGTGGGACCACGCGTTCCCCATTGACTCGGGTCTGCCGCAACCCTGCTCAGCGCATCCCTGTGGAACCGTGGCCGCGGGCGCCGCGGACGGTGTCGCTCAGTTCCTCTTTTTCATGCGCCTCGACATCGGCCAGCCGGCTGATCACCAGTTGGGCGATGCGGTCACCGTGGTGGATGGTGAAGTTGCCGGTGCTGCCGATGGTATACATCGTGACGAGCAGCTCGCCGCGATAGTCGGCGTCGATGGTACCGTGCGCCACCAGCACGCCGCGCCGCGCAAGCCCTGAACGTGGCCGCACCTCGGCGTCATAGCCGGCGGGCATTTCCATCGCCAGACCGGTCGGCACCAGCACGGGGTCGGGCCCAAGTGTGAGGCTGCCATCCTGGGGCAGGCAGGCGACCAGGTCGAGCCCGCTGGCGTGCTCGCTCGCCCGGCGGGGCAGTGCGGCATCGGGATGCAGGCGGCGAAAGTGAATGACGATCGGCGGAGTGCTCACGGAAACCTCACTCGGTGGTGCCCTGCCCTAAGGCTACGATCCCAGGGCTACCTACCGATACATGAAATGAATCCATGCCGCGGTGAGGACTGGAGCATGTGGCAACCGGACGGGCTGACTGAAATCGCGACCGCTGACATCCCCGATTACGTCGTGCCGTTTACCACGACGGAGGGCGGGCTCGGCAGCCAGTCCACGGCATCGGTCCCGGATGCTGCGTGGGCATGGCTGGCCGGCCCCGAGGAAATCTGGCCCGCTGCACCGCAGAACATCGAGGCGACGGGTCTGCCCTCCTCGATGTTGCACGACCTCATGGTGAAGATTATCCACTTCTCCGGCCCGAGCACGACGGAGACACTGGGCGAACGCATCGGCCTGGGCTACGTAGTGGTGGAGAAGCTGCTGGATGACCTCAAGACCGAGCAGTTGGTCGAGGTGATGAGCGCTACCCGCTTCAACGAGCTGGGCTTTCGCTACCGGCTCACGACGCGCGGTGAGCAGCGCGCCACCGATGCCCTGGGCCGTTCCCGCTATGCCAGCCTGGCGCCAGTGACGCTGGAGCAGTATGAGGCCATCGCCCGCCGGCAATCCCTGCGGCTGACCCCGCCCTCACCGGGGCGCATCCTTGAAGCGCTCGGGCAGCTCGTGCTGGGCCGCGAGACAGTGGATGGGCTGGCGCGTGCGCTGCATTCGGGCCGTAGCACGCTGATCTTCGGCTCCTCTGGCAACGGAAAGACCGCCATCCTGGAGCAATATGCCCGCTACAGCAACGACACCGTCATCATCCCCAATGCGCTGTACGTGCACGGGCAGATCATCCGGATCTTCGACGCCGCCGTGCACCAGAAGTATGAGCCGCCGGCCGAGCCGGTGGACGAATACGGGTTGTTCAAACCCCAGGCCAAGACGGCCCGGCTGGACCGGCGCTGGATCCAGGTGCGCCGTCCTGTGGTGGTAGTAGGAGGTGAACTGACGCAAGAGAGCCTGGAGCTGTCGTTCGACCCGGTCGCCCACTTCTATCAGGCGCCGCCGCACCTGAAGGCGCAGGATGGGATGTTCGTGATCGACGATTTCGGCCGGCAGCGGGTCCGCCCGGAGGAGCTGCTCAACCGCTGGATTCTGCCGATGGAGCGCGGGTTTGACCTGTTGACGCTGCATACCGGTGAGAGCTTCACCGTGCCGTTCGAGATGGCGCTGATGTTCTCCACCAACCTGCGACCCGCCGACCTGGTAGACGAGGCGTTCCTGCGTCGCATCCCGTACAAAGTGCACATTCCCAGCCCGAACCGCGAGGAGTTCGCGAGCATCACCCGCCGCGTTGCCGCTGCCAAGCGGCTGCCGTTCACCGAGGAGCAGCTGGCGTACTTTGTCGAGGCGTTGTTCCGCGTGCCAGAGCGCGAGCCCAAGGGCGTGTACCCGCGTGACCTGATCCAGATCATCTTCGATAGTGCCCGCTTTGACGGCGCCGAGCCGGAACTGAGCCCAAGCCTGATCGAGCGGGCAGTCAGCGTCTACTTCATCGAGTGACGCCGAAGCCACCGCGGCCTCTAGGTGGCGCGGGTATCGCGCTGCTCCGCGCGGTGCCCGGCTGGGCGGCTACGGCGCGCTCACGATCAGGTCTTCGAACAGCGCTTCGCTCTCCCCATACCGGATCGAGGAGACACCCAGCGCGATCGCACCCGACTCACACCAACAGCCGGGGTCTGTGACCACGAACAGCGGCGCTCCGTTTACCGCGCCTGATAGCTGATCGCCGATGCAGGCGAGGTCGATCCGGTTGGCGATGGTCCCGCCCCAGATGGCAGATGACTGGCCGGCAGCAATGGGCGTCAACCTCCGCCGTGTCTCCACAGACGTCGTGGGATCGATCGCAACTCGGTACAAGGCGAACGTAGCCGAGTCGGGGCGAATGAACAGCTCATAGCGGCCATAGGGTGTTTCCCGGCAGCCAAGCACGATTTCACGCCCGGTCGTATGGCCGCGCAACCCGGCGCTGACGCTGACCCGGGTATCGCGATAGGCGCGGCCAACGGATGAGCCGGTGTGGATGATCGCCGCTGGATAGCGGGTGCGCACTACATAAGCGCCTTCGTCGAACCCCCGATCGGCATCTGTTGTGGACCCTGGCCGGAAGCTGCTGGATTCCGGCACGTCAAACGTGTCATACAACAGCAACGCGCCTGGGGGCTGCAGTGGCGCTGGGAAGGACGGGAGCGCAACCGGCCGTGGGCCCTCCGGCACACGCGATGCCTGAAAGCGGACAACGGCAATATCATACCCGGCATGCCCGGCGACAATGATGGACTCATCGGCTTGGAGTGCCGCGGCGTTGGCGGCCGCGTTCTCGACGTTGAAGTCCATCACCGCTGTCCCATCGTCGCCGAAGCCAGCGTCCGGCCGGCCGTCGAGCCGGAAGCGTGCGACGGCAAACCGTCCCTGCGCAATGCCCAGCGCAAGCAGCGGCGTTCCGGTGGGACCATCCCAGGCCAGCCCGCGGACGGTACTGATCGTTCCGCTAAGGTGCAATAACACCGCGTGCGACTCAGCCTCCGTGACCTCGCCGGTCTGGTCGAGGTGAATGACGGTGGCGTGCGCTCCCGTGAGCAGCGTCAGCGTGATGCGGCCGTCCAGTTCAGTCGCAGCGTTGACCACGTCTCGGTCACCGGTGGCGGCGGTGGCGATGATCCCCTCCAGCCGGCCGTCGGGATTATACCGAGCGACGACGAAGTCCAGCCCATCCGCCTGCTGCGCGGCGCCGGCGACGAGTATGCTGCCGTTGTCGAGTGTGGTGATTGACCGGACGGCATCGTTACGGGAGCCCACGCTGTGAATTGTGACACCACGATCGCCGTAGCTGTCATCAAGCAGGCCGTTGCCGTGCAGCCGCAATAGCGCGAAGTCGAAGTCAACACCGTTGTGCGCGTAGCCGCCGGCGATGATGCGACCGTGTTGGTCAATCGCGACCGCATTGGCGACAGCATCGCCAGAGCCAGGGCGGAGCGTGAAGATACCATTGCGGCCGAAACTGGGATCAAGACCGCCGTCGCGGGTCAGCCGCATCACTAAGAAGGCAAACATCCCCTCTGTCGTGGTCGTCGCGCCGGCGATGACAATGCGTCCATCGGCTTGCACCGCCACCGCGCGTGCTTCATCGACGCCGCCGGCATCAATGCGAATCCGGCCAGCCACGCCAAAGCCGGGGTCGATGCGACCGGGCTGCGCGAATGCGGGCCGCGGCGTGTCCGGCGCCACCAACACCAGAGCCACAATTACGATGGCCAGTCGGAGGCGGAATGGCGGGGTCGCGGCGGTCATGTTTGTGCCTGCAGCCTGGCGGGATTCGCGGCCCAGTATACCCGGTCGTAGTCTCTGGTCGCAGATCGGTTACTGCGAGGTCCGCAGGGGCCGGTGCCGCACGTGATACTGCCGTAACCACTGCACGCCAGCTTGATCATCGACTACCGCCCGTCACGAGCGTATATCTGCCCTGGCCGCTGAGCTTCGTCGCGATGAACTGCCAGTAGGCCGGACTCTCTAGCTCCAGCAACGACCCCGTTGCGCGCCTGCGTCCCGGACACGGATAATCACTCGCAACTCGGTGGGGAAGGATGCCCGTCATGGAGTGGCAGGAGCACTATCGCAGCAGGTTGGTGAGCCCGGCGGAGGCCGTATCGCACGTCAAGTCCGGCGACATCGTAGCGATTCCGATTTTCGGACCGACCACGCTGCCCCCGGCGCTGTGGGACCGGCGCGACAGCCTGCGCGACGTCACGTTGCGACTGCTGGCGCCCTCAACCGATCCGGGCTGGCTGAAGCCGGGCGCAGAGCAGCACTTCAACATCGAGTATGAAGTATATATCGGCGACTTCGGCCGTTTCGTCATGGATGAGAAGCGGGCGACGTACCTGCCCAATCTCTTCTCGCTGGGCTTCAAGCCGTGGGACGAACGGCCGGACTTCAAGCAGAAGGCCGATGTCGTGTTTGTCACGGTCTCACCGCCCAACAAGCACGGCTACGTGCACTTCGGCGCGCACAACTGGACGAAACGGGACTATGTGCGGCGTACGCCCCTGGTGATTGCCGAGGTGGACCCGACGCTTATCGATGTCTTTGGCGATGTGCATGTCCATGTCAGCGAACTGGATTACATCGTCGAGTACTCGCCGCCGGCCTTCACGCGCGAGAACTTCGAGGCGCTGGTAGCGCCGCTGCCGCCGGACCGGGCGGCGGGGTTCCGGGCGTTGCTCGATGAGATTAGCGTCTCCCGGCTGGCGCCGCTGGCAGGGGTGATCGGCGCCGTCTCGCCCCAAGACGTTCGCAACTTCTTCGGGCTGGTTGAACCGCCCGAGTACGCCAAGACCATCGCCGGCTATCTGGAGACGCTGATTCCCGACCGCTGCACGTTGCAGATCGGCACCGGTGAGCCAGGGCGGATGATGCCCAACCTCGGCGTCCTGGACAACAAGCACGATCTCGGGTTGCACACGGAACTGGGTTCCCCGGGGTATGGCCGGCTGGTTGAGGGCGGCGTGATCACCGGCAAGTACAAGACGCTGCACCCCAACAAGGCCGTGGCCGCGGCCTGGAGCGGCTGTGACGACAAAGACCTGGAGATCATCGACTCCAACCCGAAGTTCGAGCTGTACGAGCCGTCACATGTGCTCTCCTTCCGCACCCTCAGCCAGCTCGATAACTACGTCACGATCAATAACGCCATTGCTGTGGACTTGCTGGGTCAGGTGAACTCCGAGTCCGTCTTCGGTGGACGCATGATCAACGGCAACGGCGGCCAGCCAGAGCTGGCGATGGCCGGTTCCTTTTCGCGCGGCGGCCGCTCAATCATCCTGCTGCCGTCCACGGCGCTAGGTGGCTCGGTGTCGCGCGTCGTCGCCCAGCACGAACAGGGAGCGATGATCACCGTGGTGCGCCACTTTGTGGACTACGTGGTGACGGAGTACGGCATCGCCAGCCTGATGGGCAAGAACCACCGTCAGCGCGCAGAGGAGCTGATTTCCGTCGCCCATCCGGACTTCCGCGCGGAGCTGCGCGCCCAGGCGCAATCCCTGTGGTGGCCGTGAGTCTCACCATTCGTGTCGCGCGGCCGGCGGACTTCGCCGAGGTCGAGCGGCTAACGGTGGCGGTGTACCTGGGTGAGGGGTTCACATCGCCGGGGCGGGGGGCTGCGCTGCGCCAGACGGCGACGCGGGCAGCTGCTACTGAGCTGCTGGTCGCTGTTCCGGATACAGGCGGCCTCGCCGGCGCGGTATCGTACATCGGTAGGGGCGGGCCGTACCGGCAGATTGCCGGCGACGATGAGGGCGAGGTACGGCTGCTGGCTGTCGCCCGGGAGTCGCGCGGTCAGGGAACGGGCGCAGCGCTGGTCCAAGGCTGTATCGCTGCCGCCCGTCGGGATGGCAAGCGCGCGCTGGTGCTCTCCACCCAGCCATCAATGCTGGCGGCACAACGGCTGTACGAAAGGCTCGGCTTCGTACGCGCCGCCGCGCGCGACTGGCCGCAGGCGTCCGGCGTGTCGATGCAGGTCTATTCGCTCGACCTGTGATGCTCGTCCCGGCTGCTATACTTCGCCGCGGGGTGAGACGCAGCAGGGGAGGCAGGTACTGAGCATGATTATTGGCGCGCACGTGTCCTCGTCCGGCGCGCTGGAGAAGTGCGTAGACCGCGCCGTCGCGATCGGTGCGGAGGCGATCCAGATCTTCATCTCTGGCCCGCAGGCGTGGCGGCCCAGCGCCCACACCGATGCGGCAATCGCGGCGTTGCAGGTCCGCGCGCTTGAGCACGGGATCGGACAGATCTTCCTGCACGGTATCTATCTCATCAATCTCGCCACGGCCGATCCGGGGCTGCTCGCCCGCTCCGTTGGCTCGCTGAAGCAGTACCTGCGCTTTTGCGAGGTGAGCGGGGCGCGCGGCGTCATCTTCCACACCGGTAGCCACAAGGGCGCCGGTTTCGCCGCGGTCGAAGGTCAGATCGTGGCAGCGTTGACGGAGGTGCTCGATGCCGTGCCCGGCGACGCCTGGCTGATCCTCGAGAACAGCGCCGGCCAGGGAGGGACGGTGGGCGCGCGCTTTGCAGAGCTGGGTGCATTGATCCGCGCAGCCGGCAGCCCGCGGGTGCGCGTCTGCCTCGACACCTGCCACGCCTTTGCGGCTGGCTACGACCTGTCAACGCCGGCCGGTGTGGCGGCGACATTGGAGGAGTTCGAGCGCGAGATTGGGCTTGATCGGCTGGTTGTCGTGCACGCCAACGATAGCAAGGCGGGGCTCGGCTCCGGACTGGACCGCCACGAGAACATCGGCCGCGGGCAACTGGGCGAGGACGGCTTCCGCGCAATTCTGGCCAATCCCGCGCTGCGCGCCGTGCCGTTTCTGCTGGAGGTGCCCGGTCACACCGGCAATGGTCCGGATGTGGAGAACGTCGTGGCATTGCGCAGGTTGGCGGGTCTGACTCCGGTGGCGGCTGGTGTCACAGATGTATCACATGACTGAGCGGTCGGTTTCTGCGCTGCCGTCGCGTCCCCTAACGACTCTCCATTAGGTCGGTGGGTCTGCGTTTCGATACTTGAGGTAGCCAGGCCGTGTGGCGCCGGTGTGCGTGTGATTAACCGCCGCGCGCACCAGTGGCCGCACGGCCGCAGGCCCACCTTCGAGGAGTGTGGCATGACCCGGGAGTCGAAGACGGCCTCGCTGGCGCAGGAATACCGGATTGCCGGGACGAGCCTTCGCCTGCGACGCGAGTTCATGGAGTTCAGCACGGCCGACGTGCGTACCCTGGCACAACTGGCCGGCTGGGCCGAAGCCGTTGCGGGGCCGCTGGTTCGCGAGTTTTACGAACACCAATTCCAGTTTGGACCCACCCGCCGGTTTTTCGAGGCGCAGGCCCAGCGCAAAGGCGTTAGCCTGGACGCGCTGCGGGCGCAGCTGGAGAAGTCGCAGGCGGGCTACTTCCGCGAGATCTTTGCTGAGGCGCGGGCGGGCGGCGAGTACGGCGTCGCCTACTTTGAGAAGCGCCTGTTTGTTGGCAAGCTGCACAACGTCATTGACCTGCCGCTGAAGTGGTACGTCGGCAGCTACTCGCTGTATCAGCGCCTGGTGCGCAAGTATCTGCGGCGACGGTACCTGCACCGGCCAGGGCTGCGCGCCCGTGCCGAGCAGGCCATCTTCACCGTGTTCAACTTTGATATCCAGGCCGTTACCGACGCCTTTTTCTACGACTACCTCCAGTCCATCGGCCTGGACCTGACCGCGATTGAGGTCGAGGGTGAAGAGCGGGATCTGTCCGACTACTACAAGGTGCTGAAGGCCTCGGTGCGGGAGACGCTGGAGGAGTCGGCAAAGACCACCGCCTTGCTGAGCCGCATCAGCGCCCAATTGGGGGAACGCACCGCAAACGCGGGTATGGCGGTTCAACAGGTGGCAGACGCCGTCCAGCAGATTGCCGGCGGAGCCGATGAGACCAGCCGCGCCACCCAGCAATTGCTGCTCACCTCCAGTGAGATGGCAGATGGCATTGTCTCGGTCGCCGCCAGCGCCGGCGCGGTGGTGGAAGCCAGCACCCAGACGCGGGCCACGGCCGAGCGTGGCGCGGACTCAATCCGCAGCACCGTGGCCGGTATGAAAGAGATTCAGACGGTAGTTGCGCAGGCCGCCGGCCGCGTGAGCGACCTCGGGCAACTGAGCGAGCGCATCGGCGCGGTGGTGAGCACGATTGACGATATCGCCGAGCAGACCAACCTGCTGGCGCTCAACGCCGCCATCGAAGCAGCGCGGGCGGGCGAGCATGGCCGGGGGTTTGCCGTCGTTGCCGAGGAGGTGCGCAAGCTGGCCGAGCGTAGCCAGCGCGAGACCAAGTCGATTGGCGAGCTGATCGCCCAGGTGCAGGATGGCACGCGGGACGCCGTCTCCGCGATGGCGGCCGGCTCTGAGCGGGTCGGCGCTGAGGCGTCACAGGCAGACCTGGCAGGTGCGTCACTTGTCGAAATCCTGGAGGCAGTAGAGCTGACCGTGTCGCAGATCAGCGGCATCGCCGCGGCGGCGCAGCAGATGGCGGCGCAGTCGCAATCCACCACTTCCGATATCCAATCGATTGCCGCCGTGGCACAGGAGAACTCGGCTGCTACTGAGGAGGTGCTGGCCTCCTCGGAGCAGATGGCGGGCCAGATGCACGACATGGCCTCTCAGGCCGAGCAGTTGACGCAGGCGGCCAGGCGGCTGCACGCGCTCACCGGCCGGTTCAGCCTCGGCGATGTGACCGGGCAGGTCACCGATAGCGGGCAACGGCCGCCACTGCGACGCATCGCGTAGCCGGGCACAGCGACGGCCATACGCCGGGCTGGGCGGCCGCTGGGCTGTCCGGCCCGCGCCGTTTACGGCGTAACCGCCGCCAGAGCGGTGAGGTCTGCGCCGATGATGACGCGATCCGCCGTCACCGTCAGCGGCCGGCGAATCAGGCGCGGCTCCCCGGCCATCATCGCGATCAGCTCCGCGTCGGTGTGCTGTCCGGGAGTGAGGCCCCGCTGCCGAGCCGTCGGGCTCTTCCAGGAGAACAGCGCCTGCACGCCGGTGCGGCCGGCGAGCGCACCGATCTCCGCAGCCGTCAGCGGCTGTTTGAAGAGATCCCGAACCTGAACGTGCGCGCCGCGCTGCGCGAGAAACTCCCGCGCCCGGGTACAGGTGCTTCAGCCACGCCGTTCATAGAAGATGGTGCTGTCCGGCATTGTTGCCCTCGCGCTGGAATCAACGTCTATGTTATACCGGCTGCCGCTTCACCGTATCCGCTATGCCGACAGTCACGTCCACCTTGATCAGTATGATGACCGCGCTGCTGCCGGACTGGTGGCACGGGCGCGGGCAGCTGGCGTGCGCGAAATGCTGCTGGTGAGCACCGGCGTGCTATCGTCTCGGCGAACGGTGGCGCTGGCGCGCGGCTTCCCGGGCGTGGCAGCAGCGGTAGGCGTGCATCCCCGCAACGCGGGCGGGATGGACGTGGATGCCATCCGCCGCCTGGTGGCTGCTAACCGTGATGTGGTGCGGGCCGTGGGCGAGATCGGTCTAGACCGAGACGGTGGCGCCCGCGCACCGCTCAAGGCGCAGACCGTCGCATTTCAGGTACAGCTCGGGCTGGCCGCCGCCGAAGGGTTGCCCGCGGTGATCCATGCCGTTGCCGCACACAAGCAGGTGGCCGCCATGCTTGGGGCGATGCGCGCCCAGCTTCCCGGCGTGGTCATCCACTACTTCGCCGGGGCCGAGGATGACCTACGTCGTTACCTGGCACTGGATTGCCATATCTCGTTCGGGCGGTTGCTACTCAAACCGGAAGGGGAACCACTGCACCGGCTGGTGCCGCTGGTACCTGCCCAGCGGCTGTTGGTGGAGACGGACACCTATCCGCTGCCGGGCCGCCAGACCGAGCCCATGGATGTGGCCGGTGTGGTGCGCCTGGTGGCGGCACTGCGTGGTGAGCCGCTGGGGCGGACAGCCGCGCTGACGAGTGACAACTTTAGATCCTTGTTCGGTCCGGTGCCGGATCTGCCGGCATTCCGTCCGCTCGCGGTGGCCCGGCGCCGGGCGCGGCGTCTGTACCGGAGAGCGCGCCGCCGGTTGTAGCGCCGTGCTGTGCTCGTGCGGCTAGCGCTCGGCAAGCGCGGAGTCGGTCTCGACGCGGATCGCGGGTGGCTGTTGCAGGCGGGCAACAATAGCGCGACCGTTCTCGGGGAGATCGAACCGGTAGAGGTTGTACAGCGCCTCGATGAAGGCGCCGACGGTGCGGGCGTGGCGGCGGTTGCGCCGGTAGATCATGGCGATCTGGCGTTTGATCCGTGGCACGCCCGTGATCTCAATCTCGACGAGGATGCCCAGCTTGAGTTCGCGCTCGACGGACACGCGCGGCAGGATGGCGATGCCCAAGCCTTCCTCCACCATCATCTTGGTGGCTTCCATGGAGTCCAGGTCCATGGCGTGCCGGGGCACAATGCCGGCGTCGCGGAAGAACCCATGAATCAGGCCATAGTAGCTGGAGGCTCGGTCAAAGAAGATCAGTGACTGGCGGGCGACATCCTCAATCCGCGCCGAGCGCGTCCGCGCGAAGGGATGGGCGTTGTCCGTGACGAGCACCACCTCATCGTCATACAGGTGGACGGTCTCGATTTCCGGGTGAACGAGCGAACGCACCAGGCCGACCTGTACCTCGTCGGCCAGGACCATGTCGAGCACCTGGTCAGAGCGGCCGGTACGGACGGACACGTCAACGCCCGGGTAGCGGGCGCGGAATGTCTTGAGGATCTTCGGCAGCACGTAGGCGCTGACGGTGAGCGCGGAGCCGATGCGCAGCGAGCCGACCTCGGTCTTGCGCAGCGCCTCGAGGGCGTCGCGACCCTCCTGGACGTTCTTGAGCACCCGCTGAGCGTACACGAGGAAGGTGTTGCCGGCGTCGGTCAGCCGGACGGAGCGGCCGGAGCGTTCGAACAGCTCTTCGCCTAGCTCCTTTTCCAGCGACTGGATCCGAGCAGTGACGGAGGGCTGCGTAAGAAAGAGCGTCTCGGCCGCCTTGCTGAAGCTGCGGTGGCTGGACACCTGGACGAACGCCTCAAGCTGGCCAAGCTCCACGGCATCGCACCCTTATCAACGCGCTTTATCCGCTGCCCGCCGATGTATCCATGCTAGCAGCAACGATGGGAGCGTCAATCGGGATGGCGGCGGATGCTCGGCGCATCGCGACCGGCAGCCGCGCCCGTGGACAATCGTGACGCGCAGGCGCGATAGAGCGGGCGGATACGAGCGAGGCTAGATGGCGTGGACGCGCGTCCACTCCCGATTCTTTTCGATGTACGCATGCCACTGCTCCGGCACGGACTCCTCGTGGAAGATGGCCGTCACCGGGCACTCGACCTCGCAGGCCGCACAGTCGATGCACTCATCCGGGTTGATGTACAGCTGGTCTTCCCCCTCATAGATGCAGCTCACCGGGCACACCATTTGGCAGGACATGTCCTTGACACCGATGCAGGGCTCAGTGATGACGTAGGCCATTGCGGGGAACCTCCTCAGTCCCGGCGAACCGCTCGAGGGGGAGCTACCAGGGCTGGACACCGGACTTGCGCACCGTGACATCACCGTGGACGCGCGCTTGACAGCACAGCCGTAGCGCTGTGGCGAGCGCTGCCCGCCCGCGCTGACGCTGAATCGCGGCCGCCTCGGAGCGCCCCATCTCCGACAGACAGGACGCGCCTTCTTCGACCAGGGCGGCGCAGGTAGAGCATTCTCCCTGCCCGCCGCAGCTCGTGGGCCAGTAATAGCCGGCGGCGCGTGCGGCTTCCATGATCGTCTGGCCGGTGAGCGCCTCGATGGTGACGTCCAGTGGCCGGATGGTGACGCTCGGCATCCTCCCGCTCCCCTGCCGGTATCTTACCATCGGTATGAATTGGCGCTAGCCGCGCAGCCGCGCCAGCTTAACCGCCGCCCGTGTGTGTGTACCGGCGCCAACCTTCTTGCCGTCCGCACCGGCGGCCTCGACCTCCCACACGTAGCGCCTGCCCTGCATCTCTCGTAGGCGGGCGCGGACGATGACGGTCTCGCCCACGCGCAGCGCGGCGTCATGCGTCACACACACCTCGGTGCCGACACTGGTCTCCTCGGCGTCGAGGTACGGCGCCATTGCCTGAAGGGCGCATTGCTCCATCAGGTTGATCATGGACGGTGTGGACAGCACCTGCACATCCTTCAGGTGGGGCGGGCTCATGTCTGCCGACACTGCAACGCGGATCTCGTGACTTGTTCCGGCGGGGATCTCCTGAGCCATCCTGCACCTCACTGCGTATGCTGCCGTGCAACTGCCAGTTGACGCGCGGCGCGGGCCAGGTCGAGCTGGTTGCGACGCTCGATCTCCCAGCCCCACGGGGCCGGGAACGAGGCCGGGGCCAGTGCCGCGCACAGCGCCCCGGCGATACCTGCTGTTTCCGGCGCGTTACCACCCTGGTTGACCGCCTCCACAATCGCCCGGCGCGCGCTTTGCGTGCCATACACGATACCAAACACGAAAGCGGTGACGGTCTCGCTGTCGCCGGCCGGGGGGAATTGCGCACCCAGGGCCGGCCCCGGCCGTTCTCCGCCGGTAGCCTGGGCCACGCCGGCAGCTCGAAGTATCGACTCCGCAAGGGCGGGTGCGCCAGCGTTGCGGGCCGCGCGGGAGCCGGCCGCCACGACCTCGGTCGCCGGCCGCCCTTCTAGCGCCGCGGCCAGCCCGGCTGCGACGGCGGCGTGTGACGGCTCATCGATCCGCTCCCCTCCTCCGAGAATGTCTGCCAGCCGCAGCACGGTGCCGAGCGCGATGGCGGCCGGCAGCTGGGCGACATCTCCGCCGCCGGCGCCCTGCCAGCGCCCCCCGCTGGCCGCGGCCTCCAGCAAGATCTGGGTCGGCGGACCGGTTTCGCCTTCGGCCCACACCTCAGCGTCAAACAGCCGGATCGGCTCGACGAAGTCTGTGACGATGTCCTCGTATACCTCGATGATCTCAGCCGGCGTGTAGCCTTCTGTGACCCGGCCGAGCGCATCGCCAACGGCAAGAGCCCGCAAGACAGTGGCGATGCGCTCGGCCATGTCCATCGGTTCACCGTCCGGCGTAGGGTGACCATTGCCATTCCGGACGCCTGGCCCCGGCGCGCAGGTGGTCGAGCGTCTCCGCGATCACCGTCTCGGCGCTTAGCAGGCTGGGAGACGAGCGCCCTGTTCCGGCATCGAAGAAGAGGCCTGCCACCGGCACGGTCATTGCTGCTGCCCGCCACTGGCCCTCGGCCCGTTCGAACATGTTCAGCCGTGCCGCCAGGGGCCGGAGGTCGATGCGCGGCAGCGGCCGGCGCGACCGATAGCGTACCCAGCTTTCCCGGCGGTACTCCAGTGTGAAGGTGTTCTCTGAGCGCACGGTCAGCAGCCGGTAGTGGCCGGCCGCGTTCATGCGGGTGATATCGTCCAGGCGCAGTGGTGTCTGCATCACGGTGAGATCGAGGTCGTCGTACTCGTCAATCTGGACAGCGCCGGAGTTCAGGACGCTATTGGCCTGCAGGATATCCGTGTAGTGGCCGATCCACAGCAGGTCAAAATCGCGTGGCTGCTCCAGCAGCTTGCCCGCCTGCGGTAGCAGATCCTGGTAGATCTCGGCGTCCTCCGTGATGCCCGATTCCTCGGCGTAGCCACGGAAGAAACAGGCGATCTTGGCAGCGTCATCCGTGCGTGCCGTGTGAAACTCCACTGCTAGCGCGGCCTCCTCCAGCTTGGTGGCGAGGGAAAGGGCGTCATCCGGATTGGCAAGCGCCCACATCGCAAACAAGTGGCCGGCGCTGAACGTCGCGGACGTCATTGCCTCGAGCGTGGCCAGCCGTTCGGCAGAGCCGGCCGAACGCAGAAAGGCGAGCGCGGCGGCGGCGGCCGTATCGGCGCGGGGAGCAGCCGGCATCTCAAGCCCGGGCTCATTGCCAACAGCCAGATCCGGTGGCCGCCGCCCGGCAGGCGCGAGCCCAACGCGTAGATGCGGGCGGCCGTCGAGCGCAGGGGTATCAGGGGCATAGGCGGGCATGACTCTGCCTTTTCGGCTAGTTGCGCGGGCGGCCAGCGAAGCCGAGGAAGTCATCCTCCCACTGCAACACCTGCAGGATAACGTTGCGGTCCACCTGGCCGGCGCTGCCTTGCGGCCCGCCTTCAAAGCGTTCGCCCGCGAGCTGGTCGGCAGCCTGCTCGTGCGTGAGCGGGGGGATCTTGATGCCAGTGTCATGCTCCTTACGCAGGATCTCTTCAATCAGCTCGGCGCTGATCCAGAACCCATCCTCGTTGAGCATCTCGGCGATCCAGTCGGCGCACTCGGACAGAAGCTGTGGCTCCAATGGGCAACCCTCGTACGAAATCCTCTCGGGGGATGATCGGCCGCGGCGCGGATGAGATCAAGACCGGTGCTCACACCCCGGCTTCCTCCGCCGCCGCCTCCCACGCCGCCATCAGGCTGATCAGCCGCGCCTCGGCTTCCACCACGGCATGACCCAGTTCGCGGACAAGCTCCACGTTCTGGCGTGCCGCCGCTCGTTCGAGCTGCGTCTGCAGGCGCGTGAGCTCCGTTTCCGCATCGGTGACCTCCCGTTCCAGGTCACGCACCCGCGCGGCGCGGCGACGATCGTCCTGGCTCTGTGGCCGGCCGGATCGTGGCTCGCGCGGTGGTTGCAGGCGCGGTACCGCGGCTGCCGCCTGGCGGGCTCGTTCCTGCTCGCGCTGGTAGTCGGTCCAGCCGCCGGCGTATACCATCAGCCGCCCGGCCTCCACCGACCACACATGCGTTGCGATCGTGTCGATGAAGCGGCGGTCGTGCGAGACGAAGACGATAGCGCCGGGATACTCCGGCAAGATGCCTTCCAGGGCCTCTCGTGATGGCAGGTCCAGGTGGTTCGTGGGCTCGTCCATCAGCAGCAGGTTAGAGCCGCCGCTGAACACGCGTGCCAGTGCCAGCCGGGCCCGCTCGCCGCCGGAGAGGTCTCCGGTCCGCTTGAACACCTCCTCGCCCCGGAACAGGAAGCGGGCCAGGAGGTTGCGCGCCTCCGCCAGAGGGCGGTTGCGATGCTCCAGGAAGGTCGAGAGCACGTCGTCGTCGGGATGGAGGTCCTCGGCCGCTTGCCGAAAGAACGCCTGGTGAACGCCGTCGCCCTCTTCCACCCGGCCGGCGAGCGGTTTGAGCTCAGCGGCGATGGTACGCAGCAAGGTGGTCTTGCCGGCGCCGTTCGGGCCCACGATGGCGACTCGATGGCCGCGTTCGACCTCGACCACCGGCGGCGCGGTGATGATGGGTTCGCCTCGGTGGCCGGGGTGCTCCACCACCAGCCGGTTCAGTCGCAGCGTTACCTGTGCAGAGCGCAGTCCGGCATCCACCTTGAGGCTGACGGTCGCTCGGTGGTTGACCTGCTCTACGCGCTCCAAGCGGGCAAGGCGCGTCTCACGCCCTCGTGCCTGGCGTGCCTTCTGCCCGGCGCGGTAGCGATCGATAAATGCCTGCTGGCGGGCGATCTCCTCCTGCTGGCGTTCGTACAGCTGCTGTTGACGCAGGTCGCGCTCGATGCGCAACCGGGCAAACTGACTGTAGCTACCGGGATAGACATCGACCCGCCCGTCCCGCACCTCCCAGATGCGGTCGACGACACGGTCCAGGAAGAAGCGGTCGTGGGAGACGACCATCAGTGTTCCTGGCCAGGAGATGAGCATGTCTTCCAACCAGGCGAGGGCTGTGAGGTCCAGGTGGTTGGTGGGTTCGTCCAGCAGCAGGATGTCAGGGGTCTGCAGAAGCGCCCGCGCCAGCGCCAGCCGCGCCCGTTCACCGCCGGACAGACCCACCGCGCGGCGCGACCAAAACGGCTCGGGCAGGCCTAGCCCGGTCAGCACCCGGCGAACGTCTGCCTCATAGGTATAGCCGCCCCGGGCTTCAAACTCGTGGTGCAGCCGGCCGTACTCGTGCTGGGCATGGCCGGCGGCAGCGCCGGTGGCCTCGCTGAGGAGGGCGGCCGCCTCGGTCATTCGCCGTTCGAGTTCGCGCAGCAGGGTGAAGACCTGAAGTGCATCGCCGTACACCGATGCGACGGGATCGACGTGCGGCTCCTGGGCGACATAGACGGCCAGTGCGTCCCTGGCCAGGGCAATTCTGCCGCCGGTTGGCTGGTCCAGCCCGGCGATCAGACGGAGCAGCGTGCTCTTGCCGCCGCCGTTGGGGCCGACGATGCCGGCCCGGGCGCGTTTGGGCAACTCTGCCGTGACGCCGGTCAGCACATCCTGGCCGCCATAGGCCATGCGTACGGCATCCAGGGAAATGACACTCATGGGGCCGGCAGCTCCTCCGGGCCGTCCAGCGCGTCAAGGGCAGCCATGGAGGCTGCCCCGGTGGGTGGCCAGCACCTGGCCAGGCGCTGCCCGCGAGCGGCCTTACTTCGTGGCGGCCTGAGCGGCGGCAAACTGGCTCATCAGGCGGGACTTGCGGCGGGCAGCGTTGTTCTTGTGGATGATCCCCTTCTCTGCCGCCTTGTCCAGGGCAATGATTGCCAGTTTCAGCTTCTCTGGATCAGGGCTGCCGGCGCGCATCGTGCGCAGCGTGTCACGGACATAAGTGCGGGCCGTGCTGACCGCCGCGCGGTTGCGCAGCCGCCGCTTGAGCGACTGCCGCCAGCGCTTCTCCGCGGACTTCGTGTTGGCCAAAGGTCGCCTCCATCGATCACGAACTGGGCTCGCGATGCGACATGGAACAAGGAACCCGGACCACACGACCGTGATCCGCGTTCCTCGTTCCAGGTCGTCGCGATAATGTCACCATCCATCATAGTCAAGCGCCTGGCAGCAGGCAAACGCGGCTCTCTGCATCGGAGCGCCCGCGACCGGTCGCCGTTACGCCTGTGTCTGCCGCCTGACCTAACCCGTCTGCCTTGTTGCGCACGTACCGCCTACTCCGGCGGCGCGCCACAGGATACGTACGCCGCGCTATGCCCGCTGGCGCCCTCAACGGGCATGATGACCCTATGAACAGCGCCGATCACATCGCGATAACGCGATGGGGCGGCCGAAAGGAGCCGGTAATGTATATTGGTGGTGGACTGCTGCTTCTCATCCTTATTATTCTGCTGCTCGTCATCCTTTTCTAACGGACAGGCAGCAACCAGAAGCGTGACATCTGACAGGAGACCGCCCGTACGTGGCGGTCTCTCGTCGTGTCGCCACCACGGGCGGCCATGGACGCCCGCACCCGCCGTCCTGTACGGTAATGACCGAGTGCGCAAGGGGGAGTAGCCCTGTCCCCGCGACGACCGCGGGGTGCGCCGGAGCCGTCAGCACGGGTTGCCGCCCCGCGGCGTGTGGCCCCGGTTCCGGCGGCCGGTTTGTTCCGGCGGGCGAGACCGTTGTCCGGCGGGCAGCCAGCGGTTGCCGTCCGGGCACGGGCTTTTTTTTGTCCCGCCGCGCGCCAGACGGCACGGAGCGGTTGCATGGAGCCTCGGGGAACGGGCAGCGCACTCACGCGCTGGAGCTGGTTCGTCATTCTCGCCCTGGTTGCCTTTCCGGCCCTGGGCCTGCGCGTGGGCTTCTGGCACGCCTCGGTGCCGGTCGAGACCCTATGCTTCGGGCTGGCGGTGATCGCGGCGGCGTTCCTGCTCACCTGGGCGGCTGAGGCCGCCGAGCACGACATCTCCCAGGCGCTGGCGCTGGCGGTGCTGGCACTGATCGCCGTGCTACCGGAGTACGCGGTAGACTTGTCGTTCGCTTGGAAGGCCGGTGATAACCCTGAGTTTGCCGCTTACGCTGCAGCTAATATGACCGGTGGTAACCGGCTGCTCGTCGGGTTTGGCTGGTCAGCCGTCGTGTTCATCTTCTTTCTGCGAACCCGCCGCAATATCCTGACGATTGCCAAGACGCACCGGCTCGAGTTGATCTTTCTTGGCATCGCGACGGTGTACTCGTTCACGATGCCCCTCAAAGGTTCGATCAACCTGATTGATAGCGTGTTGCTGATCGCACTGTTCATTGCCTATGTGTTTTTCGCTGCGCGCAACCCGTCTGAAGAGCCGGACCTGATGGGCCCGGCTAAGGTGATCGGCAATCTGCCGACCGCCAAACGCCGGACGGCGCTGGTGACGCTGTTCGTCTGGTCGGCCGTCGTTATTCTCGCCTCGGCCGAACCATTTGCTGAAGGACTGGTGCACACCGGCACCGAGTTCGGGATCGATGAGTTTCTGTTGGTGCAATGGGTGGCGCCGCTGGCTTCGGAGTCGCCCGAATTCATTGCGGCCGGGATGATGGCGTGGAACATGCGTGCCGGCGCCGGCATGGGCGCGCTCATCTCCTCCAAGGTCAACCAGTGGACCCTGCTGATCGGCGGCCTACCGATCGCCTATGCCCTGTCAAACGGCAGCCTGGATGGGCTCCCACTGGATAAGCGCCAGGTCGAGGAGATCTTCTTGACGGCGGCGCAGAGCCTGTTCGCAGTGGGAGTGCTGGTGAGCATGTCGATTTCGCTGCTGGAAGCGGGGCTGCTCGCCGGGCTATTTGTGATTCAGGCAGCGGTGCCCAACACCACCTTCCGCCTCATCTTCGCCGTGTTGTACGTGCTGCTGGCTGTGTTCATCTTCATCAAGCAACGCGCGGCGCTGCTGGCGACATACGATTGGCTGCGCGGCAGGGAAGCGCCGGAGCCGTTGGAAGCTGGTAGCACCGGCCGGCGCCACTGAGTTCATCGGTGCTTACCTCTTTCACGGCGTGAGGTACCCCTTCCGGTCAGGCTGGCGGCCGCCCGGCCGCTGGTAGGCTGGCGCCATGCCGCCCACTGACCCACCCGAAGCCGCGCTGCCCAAGCCACAAGACAACCCCAATCTGCTGCGCGACCGGCTCGCCAACGAGCGGACGTTCTTGGCGTGGCTGCGCACCGGAATCGCTATCGCCGCCCTTGGCTTCGGAGTCGCGCGGTTTGACATCTTCTTACAGCAGATCGCAGAGGTGTCGGCGCCGGATACCGTCGAGGAGCAGGCTGCCCGCAGCGGCCGCGCCACCGTACCCATTGGCCTGGTGCTCGTGGCCGCGGGCCCGATCGTGGTCATCATGGCGTCGGTGCGCTTCTTGCATACCGAGCAGGCACTCCTCTCCGGGCGGCCGGACTCACGATTCCTGGTTCGCAACATCGTTATGGTGCTGACCTTCGCCAGTGTGGCGGCCGGCGCTGCGCTTGCCCTCCACCTGGTCACCTTGTGGCCGGCATAGCGACAAGGACACCCCAGTGCTGTTCGACCTCACCGGCCCGCAGCTCGCCGTGTTTGCCGTCCTGGTGGTCGCCTTTGTGCTGCTGATCACCGAGCGGATTCGCAGTGACATCGTGGCGCTGCTGATCGTGCTGTCGGTATGGGCCATCGGCGTGCTGGAGCCGGAGGAAGCGCTGTCGGGATTTAGCTCAGAGCCCGCAATCGTCGTCGCGGGCATCTTCGTGCTCACGGGTGCGCTGGAGCGCACCGGCGTCTCGGCTGCCGCCGGGCGGCTCATCGCCCGGCTGGCTGGGAGCAGCTACAGCCGCGCCATCCTGGTGATCATGCCCGCGGTGGCGGTGCTATCCGCATTCACCCACCACGTCACCACCACCGCGGCGCTGCTGCCGGTGACACTGAAGCTGGCCAAAGACAAGGACATCGCAGCCTCGCGGTTGTTGATGCCGCTGGCGTTCGCCGCCTCGCTGGGCACCACCATCACGATCATCGGTGCGCCGGCCTTCCTGATTGCGAGCGGAATCCTGCGGGCCGCCGGCCGGCCTGGCCTGGGTATCTTCTCGATTGCGCCTATCGGCCTGGCGCTTTCCGTGGCCGGAACCCTGTTCGTGCTGCTGGCGGGGCGGCTGCTGTTGCCAGTGCGGCGAGGTGAGGAAGACAGTGCCGGCCGCTTCCGGCTCGATGCATATTTCACTGAGCTCACGGTGCTGGCAGACTCGCCCTTTCTCGGGAAGAGTATGGCGGAGTTGGAGGCGGACAGCCGCTACTCGTTCCGCGTCGTGGGCTGGCTGCGTGATGGGCGGCGCGTTCCCCGCCCGTTCACGGATCGACCGCTGGCCGAAGGCGACGTCCTGATCGTGCGTACCTCACCAGAGGAGTTGGTGCAAATCCGGCAGGAGGCCGGTGTCGAGCTGCATCCCGTGGCGCAGTACGGCGAACAGGTGGCGGCGCCGGCGGGCGACAGCGCGGATCTGCCCGACCAGCTGGTGCAGGCGGTGGTTGCACCGCACTCGGATCTCGTGGGCCGCTCGCTGGGCCAGATCGACTTCCGCGAGCGGTATGGGGCGCTGGTGATCGCCATGTGGCGGCAGCAGGGCTGGATCCAGCAGGAACTGGCGCGCGTGCGGCTGCGTGCTGGCGACGTTCTGGTCATCCAAGGTGACGAAGAAGCGCTGGCCCGGGTGTCGAACGACCGCACGTTCTTGATGCTGGCGCCGTTTCACGGTGAGGCGCAACGCCGGCGAAAGGCCTGGGTGGCGGGGGTAATCATGGCGGCGTCGGTGGCTGGCGCGGCCTTCGTCAATATCGAAATGGCGGCGGTGGCCGGCGCCGTGGCGATGATTCAGACCGGCTGTCTGACGGCGCGGCAGGCTTACCGGGCAATCGACGCGCGCATCTATGTGTTCATCGCCGGCGCGATCCCGTTGGGGCTGGCCATGGAGAAGAGCGGCGCGTCCCAGAAGCTCGCGGATTTGCTCCAACGCGCGGCCGGCGGCTGGAACGAGACGGTGATTCTGCTGACGATCTTCGCCGTGGTGGCCGTGCTCACTCAGTTCATGTCCGATTCCGCCACGACGGCGATCTTCGCCCCGGTTGCGCTGGCACTGGCCCAGGCGCTGGACCGGCCACCGGAGCCGTACGTTGTGACGGTGGCAATGGCGGCTGTCGCCAGCTTCCTCACCCCGATCGGCCACCACGGCAACCTGCTGATCTATGGTCCGGGTGGCTATCGCTTTGCCGACTTCGTGCGCGCTGGCGCTCCGCTGACCGCGATCGTCGGGGTGATCGTGGTGGTAATGGCCCAGTGGCTGTGGGGATAGCGGGATACCGGCGAGGGGCAGGCCCTCACCGGCAGGCTGCCCGCCGGTTGCCCAACCACCTGCTCCCCCTTGCCCGCCGTGCGGGAGAGGGGTTGCGGGGAGCTATCCGGCTCGGCCGTTCACGAAAGCCCCGGGCTATATCAGCAGTTTGATACCGGCCGCGACAGCGATGACGGCGACTATCTGGCGCACCCGGCCCTCGCCGCGTTTCAGCCAGAAGGAGGCGCCCAGGTAGGACCCTGCGCCGGTGGCGAGCATCAGCACGATGGCGGGCGCAGCCTCAAGCTGGCCACCCAGACCCACAATCAGCGAGGTGATTACACCGACGGCCAGCCCGACGAACGTACGGATGGCCGCGCCCTGGATGTAGCTGACGCCAAAGGCAGCCACCATCAGGTAAGTGAAGAACGTTGCCCATGCCGCACCGAACAGGCCGGCGTAGATCCCAACGGGAAAGGCGAGGGCGTATCCCCAGGCGAGCCGTGCCGTCCCCGGCGTTTGTCCGGGGCGTTCGAGCTTGAGCCGCTGCCCGAACAGCACCAGCGGCGCCAGCAAGACCGTCACCAGGCCGAACGCACGCTCGAACTTGCTGGGGTCCACCGCCAGCAGCAGCAGGGCGCCGATCACCGACCCGGCGGTCACCACCGCCATCATCGGCAGGTCGGCGCGGCCGCGTACCAGCCCCTCACGCCGAAAGCGCCACACCCCGCTGATACTCAGGCTGAGCACGCCCAGGCGGCTGCACGCCACCGCGGCCGGCGCCGGCATTCCCACGACGATCAGCCCGGGAATGATCAGCAGCCCGCCGCCACCGGACACAACGCCGTAGAAGCTCCCGGCAAAGCCGACTACCGCCACCAGCGCCAGTTGGGTTGCGCTCATCTGCGCAAGCATAGCATCGCGGGGCCCTACGCTCTGGGCGGTCTGCTTCGATACTCAGGTGACGGCATGTGAGGTGTCCCATGGTCAGCCTGCTCCCCGCCTCTGCGCGCAGCATCGAGTACAGCCCGCGCGACATCACCGATCTTTCATCCGCTCAGGTGAAAGCCCAACTACAGGTGGCCGCGCTCAAGACCAAGCTGGATGTGATGGAACTCCAAGGACGGGAGCTTGCACGGCTACTGGAACCGCACAAGGGCCAGCACGTTGACGTGAGGGTATGAGCCGGCAGCCCGGCTGCTGCGCTCCGGCAACGAGCGCGACCCCCAACCTTGACGTGAACGTCAATCATCGCCTAGAATCCCCTTGTTCCCGGGCTCAGACCGGCCGGTCTCGCGCCTTCGTGTGGAGAAGCATCCCGCAGAAGGTGCAGCGTGCCCCGGCTCGATTGCCGGACTCCCGCCGCCTGGCGGGTCGCGCGTGGCTGGTGATGGGCCGCTCGTCGCGGAGAGGGGGCGGCGATGCACCATGTCCTGATTCGTCTGCTGAGCTTCCTGAAGCCGTATAAGCTGCGCCTGGGGCTGGCCGTGCTGTCGGTGGTCGGCGCCTCTGCCTTTGCGCTGATTCAGCCCAAACTGATCGGCTGGGCGGTTGAGGTCGGCATCGACGGAGACGACAACAAGTCGTTGTTGTTTGTGGCGGCGGCGCTGCTGCTGCTGTCGTCGATCCTGCGCGGGCTCTTCGCCTTCGGGCAGTCGTACGTGAGCGAGTGGCTTTCCCAGCACGTCGCGTACGACATCCGCAATGCCATCTATGGGCGGCTGTCCCGCCTGTCGTATGCCTACCACGACAAGGCCCAGATCGGGCAGATCATGTCGCGCGCCACGCAGGATGTTGAGGGGGTCCGGTTCTACATCTCCATGGGCCTGATCCGCATGTCCTACATCCTCGTGTTGCTCATCACCTCGCTGGTGCTCATGGCGCTGGCGGATATCAAGCTTGCGT
Organism: Chloroflexota bacterium; assembly: GCA_963170165.1. Taxonomy (GTDB): domain Bacteria; phylum Chloroflexota; class Dehalococcoidia; order CAUJGQ01; family CAUJGQ01; genus CAUJGQ01. Next base: position 50,692 of record CAUJGQ010000044.1, on the reverse strand, counting down.
TGCTGGCGTGGTCGTTTCTGCCGCTGATGGGTGGAATCTCCATCATCCACCAATCGCGGCTGCGCCCGGTGTGGACGCGCATCCAGGAGCAGCAGGGGCGGATGTCCACCGTGTTGCAGGAGAACCTCTCTGGCATGCGGGTGGTCAAGTCCTTCGCGCGTGAGGCATTCGAGTCAGCCAAGTTCTCCAAGCAGATCAACCTGCTGTTCAATGACTCGTACTACTCCAATCAGTTGCAGGCGAAGGTGTCGCCGGCGCTGACACTACTGGGCGCCTTCTCCATCGTCGCGACGGTGTGGTACGGCGGCCACCAGGTGGCAGACGGCAAGCTGAGCATCGGCGATCTCACCGCCTTTCTGTTCTACCTCCAGCTGCTGCAGATGCCGGTGCGCACGCTGGGCTTCGTGGTTAACATCGTCGCCCGTGCCACCTCGTCAGGTACCCGTATCTACGAAATCCTGGATGCCGAATCGGCTGTGAAGGAGAAGCCCGGGGCGAGCGAGCTGGCGGGAGTCAGCGGGCACGTGCGGTTCGAGAACGTCTCATTTGGCTATGACTCGGTCTCGCCCGTGCTGCGCGGCATCGATGTGGATGCGCCGCCCGGCCAGATGATCGCGCTGCTGGGGCCGACGGGTTCCGGCAAGAGCACCGTCGTCAACCTGATGCCACGCTTCTACGACGTGACCGGAGGCCGCATCACCATCGACGGCGTGGATATCCGAGACGTGACCCTCGGCTCGCTGCGTCAGTGCATCGGCATCGTCCAGCAGGATGTGTTCCTGTTCCTGGACTCGATTCGCGAGAACATCCGCTATGGCCGCCAGGGCGCCACCGACGAAGAGGTGATCGCCGCGGCCAAGGCGGCCCGCATCCACGACTTCATCATGACGCTGCCGGATGGGTATGACACCTGGGTCGGCGAGCGCGGCACCACGCTCTCCGGCGGGCAGAAACAGCGCATCGCCATTGCCCGCACCTTGCTGCTCAACCCGCCAATCCTGGTGTTCGACGACTCGACCTCTTCGGTGGATATGGAGACCGAGTACCTGATTCAACAGGCCCTGGCTGAGCTGATGAAGGGCCGCACGACGTTCGTGATCGCACAGCGGCTACGTACGGTGGAGCGGGCGGACCAGATTCTGGTATTGCGGCGCGGCCAGATTGTGGAGCGTGGCCGCCACACCGAACTACTCGACAAGCACGGGCTCTACCGCCAGATCTATGACCTTGAGCTGCGGGACCAGGAGGAAGCCTTTGCCCGCACGCAGGAGTCACAGGCAGGCGGCTAGGACGTTGAGTCCGGCCGGTGGCTGGGGCTAAAGCCCGCTGACCCACCGGCAGACTGACCGGCCTGTTCCGCAGGGGAGGGTTGAACCATGGCGATGTGGGGCGGCGGCGGCGCGGGTGGCTGGAGCCATAGCGGCACGTCGATGGGACCGGGGGCGTTCCGCCGCGGTATGGACGGCTGGAACGACGACGAACTGGGCAAGGTATTTGACGCCAATGTCGTCGGCCGCCTCTGGCCGTACCTCAAGCCGTTCAAGCTCCGCACCATCATGGCCCTGGCAGGTGTGATTGGCTTCGCCTTTTGCTCGTTCATGCAGCCGCTGGTCATCGGGCTGGCGACCAACCATATCCTCAATGCCATCCGGGCATCCGATCCGGCGGTGCGCGCGGCGGAGCTCAGCGATCTCAATCGCTTAGGACTGATCTTCGTCGGGCTGGCGGCAGGAAGTTGGGCCTTCCAGTTCCTGCAGCTCTCCAGTACCGGCTACATCGGCCATCGCATTCTTCTGCGGCTGCGCCAGGAGATGTTTGATCACCTGCAGAAGCTATCGCTGAGCTTCTATGACCGGCACGAGGTCGGCCGCGTCATGTCGCGCGTTACCTCGGACGTGACGTCGATGCAGGAGTTGCTCACCTCCGGCATGCTCACGGTCCTAGCCGATTTCGTCGGGCTGGGAATCGTGATCGTGGTGCTGTTGACCAAAGATGTGCAACTGGCGCTGGTGACCTTCGCTGTCGTGCCGCTCCTGGTCTTGACGATGGCGATCTGGCAGGCGCGGGCCCGCGCGGCGTTCATCCGCGTTCGTCAGGCCATCGCGGTCGTGAACTCCACCATCAACGAGGACGTCTCTGGCGTGCGCGCCATCCAGAGCATGTCGCGCGAGGATGCCAACGCCCGCCGCTTCAGCAAGATCAACTACTCGAACCTCGATGCCAACGTCCGCGCCGGACGGCTGTCCGCCGCCGTGCTGCCGATGGTGGAGGTGCTGGTCGCACTGGCGACAGCGCTCGTCGTCGTGGTCGGCGGGATGCGCGTGGCCAATGGCACGCTGGCCGTCCGCACGCTGGTGGCCTTCGCGTTGTACGTGCAGCGCTTCTTCGACCCGGTGCGTGACCTGGTATTGCAGTACACCCAGTTCCAGCGGGCGATGGCGGGCGGCCAGCGCATCATCGAGGTGCTGGATACCAAGCCCGAGATCAGCGACGCGCCCGATGCCATCGATATGCCAGAGCTTGCAGGCCGTGTCGACTTCGAAGACGTGTCGTTCCGCTACCTCGAGAACACGCCGGTGCTGCAAGGCATCACGCTACATGTTGAGCCCGGCGAGACCATCGCGTTTGTCGGCCAGACCGGCGCCGGTAAGAGCACCATGACGGCGTTGATCGGCCGTCTGTACGAGGCATCCAGCGGGACGCTGAAGATCGACGGCGTGGACATCAAGCACATCAAGCGCTCCAGCCTCGCCGCGCAGATGGGCGTAGTGCTGCAAGACCCGTATCTGTTCAGTGGCACTGTGCGCGAGAACATCCGCTACGGCCGGCTGGAGGCGACCGACGCCGAAGTGGAGGAGGCGGCGCGCGTGGTGGGCGCGGAGGAGTTCATCCGCAATCTGGAGAACGGATTCGACACCGAGCTGCATGAGCGCGGCCAGAACCTCTCGGTCGGCCAGCGTCAGCTCATTTCCTTCGCCCGCGCGATCCTCGCCCGGCCTCGCATCCTGATTCTCGATGAAGCAACGGCGAACGTGGATACCCAGACCGAGAAGGTGATTCAGGAGGCACTGCGCACCATCCTCCGCGGCCGGACCAGCTTCGTCATCGCCCACCGGCTGAGCACGATCCGCGACGCGTCTCGTGTGGTGGTGCTGGAGCGGGGCCGGATCGCCGAGGCCGGCACGCACGAAGAGCTACTGGCCAAAGGCGCCCAGTATGCCAACCTGTATAAGATGACCTTTGCCCAGATGACCGAGCGGCGCGGCCGGGAGCGCAGCGCCGCTGGGGATGGACAGCGGGAGCACCGGCCCCGGACGGCGGGTACGGCGGCTCCGGCCGGTATCGAACTGGATGCGCGTGAGGAGCCGGACCCGCGTGTGGCCCGCTGATCACATATGCGCGACACCTCCCCGTTCGTCAGCCGGCGGCGCCGCCGTCACTACCTGCCAGGCGTCCCACGGCCGAGCAGCCGCCGTACGGCCAGCCGCCGAGATCGGGGAAACCACGACCAACCTGCTTGACCAGTCCGCATCGGGAGCGTGCCTCTTCATCCAGTGTGACCGGATCGTACCAGCACGGCCGCTTTGCGCGACATAACAGCCGCGTCACAGCTTGTAGCTGAGCCGCGCTCTGCGTTGGGCAAGACAGGGGCAGGCTGGTCGCTCAGCGCAGCGCTGCGCCTAACTCGCGCTCCAGCCGGGCGATGATGCGGCGGCGCGAACCCGAGACTTCATCCTCGGTAAGGGTGCGCTCGCGGTCCTGGAAGGCGACGGCGAAGGCCAGCGACTTGCGGCCCTCTGGCACGCCGGGTCCGCGGTACTCATCGAACAGCCGGACGCTGGTGACGAACTTGCCGGCCAGGATGACGGCGCGGACCGCATGGGCGGGCGTAGCCGCATCGACAATCACCGCGAGATCCTGCTGAACGGCGGGCACCGTGCTGTACGGCTGGTAGTCCCGGCCGGTGTGCAGATGCTGGAGCAGGAGGTCCATTCGTACCTCGAACAACAGGCAGTCGCTGTCAATGTCGAACTGCGCGGCGGTGTCAGGGTGCACCTGGCCGATGACGCCGACATCCTGTCCACCCAGACGGATAGCGGCGGTGCGGCCGGGCAACAGGCCATGCTCCTCGGTCACTTCCCAGGACGGACGCAGGTGCAGGTGAGCGAACAGCGCTTCAGCGTAGCCCTTGGCATCGAAGAAGTCGACGGGCTCGTCCGAGGGCTGTCCCCAGCGGTCCAGCCGGCGACCGCCGATGACGGCGGTGAGGGTTTCGCGCTCCTCGGGGAGGTCGCCTTCACGCCGCTGGTACGTGACTGACGTCTCGAACAGGGCCACCTCGCCGCGTTGCACGCGCAGGTTGCGGGCCAGGATCTCCAGCGCGCTCCCACGAGAGGAGGTGCGCAGCAACTCGCGCTCTGCGCTCATCGGGTTGGCCACACGGAGTGGCGGTGTCAGCGCCAGCTCCTCCGCCGGCTGCACGCGCTGGAGCTGCTCCAACGACACGAGTGCGTAGGTCTGGATCTCGTGCATCCCTGCTTCGACCAAGATGTCCTTGACCCGTTCGCGCAGGTCGCGTGCGGGCTGGGGGATCGCCTGCGGAGTGCGACCATGCACGGTGGTGCTGGGCAAGTCATCATAACCGACGATGCGGATCAGTTCTTCGGCGATGTCATCGGCGATACGCACGTCCGGCCGCCAGTACGGGACGGACACGGCGTAGCTGTCGGGAGGCTGCCACTCCACCTCGAATCCGAGGGCGCGCAGCACTTCCAGGGCGCGACCGGCCGGGATGTCGATGCCGAGCACCCGGTGCAGCCGCTCGGCCGAGGCGATGAACGTCACCGGTGCATGAGGATTGGGGTAGGCGTCTACCATGCCTGGCGCGGGTTGTCCGCCCGCCAGCTCCGCCAGCAGTTGCACCGCGCGGCGGGCAGCCACCGGCGCCAGTTCGGGGGGCAGGCCCTTCTCAAAGCGCATTGATGCCTCGGAGCGCATCCGCAGCCGTGCCGCCGTTCGGCGCACGCTCGCGCCGTAGAACGTTGCGGACTCGAGCAGCACGCTGGCCGTCTGCTCGCTCACCTCACTCTCCAGCCCGCCCATGACGCCGGCCAGCGCGACCGGGCGGCTGGCATCGGCGATGACCAGCATGCCGGCCGTCAGCTCGCGGTCTTCGCCGTCCAGCGTCGTTAGCCGCTCGTCAGGCCGGGCGCGGCGCACCACGATCTGATTGCCGCCGATCTTGGTGGCATCGAAGGCATGCAGGGGCTGGCCGTACTCCAGCATCACGTAGTTGGTGATGTCGACGACGTTGTTGATCGGGCGCATCCCCGCGGCCGCCAGCCGCTCCTGCATCCATGCAGGCGATGGTCCAACCTGTACATGATCGATGAGCATCGCCGTGTATCGCGGACACAGCTCCGGGTCATCGATGGTGACCCGGATGCGGGCATCAGCGGGCGCTCCGTAGGTGGGGTAGTCGATGCTCGGTTCGCGCACGTGGGCACCGGTGAGGGCGGCGATCTCGCGCGCGACGCCGATGATCGAGAAGAGATCCGGCCGGTTAGACCAAGCTGCCATGTTAAGGACGGTCTCACCAAGGTAGTCGCGTAGCGGCGTGCCAATCGGGGCATCAGGCGGAAGCACGAGGATCCCCTCGTGGGCCTCGGACAGTCCGAGCTCGCGCTCGGAGAGCACCATGCCGGCCGATACGATGCCCCGCACCGGTGCAGCCTTGAGCACCATCGACTCGCCGGTCTTACCGCTGATCAGGCGGGCGCCCTCCTCGCCGAAAGCGATGCGCTGGCCGGTGGCGACGTTGGGCGCGCCACAGACGACCCGCTGCCGGCGATCCCCGAGGTCGACGGTGACCAGCCGCAATCGGTCGGCGTTGGGGTGGGGCTCGACGTGGAGCACGTGCCCAACGCGCACCTTCTCGTCCCATGCGCCGGTGCGGATGATCTCCTCAACTTCGGCCGCGCCGAGGGTGAGCTTGCGTGCCAGTGACTCCACCGGCAAGGTCAGCGGGACGTACTCGGCCAGCCACTTCAGCGGCACTTTCATGGGGAAGCCTCACAGCGGGTTGGCGGGCTAGCCTTTACCGCCCAGCGGTCAGGCAGCGCACGTGCGGGCGGGCGCTGACCGCTGACGGCCGGCGGCTAAAACTGCTCCAGGAACCGGATGTCGTTGCGGTAGAACTCGCGGATGTCATCAATGCCGTGGCGGAGCATGGCGATGCGCTCCACGCCGATACCGGCGGCGAAGCCGGTGTAGCGGCGGGAGTCATAGCCGACGCCTTCGAGCGCTTCGGGGTGTACCATGCCCGCGCCAAGAATCTCAATCCACCCAGATCCCTTGCACGTTCGGCAGCCATCGCCCCGGCACAGGAAGCAGTCCACCGCCACTTCGACCCCGGGTTCGACGAACGGGAAGTACGAGTGGTGCAGCATCACCTGACGGTCCGGGCCGAACATCCGCTTGGCAAAGTGGTCTAGCGTGCCCTTCAGGTCGGCGAGCGAGATGCCTTCATCCACTGCCAGCAGTTCGACCTGTGTCAGCATCCACTCGTGCGTCGCGTCGGTCGCCTCGAACCGATAGCAGCGGCCGGGAACCAGCACCCGTACCGGCGGCTCCTGGCGTTCCATCACACGGATCTGGTTGGGCGAGGTGTGCGTGCGCAGCAACATTGGCCGCTCGCCCTCGTGCTCCACGTCAACCCAGAAGGTGTCCCACATATCGCGCGCGGGATGATCTGGGGGGATGCGCAACTTGGAGAAGTTGTACCAGTCCCACTCGACTTCCGGGCCTTCGGCCACGTTGAAGCCGAGCTCCTGGAAGGCGGCAATCATGTCACGCAGCGTCTGGGTCGTTGGGTGCAGCCGGCCAAGCGGCTTCGGGCGGCCCGGCAGCGTGACGTCTATCCGCCCGCGCTGGACGGTGTCCTCGATACGGCGGCGCGCCAGCGCCTCGCGGCGGGCGGTGAACTGCTCCTCAACGGCGCGTTTGAGCGCGTTGACCGCCTGACCATACTCGCGCCGCTGATCCGCTGCAATCGACCTGAGGGCTTCAACCGCCGCGGTGATGCGGCCCTGGCCACGGCTCAGATAGCGGATGCGCCAGGCTTCCAGTGCTGCATCGTCGGTGACCTGGGCGAGGTCCTGCTCGGCCTGCACGCGGAGGTTTTCCAGCTCTGCTACCGGCAATACTGTCATCGTGTTCCCCCATGCCGGTGACCAATTGCACAGGGCCGGAGCGGTACGGCCCCGGCCTGGCTACTCAGGATTATACCGTAGATGTGATGCGGCCAACGGGCAACGTCGCCGCCGCTGGAGGGACAACCCTGCGGGCACGCATCCTCTCACCCGGCGCCGCACGTCACGCGCCGGACCTCCCATCGGCTGCGCCGCTGGGGGTCCCCTGTGGCCCCCAGCGGCGCAGATGGGAGGGAGCGGGCAGGTGGTCCAGAGCCGCAGTCTGCCAGGACACCACGGCCGGAGGTCTTACGGCATGACCCGGAACGGCCGCATCATCTCGTTCTCCTCATGCTCGAGGATGTGGCAGTGGTAGACGTAATCCGCCGGTAGCGCCGTGGACGGCGGCACATCGAATCTGGCCACCACCCGCGTCACCTCACCCGGCAGCGATTGGACAGTATCCTTCCAGCCGGCCTCCTCCGGCGGCGCGGGCACGGCGGAGCCGGCCAGGAACTGGGAAAGCACCGGCTTGGTCGCCGGGTCGCGGCCGGCTGCCACCCACGTCAGATAGGCCGTGCTATAGGCAGCGGCGGCGATCGGCTGGCGGTCCAGCACCTGGAACTGGACGAGGTGCAGGTGCATCGGATGGGCATCGCCGGTGACGTTGATGAACTGCCATGTCTCGGTATCGCCGGCGTGCGGCATCTCCTCGACAGGCTCACCAAACCAGCGTTCATTGAGCCGGACGTGCAACGGTGTGCCGGTGGCTACGTCCATCGTCTCTTTGAGGACGATCTCCCGCTTGACCGGGCCGGGAATGAGCCGGGTGACGGCCGGCAGCGGTAACTGCGCGGGCAACGTAGTCAGGTCGGTGCCGGTCAGCGGCAGGCTGACCCGGAACTGCATGATCTGATTGATGCGCGGGCCGGCCGGCTGCGCGCCACCGCCCGGATACGGCACGGCCGCTGAGTTGGTCAGCGTGACCTTGGCGCCGGCCATCTTGCTGAAATCGACTATCACGTCCAGCCGCTCGCCCGGAGCGAGCACCGCGGCTTTCAGCTGCACGGCCTTGGGCAGCAGGCCGCCCTCCGTGCCGATCACCCACATCGGCAGGCCGCCTGACAGCGACAACTGGTAGAAGCGCGCCTGCGAGCCGTTGAGCAGCCGTAGGCGGTAGCGGCGCGGCTCCACCGCCAGGTATGGGTACGCCTTGCCGTTCACGACGGGCGTGTCACCGAAGAACTCCGGCACCCACGCGGGATGAGGGTACGGCGCCGGCACGCCGCTGGTCGTTGGATAAAACGGCGTGCCGTTGAGGTTGAACGTCTTGTCCTGGATGACCAGCGGCACCTCGTAGGCGCCCTTCGGGAGGTTCAGCCCGCGGTTGGGGTTGCCGGTATCGGTGCTGTCGCGCAGCAGGTAGACAGCGGCCAGGCCGGCGTAGACGTTCAGCCGCGTGATTCCCATCGCGTGGTCATGATACCACAGCATCGCCGCCGGCTGGGCATTTGTGTAGCGGAAGATCGCCTCGTTGGCGGCAGCGCCGGGGAGGCTGTCGTAGGCCGAACCGCGGGCCCGCGCCACGCTGTTGTTGGTAAACCAGGAATCCGGGTGGCCGTCGAACTGCGGCGCCGTGAAGCCGCCATGCAGGTGCGCCACGGCGCGGGTCGGTGGCAGTGTCATCAGCATCGGTGGGTCTTCCGGATCGCGGACGATCGTTGGGTCAACGGAACTCTGCAACAGATGGGTAGCGGGCAGCCGGTTGACGTACCTGACCACCACCGGCCGCCCCCGCTGGGCAACGATGGTTGGACCGAGATAGGCAGCGCCGCCATAACCCCACGATGGCACCGCCGGGAACTGGGCATGAAACTTATGCATTCCCTGCGCCATTGGGATGACATAATAGTCGGCGCCCGGATAGGCGGCGTTGGGGATCGGCGTCGCGACTGGTGGGATGGGCAGTGGGTCAATCCACTGGTCCAGCGGCTTGGTGGCCGCATATGCCTGCTCAATGCGCTGCGGCAGCACGTTGCCCGTAAGGAAGGCCGCCATGCCGGCAGCGATGCTGGCTTGCATGAAAGTGCGCCGGCTGGTGCGCATGTGGTTCCCCTCCTGCTGGCGGTAGAGTCCGGCGATGGTCGTTGACGACAACCGCCTCAGTGGCAGCGTGTAAGTGTCGGAACAGTTACGACGCTGGACTCAAGTTGACAGTGAAGGGGAAAGGAGTCTGTCAGGTAACGTACGAAATGGTAACGAAACCAACCGGTGAGTCAGTGGCACATCACCGGACATGGGCGGCATGAGGACAGCAAAAGACCCCGGCGGGACCGGGGTCGAGAGCGGGTGCCTAGGGACGGGATCGAACCGCCGACACCGGCATTTTCAGTGCCGTGCTCTACCAACTGAGCTACCTAGGCGCAGCCCACTCATCCTAGCGAAGGGTGGAGTGTCGGTCAACGGCGGGGGCCACGCCGTTGAGCACCGGCAGAGCGGCGGCGGCGGCGCGCGGTGCGGCATCAGCAGACAGATCAATAGCGACGGCGATCTCGTTGCATGAGGGAAACTTCGGGCACCGATAGCACTCGTTCCACACCTTGCGCGGAAACTCCATGACGTTGGCGATGGAGAAGCCCATTTTCTCGAAGAAGCCGGGCTTGTAGGTGAGCGCGAATACCCGTGGCAGGCCGATCTGGCGGGCCTCGTCCAGACAGGCGCGCACCAGGGCTGCGCCGGTACCCTTGAGCTGCCGCTCCTCACGCACTGCCAGGCTCTTGACCTCGGCCAAATCTGCCCACAGCAGATGCAGTGCGACACAGCCGAGGAACTCACCCTGCGCATCTTTGGCGACATAGAAGTCGCGGATATTCTCGTACAGCTCGTTGAGCGGCCGGTGCAGCATCTCACCGCGGTCGGCGAAGACGGTGACCACGGCATGGATGTCCGGCACATCGGCCACGGTGGCCTTGCCGACGACGATGCCGGCGGCGGTTACGCTTCCTGTGGCTGCAATGTCATCCATGACCACTCCTGACAGCGGGGGCAGCGCTTGAGAATGTTGCCGAAGTCCTGTGTGCCGTCCTCCGGGGCTATGGCGATGGGGGCCGGTCGCACGGTCGCGCTGCACTTTGGGCAGGTGAGGAGGGGGATCACATGCATGACGCGGGCTCCTGCGCAAGCGAGTAGCGCCATTATTGAGATGCCGCGTCCTTCATGCAAGCGGGCGCGCGGGCGACTCCAGCAGCTCGGCGGCAGCGGCCAGATGCGCCGGCGTCTCTCCGCCCAGCATCGCGGCCAGCTCGCGCGCTCGTGCTGTGCCGCGTGCCTCGTGCACGGCCGTAAACGTGCGGCCATCCGCCACCTGCTTCGCGACGACGAGGTGATGCTCGGCGCGGGCAGCAACCTGCGCCAGATGCGTGATGCACAGCACCTGGTGATGCGCGCTGAGCCCGGCGAGCTTCTCCCCTACCACGGTGCCGGAGCGGGCGCCCAAGCCGGCATCTACTTCGTCGAACACCAACGTCGGCACGCTATCGCTGCTGCCGAGGACGGTCTTCAGCGCCAGCATCAACCGGGCAGTTTCTCCGCCGCTGGCAACCTTGGCCAGGGGCCGGAGTGGTTCGCCTGGATTGAGCGTCACGTAGAACTCGACGCGGTCCACGCCGCTGCGGTCAAAGGTGGCCCGCAGCGGAGCGGTCATGGGCGGAGCAGCGCCGGTCTCCTCACGTTCGGAGAGCATCACCGGCAGGCCATCGTCATCGGTGCGCCGTTCCAGCACCACGGCAAACCGGCCACCGGCCAGCCGCAGATCGGCCATCTCACCCTGGACGGCCCGAGCCAGCTGCTCTGCGGCCGCGCGGCGCCTGCCAGACAGCCGTTCCGCCGCGGCGCCTGCCTGGTCAATAAGCACACGCTCGCGATCGCGCAGGCGCTGCAACCGCTCTTCGCCGGTGAGCAGGTCATCGAGCCCGGCGCGGGCACGTTCGCCGTAGGCAATGATGTCCTCCACCGTCGCGCCGTACTTGCGCTTGAGCCCGGCCAGCAGCGTGAGCCGTTCCTCGATCTGGCCAAGCCGCCGCGGATTATGCTCCACTCCCTCGCGATAGGCGCGTAGCTCGCGGGCCAGGTCGTAGACCTGCGACTGCAATGCCTCGGCCAGGGTGGCGGTCTCCGCCAGCCGCTCGTCTAGGCGGGCCAGGTGGGCAAGGTGCTCGGCAGCTACCCCGAGCGCGTCGACTGCCGAGGCGGCACGCGCGCCGCCGGTGAGTGCGGTGTAGGCGGAGTCTGAGAGGCGGGCGAGGTCTTCGGCGCTGGCCAGCAGTTGACGCTCGGCGCGCAGTTCGACTTCCTCGCCGGCGCGCAACTGGGCGTCGTCAATCTCCTGTACCTCATATGCCAGCCGGTCCTGGCGGCGGGCGCGCTCGCGCTCGTCGTCAACAATCCGGCGGATGGCGGTCCGTACGTCGCGGAGTTCGCCTGCCAGTGCGCCGAACGCGCCGCGCTCTGCAGCGAGCCCGCCGAAGCGGTCCAGGAATCCTGCGTGCTCGCCCGGGCGGAGCAAGGACAGATAATCGGTCTGGCCGTGGATATCGACGAGCTGCCGGCCGATGGTGGCCAGCGTCTGCTGTACCACCGCGCGGCCGTTGATGCGGGCTACCGACCTCCCCTGGCGGGGAACCTCGCGCGCGACGATCAGCGTGCCGTCTTCCGGTGCAATGCCGGCTTCCGCTAACGTCTCTGCCAGCGCGTCCTGGAGCCCGGGTTCCAGCCGGAAGATACCCTCGACTCTGGCGGCCACCGCCCCGGCCCGGACCGTGTCGCTGTCGGCCCTCGCGCCGAGCAACAGCCCGAGTGCGTCGATGATGATGCTCTTGCCCGCGCCGGTCTCACCGGTGATGGCGTTGAAGCCGGGCGTGAAGCGCATCCGCACGTGCTCAGCGACAGCGACATTGCGGATATCAAGCTCTTCCAGCATGGGGAGGCGCTCCCGGCCTGGCAGCCGAACCAGCCAGGCGCCGTGCCCTCAGGGTAGCAACGCCGGAGGGAGCGCGTCACTCCGCCCGCCGGCTTCGCTCAAGGTGCTTCGTGCTGAAGTTGCGGGCGGCGGTCGCGCTCGAACCGGCGGCCCGCGTCAAGCAGCGTGGTGAGATTCCGGAAGAACTCTGATGGCGGCCCTAGCCGGATGAACCGTGCCCGGCTCTGGTGGCAGGTGACCACCACCGAGCCGCCCTCGGGCATGGCATAGTCAATTTGTCCGTCAAACGAGGCGATCGCCGGAACGTCCGAATGGACGCGCAGCTCGATGCGCGTTGTGCGCGGCAGGACCAGCGGACGGACGCGGGACAGGTGCGCCGCTACGGGCGTGAGCACCAGGTCATCAGACTCGGGAAACAGCACGGGACCGCCGGCAGACAGGTTGTAGCCCGTGCTGCCGGTGGCGGTGCTGACGACCATGCTGTCGGCGCGCACGACTTCCACCTGGGTGCCATCCAGCAGCACATCCAGATCGACGGGACGGCCGCCGAAACGTCCCACGGCAACATCATTCAGGGCGAGTTGACGGTCGATATCGGGCGCTGGCAGGCCCCCGGGCTGTTGAATCTCGGCGCTGAGCATCACCCGTTCTTCTATCCGGCCGGCGCCCTCGAGGACGTGGTGCAGGCGCGGTAGGGCATCTTCGGGACTCAGCTCCGATAAGAAACCGAGACGGCCCATGTTGACGCCAATCAGCGGCAGCGCCAGCGGCAACGCCAGGCGTGCGGCGCGCAGCATGGTACCGTCTCCGCCGATGCACACCAGCAGATCGGTGTGGCGAAGCTGGCTGGCGCCGGGTTCCTCCCACGCCGCCGCCGTCCACACCTCCGGCACCCGGCCAAGCAGACCGGCGCGGAGCCGGCCGGCCAGCTCCTGCGCTGCCGCCAGCCGAGGATGATAGAGCAAGCCAATGGTGCGATAGCTCACGGTGGGGCAGACCCCTCGGTTGGGCACATGCCGCTCCCGACATGATCTGTGCCGCGCCCGCTAACGGCAACCGTTGCCTGACTCAGCCGGCCGCCAGGAGCAGAAAGAACTCGCGGTTGCCGCTGGCTCCGCGGATGGGGGACGTGGTGAGACCGCGAACGCGAAAGCCGTTGCGGATGGCGTACAACGCGACCCGGCCAAGCACCGCGGCGTGCATCAGCGGATCGCGGACAATACCTCCACGGCCGACTTCGCCCTTGCCCGCCTCAAACTGCGGTTTTACCAGCGCGAGCACCAGCCCGCCCGGCGCCAGCAGCCGGCGCACGGGTCCGAGCACCTTGGTGAGTGAGATGAAGGAGAGGTCAAGCGTGGCGATCTGTACTGGCTCCGGCAGCGAGTCCACGTAGCGCAGGTTGGTGCGTTCCATCAGATGCACGCGCGGGTCATTCCGCAGGCGCAGGTCGATTTGTCCGTAGCCAACGTCCACGGCGTACACCCGTCTAGCCCCTGCTTGCAGCAGGCAGTCGGTAAAGCCGCCGGTGGAGGCGCCGGCATCGAGCGCCACCATCCCAGCGGGCGCCACGCCGAACGCCGCCAGGGCGCCGGCCAGCTTCTCGCCCCCTCGACCGGCGTAGCGTGGCCGGGCGGCCAGCCGCAGCGGCCGGTCGTCGCTGATAAGCTGGCCGGCTTTGGCCACCGGCTGTTCCCCGGCAAACACTTCCCCTGCCAGGATAAGAGCGCGCGCCTGCTCGCGGCTGTCCGCCAACCCGCGCTCAACTACCAGCACATCAGCCCGCTTTTTCGCCATCGACCACAGCGTAGCGTGGACGGGCGGCCGGCGGCACGGCCGTCCCGCAATTCGGCAGTGTGGCTTGACCTGTTCTCGTTGACAAGCCTGACCCCGAATCCGTACCAACGTATGGGGTGGGCAGCCGGAGAAGGGGATGCCCAAGTCACCGGAGTCGATGTTCACGACGATGCTGGCCAAGCTGCCGGAGAAGACCGGCCGGCCGCTGGAGGAGTGGGTGCCGCTGCTCCAGGCGCAGCCGCTGCACACGCGGAAGGAGCGCATTGCCTGGCTGCAGCAGCAGCACGGGCTGACCGGCGGCTACGCGATGGTGATCACCGAGAAGGCCATGGAACTGGAGTCAGGCATCACGCCGCTGTCCCCAGAGCAGCTTGTTGATGCGCAGTACTCGGGGGTGAGGGCCGCGCTGCGGCCGGTCTACGATCACCTGGCGGCGGTGGTGCGGACGCTGGGCAACGATGTGACACTGGACCCGCGCAAAACGTATGTCGCCGTTAACCGCGCGCAGCAGTTCGCGCTGATCCAGCCCACGAACCGGAGCCGGGTCGACCTTGGTCTGCGGCTGCGTGGCATTGCGACGACGGAGCGGCTGGAGGAGGCGCCTGGATTCGGCTCCGGCAGCATCACCCATCGGGTCGCGCTGGCGTGCCCTGAGGACATCGATGGCCAGGTGTTGGGCTGGCTGCGTGCGGCCTACGTGACCGTGCGGTAGCGGCCGGCTCACAGAACCGCCTGGCAAAACGGCGAGGCCAGAAGGCGCGACCAGCCTGCAAAACCGTTGACGGCTGATAGCTGGTAGCTAATAGCTGATATACGATAAGGCGGTATGAAGTCACGCCCCCAGGCTGCCACCCCCGCCGCTCCGCTGATTGCTCCTGGGCTGCTCGGTCAGCTACGCCCGCTGGTGCGTGCGGCGCGCCCCCGCCAGTGGGTCAAGAACGGCCTCGTGTCGCTCGCCTTTGCCTTCTCGGTGGGACAGGCCTGGACGCTAGCTGACCCGGATAGCTGGCTGCCTCTGCTGGCGAAGGTCGCGGTCGCGTTTGTCGCCTTCTGCGCCGTCTCCTCGGCCGAATACTTGATCAATGACCTGCGTGACATCGAACGAGATCGCCTGCACCCGCGCAAGCGGCGGCGGCCGCTGGCGGCGGGCACATTGCTGCCGCGGACGGCGGTGGTGGCGTCAGTGCTGTTACTGGCCGGCGGTGCGCTGCTCGGCGCGCTGCTCGGCTGGCGGTTTGTGCTGGCGTTGGGCGGCTATGCCACGCTGGCGCTGGCCTATAGCTTTGCGCTCAAGCATATGGTGATCCTCGACATCCTGGCGCTGGCGGTTGGGTTTGTCATGCGGGCGGTGGCGGGGGCACTGGCGATCAGCGTGCCGGTATCCCCGTGGCTGTACCTGTGCACGTTGCTGGGCGCGCTATTCATCTCCATCAACAAGCGCCGCCACGAACTGACGCTGCTGGAAGAGGGCGCTGCCGAGCACCGGCCGATCCTGGCCGAGTACACGACGGGCCTGCTGGACCAAATGGCTGGTGTCGTCACGGCTGCCACGGTGGTGGCGTACGCGCTGTACACGGTGACGGCGGAGAACCTGCCGCAGAATCATGCCATGCTGGGCACGGTGCCGTTCGTGCTCTACGGCATCTTCCGCTATATGTACCTGGTCCACCGCCACGATGCCGGCGGCAGCCCCGAGGACGTGCTGACCAACGACCGGCCGATGCAGGTGACGGTGGTGCTGTGGGTGGTGACCGCAATGGCCATCCTCGCGCTCTCGCGCGGCTGAACCGGCGCCCCTACGCCACCGACGCCAGGAATGCCGCAATCGCCTCGGCGCCGCGCTTCGGGTCCTGGCACATCCACCAGTGCCCCAAGCCCTCGAGCATGCCTACCTGTGCGCCGGCCCGCTCCGCAGTGCGGCGGGCGAGCGCTTCACCGCCGGTGAAGTGATCGTCGGTGGCGATGATCACCAGACCGGGGCGCGTGCGGGCATTGCTGACGTCGGCGCCCCACTCCGCCATCTTCGGTTGGGCGGCCGAGCGGTACAGCGCGAGGATGCAGCGGCCCATGGTCTCATCCGCGGCGGCAGCAACTCGGGCGGCGACGTCCTTGCTCATGCCGAGCGACTGGAACTGTTGTATCCGCTGCTCTTTGGGCATGGCGGCCATCTGAGCGACCGCCGCCTCTCCTGCGCCGGGCGTCTGCCACACCTGGGCGAAGTCGTGCCAGACGTAGGCCGGGTCCAGCGCCCCGGCAATGTCGGTGGCCCAGGAGCGCACCAGCTCCGGCCGAGCCTGCACCAGTCGCATGACGTGCCCGCCGCCCCAATCATGGCCGATCAGGTCAATCGGGCCGTCGATCTGCTCTAGCTCGGACGCCAGCCACGATACGTATTCATCGCTGGTGGCGCCGAATCCGTCGGGCACCGGCGCGCCGAAACCGGGCGGGGACAGCGCGATAACGTCATTTCGCCCGAGGTGCGTCCTCAAGTCATCCCATATCGCGTCGGTCTCGGGGTTGCCATGGACGAAGACAACAGGCATGCGACATCCCTCCCACGGTGCGCGTGCGCCAGAGTATACGGCGCTCGCTGCTGCCTGTCAGCCCGTGGCCGGCGAGGAGATAGTTGCTGCCCTCCGGATGAGTCGTGATGCCGCGACGGCGCCTCTCCAGCTATCACCGGCAGGGGCAAGGGGCAGGAATACCGCGCAAAGGAAGCTAGAAGAAACGCTTAAGCAGCCCGATGGCGCCCTGCTTCCAGGGCACGCGATGGCTGATACCGGACGCTCCGGCGAAGGTTTCGCGGTTGGCCCGGTACCACGCCAGGTTGCGCAGGAGCGCATCCTTGTTCGAGTACTTGGGCCGGAAGCCGAGCTGCCGCTGTGCCTTCTCGATGGAGACAAAGGAGTCCTTGGAAGCGGTCTCGTACACCCACTTATACAGCGGCGAGAGGTGCAGCGCCTCCAGCAGGCGCAGGCCCCAGATAGCAGGCGCTGCCGGGAAGGGGCGGATCCGCTTACCGTGTCCGGCCGCGTCGAGCACTGCCTGATAGTCGTCCTTCATCCGGCCGAAGTCGGCAGCGCCGATGTTGAAGGTGTCATTCACCTGCTCCACCGGTAGGGTCATCGTCAGGTAGATCGCCTCGCACAGGTCCTCAACATCGAGGAACTGGTAGCGGTTGTTGCCGCTGCCAATCATCGGGAAGCCGTGGCCGTCCAATGCCCAGTCATACAGTAGGGCAAAGACACCCAGCCGTTCTGGGCCGATGAACGACTTGGGCCGGATGATCGGCGCCACGAGCCCCTTGGCGCGGTACTCCAGGCATACCATCTCCGCCTGAATCTTCGCCTGGCCGTACGGTCCAACACCCTCCAACCGATCGTCCTCGACCAGTGGGTGATGGTCAGGAATGCCGTAGACGGCGGTGGAGCTAATGTGCACGGCGCGCTGCACCCCGTGCGCCAGTGCCGAGGCCATGACGTTGCGTGTGCCGTCGACATCGGTGGAGTGGATGTCGCGCGGCTTGTACAGGGGCAGAGCGGCAGCGGTGTGGACGGTGAAGTCCACACCCTGCATCGCGCGATCAACCGTCTGCCGGTCGCGGATATCGCCGGTGATGACGTTGACCTGGTCGCGCATATCCGCATAGTCAAACGGCGCCAGGTCGAGCGAGACGATGGCATAGCCGCGGGCGTGGAGGTAGCGGGCAAGGTTGATGCCAAGGAAACCGGCCCCGCCGGTGATTAGCACGGTCTGTTTGGGCATGACGAGCGAAAGCGCCTCGTTCGAAAGAATGGGGAACAACAAGAGGAAGGCAGAAAGGGGATGCGGTGACATCCCCCTCGGATTGTGTGCTGCTCGTTGGCGCCGGTCAGGCCGTTTCGGAGCGCACCACTTCCTCGTCAGGGTTGATAACGGCGCCGGCGCGGGTGAGCATCAGCGGCCGGGTGCGGCGCAGGATCGATTCGGCGTTGACGACGCACTTCTTCACATCGCCGCGGGAAGGGATCTCATACATCACGTCCAGCAGCGTGTCTTCCAGGACGGTGCGCAGGCCGCGGGCGCCGGTGCGGTGGCGGATCGCCTCCTCGGCGCACGCCTCCAGCGCTTCGGGCGTGAACGACAGCTCCACCCCGTCCATTTGGAAGAAGCGCTGGAACTGGCGGATGACGGCGTTCTTAGGCTCGGTGAGGATGCGAATCATGGACTGTTTGTCTAGAGAGTGCAGACCCACCACCATCTGCATGCGGCCCACGAATTCGGGAATCAGCCCGTACTGCAGCAGGTCGTCGTGCGTGACCTGGGCAAACAGCTCGTCGGTCTGCTTCTGGCGTTCGGCCGCGCTGACGGCCGGGCCATGCTGGAAACCGATATTGCGCGTGCCGCGATTCAGGCGCTTATCGATGATCTTATCCAGCCCCTCAAAGGCGCCGCCGCCGACGAACAGGATGTTCTGCGTGTTGATCTGCAGGAAGTCCTGGTGTGGGTGCTTGCGCCCGCCCTGAGGCGGGACTGAGGCAACGCAGCCTTCGATGATTTTGAGCAGCGCCTGTTGCACACCCTCGCCGGAGACGTCACGGGTGATTGACGGATTGTCCGCCTTGCGCGCGATCTTATCAATCTCGTCGATGAAGATGATGCCGCGCTCAGCCCGCTGGATGTCGAAATCGGCTGCTTGAATCAGGTGCAGCAGGATGTTCTCCACATCCTCGCCGACGTAGCCGGCCTCGGTGAGGGCGGTGGCGTCAGCAATGGTGAAGGGCACATCAAGAATCTTGGCCAGGGTGCGCGCCAGGTAGGTCTTGCCGGAGCCGGTAGGGCCGACGAGCAGGATGTTGGACTTCTCCAGCTCGACATCGCCCCCAGAGCCAGGATTGTTGATGCGCTTGTAGTGGTTGTAGACGGCGACGGAGAGGACTTTCTTCGCCTCTTCCTGGCCGATGACGTACTCAGACAGATGCTCGAAGATTTGCTTGGGTGGGGGAACGCGGTGGCTGCCCGCCTGGCGAGGGCGCGCTTGGGGTGAGGCCTCTTCGTTGATGATCTCGCGGCAGAGCTCGACGCATTCGTCGCAGATATAGACGGCGCCAGGACCGGCGATCAGGCGTTTGACCTGGTCCTGATTCTTGCCACAGAACGAGCAGTGGTACTGGACGCGACCGCTGCGATTGTTCGCCATGCCAGTGTCCCCCTCAGGCGGGCGCATGTTGGGGTGCGCGCTGCGCTCCGTCCCGCCCTGGACGGAGCGCAGTGGTAAGGCCAGGTGCTGCTAGGCGCGGGCTCCGGCGACCGCCAGCGACGGAACCAGTCCTTTGGTCGCAGGGAGAATCTCATCGACGATACCGTACGCCACCGCATCGTCGGCCGACATGAAGTAGTCGCGGTCGGAGTCGCGCTTCACCTTGTCATACGGCTGGCCGCAGTGATGGGCCAGGATCTCGGTGAGGCGCGTGATCAGCTTGGAGACGTGCTTCATGTGGATCTCAAGGTCCGGCGTGTTCCCCTGGAACCCAGCCGAGCCTTGATGAATCATCACTTCCGCATTTGGCAGGATAAAGCGCTTGCCCTTGGTGCCGGCTGAGAGCAAGACCGAGGCCATCGAGGATGCGTTGATGCAGACGGTCTGGATATCCGGCTTGACGTGCTGCATCACGTCATAGATCGCCAGCCCGGCCACCACGTCGCCGCCGGGGCTATTGATGAAGATCTGAATGTCGCGGTCCGGGTCGTCGGAGTTGAGGAACAGGAGCTGTGCAATGATGAGGTTGGCCACGTCATCGTTGATGGGAGTGCCCAGATAGATGATCCGGTCACGGAAAAGACGCGAGTAGACATCCCAGGCGCGCTCAACGTGGCCGTCGCGCTCGAGGATCGTCGGATTGGGGATGTGCGGCATGGTCAACCTCACTCAGGCGTTGGCCCCGCGGGAGGGGCAGTAATCTCATGATACGCCGCGTGCCGCGGGGCTGCCCTACCTGACCGGCCAGGTTCTGGTGCAGGGTGCTACTCGGTGGCCGGCGCCGCGGCCTCCTCGTCTTTATTCTCGGTATCCGTCGCTGGAACTTCAGCCTCTCCGGCCGCCGGCGGTTCCTCGCCCCGCGCAAGTTGAATGAGCCGCTCCAGCGTGCGACGGCTGCGCAGGTTGCGCTCGATCATCTCGCGGCCGGCCGCGGTCCCGAACACCTGCCGCACCTGTGCCGCAGAGACGTTTGGCCCGGTCAGGGCGTCGAGCTCAGCCTCGATATCTTCCGGTGTGACCGAGATACCCTCGTTCTCCGCCAGTTGCGACAGCACCAGCGTGCGCTTTACGCGCTCGGCGGCGGACGGGCGGAACTCCTCGCGCAGCTGCTCCTCGCTCCGTCCGGCCGCAATCAGGAAGCGTTCCATGGTCCGCCGGTCATCAGCGCCGCCGGAGACCTGGCGGGTGATGTCCCGGATCATGTGGTCGATCTCGCGCTCGACCATCTGCGGCGGATACTCAACGGTGGCCTGCCCTACCAGCGTGTCGACAGCCAGCTCCTGGAGCTTGCGGCGTGCTTCCTCGTCGGCGCGGGCGCGGATATCGGAGTCGATCCGCTCCTTGAGCGCTTCCAAACTGTCGAAGCCCTCGCCGACCTCCTTGGCAAACTCGTCGTCCAGCTCCGGTAGCTTCTCTTCCTTCACGTCCAGCACGGTCAGCGTGTAGTGGATGCTTTTTCCGGCGAGATCGCCGCGGCTATAGTCATCCGGCAGCGTGGCCTCGAACTCGGCCAGCTCGCCGGCAGACATGCCGAGCAGCCGGTCATAGACGCCGGGGACGGAGGTTAGTGCCTCGGCCCGTACGGTCAGATCGGCATTGTCTTGGGTCAATACCTGTTCGTCGTCGACCGTACCCGTGATTGATACGCGCACACGGTCGCCCTCTTGCACCGGCCGCTCCACCGGCTCGATGTCCGCGTTGCGCCGCCGGAGCTGATCAAGCGTGCGTTGCGCTTCATCCTCGTCGATCTCGGCGTCGGGCGCCTCCAACCGCAGCGAGCGGTAGTCGCCCAGGTCGATGGTGGGTCGAACCGGCACGGTGGCCTTGATCACCACGGGCTCGAGGCTGGTAATCTCCAGATCCGGGGCATCAACCATCTCCAGGGACTCGGACTTGATCGCCTCCTCCACCACCTCGGGAACCAGCTTGTCCAGCGCCTCGTGCAACAGCGCCTCACGGCCAACGTGCCGTTCAAGGATGGCGCGGGGCGCCTTACCGGGCCGGAAGCCGGGAACGCGGATGCGCGGAGCAACGCGGCGATACGCCTGCTGCATCGACTGCTCGACGCGCTCGGGCTCGACCTCAATGGTCAGGACAACCTGGCTATCCGGAATGCGTTCTGCGGTTACGTTCAAGGATCTGTTGCCTCCGGCCTGCATTATATCGAGGCCGAACCTCCCAGGCAGCCTCAGCGCGACATAGTGATGCGTATCAGGTTTCAGTCTACAACCGGCTCACGTAAGATGGCGCACAGAACGCACACAAAGGAGCGCACGTCCATGGCAATCCGCGGGTATGTTCTGATCGAGACCGAGGTTGGTAGCGCCAAGGCGGTCGGCGAGTCGATGCAGCACCTCAACCACAAGGACGCGCGCGTACTGGCCGTTGACACCGTCACCGGGCCGTTCGATGTGATCGTGCAACTGGAGGCCGACGACCTGGACCGGTTGGGCAACTGCATCACTGACGGTATCCAGAGCATCGGCGGCGTCAAGCGCACCACTACCTGTCTGGCAGTGCGGCTGGGGTAAAGCGCCAGGCGCGGATCAGGCTGCAATCATTGGGAACGATATGACTGGGATGTCCATGATCTCGGTGGAGGAGGCGCGCCGGCGCATCCTTACGTATGTATCTGAACTGGCGCCAGAGCGCCGGCCGTTGCTGGAGGTCGCCGGCCAGACGCTGGCAGCCAGTGCGGTTGCCTCGTTCAACATTCCTCCGCTGGATAACACGGCGATGGATGGCTACGCCGTGCGTGCTGCCGACACGGCTGGCGCCACGGAGGACACGCCGGTGCAGCTGCGGGTTACCGGCGAGCTGGCCGCAGGCTACGTCTACGACGGCCGTGTCGAGCCTGGCTGCGCCGTCCGGATCATGACCGGTGCGCCGATGCCGGCCGGCGCCGACGCCGTTGTGCCGTTCGAGGAGACAGACGAGACGGGCCGTGCTGCCCCCAGTAAGGTCGGCCACGTCGAAAGCCTGGTGCGGATCTTCAAAGCTGCTGGGTTGGGAGCAAACATTCGCCGTGCGGGGGAAGACGTGCGCGCCGGCGCCGAGATCGTCCCGCGCGGCACGGTGCTGCGACCCGCACACTTGGGTGTGCTTGCCTCGCTGGGGATGGCGCAAGTGCCCGTCATCCGCCGCCCCGTCGTGGCGATTCTTTCCACAGGTGATGAGATCGTGCCGCCCGGTCAACCGCTGCAGCCGGGTCAGATCCACGACTCCAACGCCTACACCGTGGCGGCGCAGGTGCAGCGCTTTGGCGGTATCCCTCGTCTGCTCGGCATCGCCCGCGACACCATTGAGGACATGACGGCCAAGGTGCACGAGGGGCTGAGCGCTGACATGCTCGTCACATCCGCCGGTGTATCGCGCGGGGACTTCGATGTCGTCAAAGAAGTACTGCGCCGGGAAGGCGAAGTCGACTTCTGGACGGTGAACATGCGCCCGGGCAAGCCGCTGGCCTTCGGCGCGTTTCGGGCTCCGGATGGCCGGCAAGTGCCCCACTTGGGCTTGCCTGGTAATCCGGTGAGCTCCGCCATCACCTTCGAGCTGTTTGGCCGCCCCGCCATGCAAAAGATGATGGGCGCGCCGCTGATTGACCGGCCGGTGGTGCGTGCGATCACGCGCGACCGGCTTCGTATGACCGATAGCCGCCGCTTCTTCGCCCGCTGCACCGTCACGCTCGAGGAGGGCCGCTATGTCGCCAGCCTCAGCGGTTCGCAGAGTTCCGGCGTGCTCACCGCGCTGGCCCGCGCCAATGGCCTCGCCGTGGTCTCTGAAGGCAGCCCCGACGTCCAGCCGGGTGACGAGATCACCGTGATGATGCTGGACTGGGAGTAACCGGCGAAGGACGGCGGTCAGCGTTCGACCGAAAACCAGCTCGTGTCACCGGTGTGCGGCTGCCAGCTTACCTCGCAGCGCTCGATGGCGGCGAGCCGAGGCCCCAGCTCCACGTTGCGTAGCAATTCCTCCAGCGCGATGCGCGGTCCTTCGGCGATCACCTCGACGCTGCCATCGGGGAGATTACGGGCGTGGCCCGCCAGGCCCAGCGCCGAAGCGTGGTGGCGAGCGAAGGCCCGGAAGCCCACGCCTTGAACCATGCCAAACACCCGAATCTCAAGCCGTTGCCGTTGTACGCGGGGATCAGCCACCATGGCCCGCAGCCTCCGTAGCATGCTTGCACTGATACCGGCGGCGGACGTACCGTCACGCACCTGCGCCACCGGCCGTCCCGCGCGCCAGCCACTTTGCCCGCTGGGTCATCCGAGCGGATTCATCGGCCGGCCGGTAGCGGGCCAAAAAAGCGGCGGCGAACGCCTCGAATCGCTGCTCGATGATGGCAGCGCGCGCCCGCTCCATCAGCCGCACCAGAAAACGGATGTTGTGCTGGCTGGCCAGCCGGTAGGCCAGCAGCTCCTCAGCGACGAACAGGTGACGCAGATACGCCGCCGAGTAGTCCATGCAAGTGGCGCAGTCGCAGGCCGGGTCCACCGGGCCAAGCTCCTCCGCCCAGCGAGCGTTGCGGAGATTCGCGCGGCCGTCCGGCGTGAACAGTGCGCCATTGCGCGCCAACCGCGTCGGCAGCACGCAGTCGAACATATCTACCCCACGCTTCACCGCCTCGATCAAATCCTCAGGAGAGCCCACCCCCATCATGTAGCGCGGCTTGTGCTGGGGGAGCGGACCGACACTGGCATCCAGCATCTCCCACGTCGTCGACTTAGTCTCGCCGACACTGAGGCCGCCGATGGCGCAGCCGGCCACATCCTGCGCGGCGAGGAATGCCGCCGAGGCGGCGCGCAGATCGGCGAACATGCCACCCTGACAGATGCCGAACAGCGCCTGTTCGGTGTGATGGGCGGCGATGCAGCGCTCCAGCCAGCGGTGGGTTCGCTCGGTAGCGGCAGTCGCATGATCACGGGTGGCCCCGGCCGGCGGGCACTCATCGAACGCCATGATGACATCGGCGCCTAGCGCTGCCTGCACCGCCATCGCCCGTTCGGGTGTGAGCTCGTGACGGCTGCCGTCCAGGTGGGAGCGAAAGGTCACGCCGCCGGCGGACACCTTGCGCATGTGGCCCAGCGAAAACACCTGGAAGCCACCGCTGTCCGTGAGAATTGGCCCGTCCCAGTTCATGAACCGGTGCAGGCCGCCGTGGCGAGCGACAAGGGCGGCGCCGGGACGCAGCATCAGATGATAGGCGTTGCACAGGAGGATCTGGGCGCCGGTGGCGCGGACATCGGCCGGCGCGAGTGACTTGACGGTCGCCTGCGTGCCAACCGGCATGAATGCCGGAGTGAGCACCGGCCCATGTACCGTCTCGAACCGTCCGGCCCGTGCCGCGCCGTCGGTCGTGTCGAGAGTGAATTGGAGCATGGAGTCAGTATAGGCGGCGCCACCGGCAGGTGAGGCGGCATGCAGCGGGTACTACTGTAGGCTCGCGCTACCGGCTGATCGGGTGACAGAGGGATTACATTCGTGTGATATACTTCGGGCGCTTAGGTTGGGGGGTGCGTGCGGCGGGTACGCTGCATGCGAGGTAGTCATGGACGCGCTTCAAGGGCTGACCGGCCGGCTGCTGATCGCATGGCCCGGCGGTAGCTGGCAGAACTCGGTCAAGGTCGTACTGGCGGCGCTGATCACCTACCTGCTCGTGCTCTGGGTGCTGATGGTGTGGTGGACCTACCGCGATATCCGCGCCCGCACCCGTGATCCGTTTCTCCAGGTGGCGGCGGTGTTCGTGGTGATGGTGTTCAGCCTGCCCGGCTTGTGGATCTACCTGATCGGCCGCCCAAAGGAAACCCTCACTGAGGCGTACGCGCGCACGCTGGAGGAGGAGGCGTTGCTCCAGGAGCTGGAGGATCTAAAGGCGTGCCCCAGCTGCCGGCGGCGTGTGGCGGAGGACTTCATCATCTGTCCGGTGTGCCAGACCCAGCTCAAAGAGCCGTGCGCGGCCTGCGCGCGGCCGCTGAGCTATTCGTGGTCGGCGTGCCCGTACTGCGGCCGGGCGCGGCGCCAGCAGGCACAACCATCGCGTCCGGCAAACGCCCCCGCCGAGTCGCTGGAGGCCGTCACGCTGCGCCGGCCGGCACGCTCTGCAGGTCAGCGGCCGAACAAGGCGTTCGGCGGCGCCCGCAGTGACACGGAAGCTGCGGACCCAGTCTAGCCACGCCACGCCCGCTGCACCGTTGCGGCCATTGGGTCAGCTTGTGAGCCCGGCGATGGCTTGGCTGTCCCCATACTGCTCCAGCAGCGCGCCCATCCGCTCTAACTTCTGCTCACCGGAGAACCGGCTGCGTGTGAAGATGTCTTCCAGCCGGGCGACAGTCTCACGGGTGTTGCCACGCGTCAGCAGCAGGGGCACTTCTTCCCCCGCCGCGCGGTCGATGGTGTAGGGCGATGGCGGCGTGCCGCCGGTGAGGATGAGCAGATCTGTCTGTGTTTGCAGCGCAGCCAGCTGCAGGTCGGTCTTATCGGCGCGGGTGATAACGGCCTTACCGCGGCGGCGGGCGTAATACGGCTGACCAGGGTCCACCGTCACCGGGTTGACGAGCAGGTGCTCGATCACCTGGCCGTCGTCTGGGTCACCGAGGATCACTTCGGCGTCCAGTGCCTCGATGATGGCGCCGACACTGGGGGCGTAGAGCGTCCGGTCCTCCGGCACCACCGCCAGCACGGGGAGACCGGCCCCAATCAGGGATTCGCGCGTGCCCGCCAGCTTGCGCTCCGGCACACCGGTCACCACCACGCCGCTCAAGCGCGGACCGAGCGCCGCGGCGGCCCGCTGCAACGCCTCACCGGCGTCGCTGCCGCGGCCAACAAGGACGACGCGGGCATCCAATGTTTCTGCCGCGTCCTGTGTCCCGGCCCCGGCCTCGGCCTCCAACAGCAGTACTTCCACAGGCCGCCCACCCGCCTCAATCACACCGGCGATGCCATTGACCGAAACCGGGGCTCCGCCGCGGCCGCGGGCAAAGGGCAGCGTGGCCATGACGCGGGCATCGGCGGTGGCCGCGGCATCACCTGCATCGCCAAGTCGCAGCGCCAGAACGCGCCTACCCTGGTACGCGAGGCGCAGCGCCAACGCGGATACCACACCGGTCTTTCCGGCACGCGCGGCCGGCGACAGAAACAACAGCGTGATCATGCAGCGGCACCCCCGTCTGGACGCCATCGCCGGCGGCCGTTCGTGACATGCGGAACAAGAAGGTACAGCAAAAGTATAGGCTGGGCGGACGGGAGCGGGAAGCGCCGTTCACCGTGCCGCCAGTCGATTGACGGTCCCCCGGCGGCGCCCGTAGCATCCGGATACCTCCCCCCGACTCACCGCGCATGCGATGCCCGCCCCGCCCCGCACAAACGGGATGCGCAGGGCCAAGACAGCGCGTGGTCCCCGCAGCAAGGAATGGTCCGATGCAGGTACTCATGCGCTGGGCTGTGCGAATGCGGCTGTTATTGATCGGCGTCGCGGCGCTGGGTTCAGCCGGCGCACTGGGCCTGCCGCTGGCCGGCAAGCCCGCGCCCGGCGACGGCGTGCTTGTGCAACGCACCGCTGAGCCGGATGCGCCCGCATCACCGGCCCCGGCACAGGAGCCATCACCGACGCCGGCTCCTGCCACACCTTCCCCAACGCCATCACCTACCCCTGTTCCGTTTCTCGACGAGCATCGTGTCGTCGCTTACTACGGGAACCCGCTCACCTCGCTGATGGGCATCCTGGGTGAACACTCGCCGGAGGAGGTGATCCGGCGGCTACGTGCCCAGGCGGCGGCGTACCAGGAGCTGTCACCAGACCGCACCGTCGTTGGCGCGGTTGACCTGGTGTATGCGGTGGCGCAGGCGGATGCCGGCCGTGACGGCCTGTATCTGCTGCGCATGAGCGACGAGTTGATCCGCGAGTGGATTGAGATCACGCGGCGGGAGGGGTTGCTGCTGTTCCTGGATATCCAGTTCGGGCGCAGCAACGTTGAGCGGGAGATTCCGCTTGTGCTGCCGTACCTGCTGGAACCACATGTGCATCTGGCGCTGGATCCAGAGTTCGCCTGGGGGCCGGACCAATTTCCGCTCCAGCACATCGGCCACCTGGACGGCGCGGACATCAATCGAGCGCAGGAGATCGTGCGGGCCTTCCAGCAGGAACACCATCTGCCGGAGAAGCTGATCGTCGTCCACCAGTTCAGGCACGATATGATCACGAACAAGGGCGCGATCACGCGCTTCGAAAGGATGGACGTCATCATCAATGCGGACGGCTTCGGCCCGCCATCCACAAAGCTCGGCTCATGGAATGCGGTGATCCGTGATGATGGTGTGCAACGGGCCGGCATCAAGTTGTTCTACCGGCAGGATGCCGCCTCTGAGCGGCTCATGACCGAACTCGAAGTGATGCGGCTGGAGCCGGCGCCGGTGTTCATCGTCTACCAGTAGTCGCGCGGTAGCGGCAGCACCCCTCCAACAAAGTGCTGGATGACGCCGATGACCGATACGGAATTGCTGGCCGTCGAGGTCGCAACGCTGTTCGTGCTGGATGACACGGGATTGCTGCTACGTGTCAACCAACCGGGCGGTGGGCCGGCGCCGCGCTTCTGCTGGGGTAGTACGCGCGACGGTAGCTGCTGGTGGCGGCGCGCTGACCTGCCGGTGCACGCGGCCGAGGCGGCAGCGCGAGGGCTCGCGGCACAGGCGACGGGGACGCCCCTTGATCCCATGGCATCAGATGCTATCGCCGCTGCACGGGCTGCTGTCGAGCCACACGGGGCGATCGCTGCCTTCTGGCATGGTCCATCATTTGTCGTTCCGGAGGCGTCGTTGGGCCGTTCACCCGCTATCCTGCTGCGGCCGGACGATACGTCGCTGGTCAACCGCTTGATGCCTGATTGGACGGAAGACCTGGCGACGCGGCAGCCGTTCGCTGCGGTGGTGGTTGATGGCGCCGCCGTCTCCATCTGTGCGGTGGCACGGCACGGGCAGCAGGCCATGGAGGCAGGTGTGGAGACACATCCCGCCTGGCGGGGACGGGGATTCGCCGCCGCTGCGACTGCACAATGGGCCGTGGCCGTGCGCGACCTCGGGCTCACGCCGATCTACAGTACCTCCTGGGACAACGTTGCTTCGCAGCGGGTTGCCGCGCGGCTTGGACTGCGGCAGTTTGCCAGCCTGCTGCACCTCACCTGAGCGCGCGCACCTCGACACCTCCAGCACTTCCGACCTACCCTCACGCCAGCGAGGCGGTGCTGTTGTGGGTGAGCGCTGACGAGACACCGCCGATGGCCCACCGTGCCGCGTGCATGGTTTGCGAAGGGAGGGTGCAAGGGGTGGAAGAGCAGGTGATTGCGCAGCAGCGGGTGTACGAGGGCAAGGTCGTCAATCTGCGGATCGATACGGTGCGGATGCCGGGCGGGCACACGGCCTTGCGCGAGGTCGTGGAGCACAACCCGGCGGTGGTGATGCTGCCCGTGGCCGCCGATGGTCGCATCCTGCTCGTCCGGCAGTGGCGTGTGCCGGTTGCCGGTGTGCTGCTGGAACTACCGGCGGGCAGCACCGATGACGCCGAAGATCCGGAAGCGGCGATGCAGCGTGAGTTGCAGGAAGAGGTTGGTCACCGCGCGACCACCATCACCCGTCTAGCGGGCTTCTGGGTGGCGCCCGGCTATTGCACGGAGTACATCCACGTCTATCTGGCTGAAGGGTTGCAGGAGAGCCGCCTGCCGGGGGACGAGGACGAGAACATCGAGGTGGCCGCCATGGCGCTGGATGACGCATTGGCGGCGATTGACGACGGTCGCATTCAGGACGCCAAGTCTCAGGTGGGGCTGCTGCTTTACGCCCGCCACCTCGCCCGTCGCACCGTGTGATGCGGCTACGGTGATGGTCGTGGCGTCCGTTGCCCTCCATTGAGCCCAGCAACGTAGCGCATCCGGCGAATTGCCGCTACTTGGGTGCGGTGTTAACCTCGAACGCGGAGCGGGACGCCCCTCCCGCCGGTTGCACACGCCGCGCACGCCACGCGCCGGCGCACGTATCCCAAGGAGGCGACCGAGGCGATGACATCTGCGACGTCTACGCCGGTTCGGACGCGGCGCAATCTGCCGTGGCCGATTGCCTTTTACCAAACAGCGGTAGGGAAGAAATGGGTGATGGCCGTCACCGGCATCATCCTGCTCGGCTTTGTGCTGGTGCACATGGTCGGCAACCTCAAGATGTACCTGGGCGAGACCGACCTGAACAAATACGGTGTGGCGCTGCGTGAGATCGGCGGCGATCTTGTGCCGCACACGTCGATTCTGTGGGCGGTGCGCAGCTTGCTGATCCTCGCCTTCGTCTTGCACATCCACGCCGCAGCTACCCTGACGGCGATGAACCGCAAGGCGCGGCCGGTTGGTTACAAGGGTGGCCGCCACTACGTTGCCGCCAACTATGCCGCGCGCACGATGCGCATGACCGGCGTGATCGTGCTGCTCTATCTGCTGTTCCATCTGATGGACCTGACGTGGGGCAACGCGAACCCCAACTTCGTCCACGGTGAGCCCTACCACAATGTCGTAGAGAGCTTCTCCCGCGCGCCGGTGGCGGTGGTGTACATCATCGCCAACATCTTGCTGGGTATTCACATCTACCACGGCGCCTGGAGCATGTTTCAGAGCCTCGGCTGGAACAACCCCCGCATCAACGCGGCCCGCCGCTGGTTCGCCACCGCGTTCGCGGCGCTGATCGTCATCGGCAATGTGTCCATGCCGATCGCGGTGCTGGCAGGCGTGGTGAGCTGACAGGGGGAATCGATGACCACGGAGACGGTACACCAGACCATCAGCGGCAACGGTATCGGGCAGAACGGCAGTTCATCGCGGCTGAACGCCCGGATTCCCGCCGGGCCGATTGAGTCCAAGTGGGACACGCACAAGTTCAACATGAAGCTGGTGGCGCCGCACAACCGCCGCCGGTTCGAGATCATCATCATCGGCACGGGGCTGGCCGGCGCCGCCGCCGCTGCCACGCTCGGTGAGGCCGGCTACAACGTCAAGACCTTCTGCTACCAGGACTCCCCCCGCCGGGCGCACAGCATCGCCGCCCAGGGCGGCATCAACGCCGCCAAGAACTACCGCAACGACGGCGATAGCGTCATGCGGCTGTTCTACGACACCATCAAAGGCGGCGACTATCGCTCCCGCGAGGGCAACGTCTACCGGCTGGCGCAGGAGTCGGTGAACATCATCGACCAGTGCGTCGCTCAGGGCGTACCCTTTGCCCGAGAGTACGGCGGCCTGCTCGATAACCGCTCCTTTGGCGGCGCGCAGGTGTCGCGCACCTTCTATGCCCGTGGACAGACTGGCCAGCAACTCCTCCTTGGGGCGTATCAAGCACTAGCCCGTCAGATCGCCCTCGGTACGGTCCAGAGCTACCCTCGTCATGAGCTGCTGGACGTGATCGTGCACGAGGGCCGCGCCGTGGGCGTCGTCGTCCGCAATATGATCACGGGCGAGATCGCCTCGCACACCGCCCATGCGGTGGTGCTGGCCACTGGTGGTTACGGCAACGTCTTTTATCTGTCTACCAACGCCAAAGGCTGCAACGTCACGGCCATCTGGCGCGCGCACAAACGCGGCGCCTTCATGGCCAACCCCTGCTTCACCCAGATTCACCCCACCTGCATCCCGGCCAGCGACGAATTCCAGAGCAAGCTGACCCTGATGAGCGAGTCGCTGCGCAATGACGGTCGCATCTGGGTGCCGCTCGATCCCACCGACAGCCGCTCGCCGGACCGCATTCCGGAGCCGGAGCGCGACTACTATCTGGAGCGCATCTATCCCGCCTTCGGCAATCTCGTCCCGCGCGACGTCGCCTCCCGCGCCGCTAAGCGCATGGTCGATGGCGGCCGCGGCGTGGGGCCGCTGAAGAACGGTGTCTATCTGGATTTCTCCGACGCCACCGCTCGATTGGGCCGCAACGTAATCGAGGAGCGCTACGGCAAC
This sequence comes from Chloroflexota bacterium, assembly GCA_963170165.1. Taxonomy (GTDB): domain Bacteria; phylum Chloroflexota; class Dehalococcoidia; order CAUJGQ01; family CAUJGQ01; genus CAUJGQ01. The sequence goes on along the minus strand of CAUJGQ010000044.1, from coordinate 19,519 downwards.
CTGTTCGAGATGTACGAGCGCATCACCGGCGAGAATCCCTATTACACGCCGATGCGCATCTACCCGGCCTCCCACTACACCATGGGCGGCTTGTGGGTGGACTACAACCTGATGAGCACGGTACCCGGCCTGTTCGTGGCGGGCGAGGCCAACTTCTCCGACCACGGCGCCAACCGGCTGGGCGCCTCGGCACTGATGCAGGGTCTGGCCGACGGCTACTTCGTGCTGCCGTATACCCTCGCCGACTTCCTGGCTGGCAACCTCGGCCAGAAGGTGGTGCCGGTTGACCATCCTGCCGTCAAGAAGGTGGAGGCCGAGGCGCGCGACCGCACCAAGCAACTGCTGTCTATCAACGGCACGAAGTCGCCGGAGTGGTACCACCGGGCGCTGGGCAAGATCGTGTGGGATTACTGCGGCATGGGCCGCGATGCTCAGGGGTTGCAGAAGGCGCTGTCTGAGATTCCGGCGCTGCGTGAGGACTTCTATCGCGACCTGCGTGTGCTGGGCGATGGCGATGAGATGAACCAGTCGCTGGAGAAGGCCGGACGCGTGGCGGACTTCATCGAGTTCGCCGAGCTGATGTGTCGTGACGCATTGCAGCGCGAAGAGTCCTGCGGCGGCCACTTCCGCACCGAGCATCAGACGGAAGACAACGAGGCCAAGCGCGACGACGACAACTACGCCTTCGTTGCCGCGTGGGAGTGGCAGGGCCAGGGCAAGACCCAGACGCTGCATAAGGAAGTGCTGGACTTCGAGTACGTCCATCCCACGCAGCGCAGCTACAAGTAAGGCGGATCCCAGGCCACAGGACGGAGCAACCCGCAATGCGCGTTCATCTCAAGATCTGGCGGCAGAAGAACGCCCGCACCGAGGGCGCATTTGCCGAGTATGACCTCGACAACGTTTCGCACGAGATGTCCTTTCTCGAGATGCTGGACGTGCTCAATGAGCAGCTGATCTCGGGCGGTCAGGAGCCGGTGGCGTTTGACTCGGACTGCCGCGAGGGCATCTGCGGTATGTGCGGCGTGATGATCAACGGCGAGGCGCACGGCCCCCAGCGTGGCACCGCCACCTGCCAGTTGCACATGCGCAAGTTCTCGGATGGCGCACACATCACCGTCGAGCCCTGGCGCTCTCGCTCGTTCCCAGTGAACAAGGACCTTTCCGTCGACCGGTCTGCGCTCGACCGCATCATCGAGGCGGGAGGGTACATTACCGCCCCCACCGGCAGTGCCCCTGAGGCCAACCTGATCCCGGTTCCTAAAGAGGTCTCAGATGCTGCCTTTGACGCAGCGGCGTGCATCGGCTGCGGCGCCTGCGTGGCGGCCTGCCCCAACGGCGCCGCCAACCTCTTCACCGCCGCCAAGATCGCCCACCTCAATCTGCTACCCCAGGGTCAGCCCGAGCGCTGGTCGCGCGTGGTACGGATGGTGGAGACGATGGAGGACCACTTTGGCTCCTGCACCAACTACGGCGAGTGCCAGGCCGCCTGTCCCAAGGAAATCTCCATCGACTACATCGCCTACATGAACCGCGACTTCGTCAAAGCGCAGCTCAAGAACCGCAGGCTGATCGCGCAGCGCGGGTAGCGCCAATGGCACGACGGGCAACACGGGGCGATTGCTCGTCCCCACGTTGTCCGTCTTGCCTGCGCGTTGTCGGGCGGCCGGACGGTCCATGCGCTTCACCAGCCCGCGTATGATGGTGGCGGAGATGGACGGAGGGCGCTGCGATGGCGACGACGGCAAGACCGCGCGAGAGTCTGGAGTCCGGTGACCGGCTGACGCGGGAGGAGTTCCACCGCCGCTACAGCGCGCGGCTCGACATTGGCAGGGCCGAGCTCGTCAGGGGAGTGGTGTACGTGCCGTCACCGACACGGGCCGAGGAACACGCTGAACCACACGGCTCTATCATGCTGTGGTTAGGTACCTACAAGTCGCGCACGCCCGGCGTACGGATGGCAGACAACGCTACGGTGTTTCTGCCCGATGGCTCGGAGGTGCAGCCCGACGCCTGCCTGTACCGGCTGGGTGCGCCTGGCGCCCGGATTCGCATCACGCCCGACGGCTATCTCGAAGGCACGCCCGACCTGGTGGTTGAGGTTGCCGCCAGCAGCGCCTCGTATGACCTGCACGACAAGCTGGAGGCATACCGCCGCTCCGGCGTTCGCGAGTATATCGTGTGGCGTGTGCTGGACCAGGCCATCGACTGGATGCGGCTGGAGGGCGAGCAATATCACATCACAGAGCCGGATGCTGCCGGGATCATCGCCAGCGCTGCGTTCCCAGGGCTGCGGCTGGCAGTGACGAAGATGCTAGCGGGTGATGACGCCGGGGTGCTGGCGGTGCTTGGCTAGCGGCCGCCCGCGCTCCGCCATGGCACACCGGCCGGCGGCGTCGCGCTCAGACCACCGGCCTCAGGGGCGAGGTCACGATCATGGACTCTGCCGGAGACGCGGACTACCCTGCGGGTAGCACACCCGGACCGGAACGGAGCGTGATGACAGACTCGAAGATCATCTACACCCACACTGACGAAGCTCCTCTCCTTGCGACGTACTCGTTTCTGCCGATCATCTCGGCGTTTGCTGCCACCGCGGGCGTCGCGTTAGAGACGCGTGATATCTCGCTGGCGGGGCGGATCATCGCCGCCTTCCCTGAGTACCTCACCCCTGAGCAGCGCATCGGTGACGCACTCGCCGAATTGGGCGCGCTGACGCTGCGGCCGGAAGCTAACATCATCAAGCTTCCCAACATCAGTGCCTCGATGCCCCAGCTCAAGGAGGCAATCGCTGAGCTACAGGGGCAGGGCTATGCATTGCCGGACTATCCTGACTCCCCCAAGACTCCGGAAGAAAAGCTGATCCGCGCCCGCTACGATAAGGTCAAGGGCAGCGCCGTCAACCCCGTGATTCGCGAGGGCAACTCCGACCGGCGCGCGCCCGCTTCCGTCAAACAGTACGCGCGCAGCCATCCTCACCCGATGGGTGCCTGGTCTGGGGACTCTCAGACCAATGTGGCGCATATGTCCACCGGTGATTTCCGCTCTTCCGAGCAATCGGTGGTCATCGAGCAGGCTGGCACGCTGCGGATTGAACTGGCCGCTGACGGCGGCGCCACCACCGTGCTGCGCGAGCCGGTACCGGTGCAGGTTGGTGAGGTAGTTGACGCCAGCTTCATGAGCGTTGCGGCGCTGCGCCCGTTCCTGGAGGCGCAGATCGCGCGGGCCAAAGACGAGGATGTGCTGTTCTCGCTGCACCTGAAGGCAACGATGATGAAGGTGTCGGACCCCATCATCTTTGGCCATGGTGTGCGCGCCTTCTTCCCGACGTTGTTTGCCCGCTTCGGGGAGAAGCTGGCAGCGGCCGGCGGCGATCCTGATGACGGCCTCGGCGCGCTGATTCAGGCAGCGCAGTCACTCCCTGATGACGAGCGCAAGGGCGTCGAAGCGGCCATCAGACAGGACCTGGCGATTGGCCCGCGACTGGCGATGGTCGATTCCGATAACGGCATCACCAATCTCCACGTCCCGAGCGACGTGATCATCGACGCTTCGATGCCGGCGATGATCCGCACCTCCGGGCACATGTGGGGGCCGGACGGCAAGGAGGCCGACACACTGGCGGTCATTCCGGACAGCAGCTACGCCGGCATCTACCAGGTGGTCCTGGACGACTGCCGCGCCAACGGCGCCTACGATCCCACGACGATGGGCTCCGTCCCCAACGTCGGACTGATGGCGCAGGCGGCCGAGGAGTACGGCAGCCATGACAAGACTTTTGAGATCCCGGCTGCCGGTGTGGTCCGCGTCGTTGACGGGTCCGGCAACACGCTGATGCAGCATCGGGTCGGAGCGGGCGACATCTGGCGCATGTGCCAAACCAAGGATGTGCCGATCCGCGATTGGGTGAAGCTGGCCGTTACCCGCGCCCGTGTCACTGGCGCCCCGGCGGTGTTCTGGCTCGACGAGACGCGGGCGCACGACGCGAACCTGATCGCAAAGGCCCGTGCCTATCTGCCAGAGCACGACACCAGCGGTTTGCAGATCGCCTTCATGGCTCCCACCAAGGCCATTGCCTTCTCATTGGAGCGTATCCGCCGGGGCGAGGATACGATCTCGGTGACGGGCAACGTGCTGCGCGACTACCTCACCGACCTCTTCCCGATCATGGAACTCGGCACCAGCGCCAAGATGCTTTCCGTCGTGCCGCTGATCGCCGGTGGCGGGCTGTTTGAGACGGGAGCAGGTGGCTCCGCGCCCAAGCATGTCGAGCAGCTGGTGAAGGAGAACTACCTGCGCTGGGATAGCCTGGGAGAGTTCCTGGCACTGGCCGCTAGCTTTGAACATCTCGCCCGCACCACCGGCAATGCCCGCGCCCAGATCCTCGCGGATACGCTGGATCGGGCAACGGCAAAGCTGCTGAACGAGAACAAGTCCCCCGCCCGCCGTGTCGGCCAGATCGACAACCGCGGCAGCCACTTTTACCTGGCCCTGTTCTGGGCGGAAGAGCTGGCGGCCCAGCCAGAGGATACGGTGCTGGCCGCCGCATTCTCGCCGTTTGCCCAGACACTGCAGGCCAATGAGCAGACGATTGCGGATGAACTGCTCGCCGTGCAGCGTCGCCCGGTAGATCTCGGCGGCTACTACCGCCCCGACCCCGCAAAGGCCGAGGCAGTCATGCGCCCGTCACGGACCTTCAACGAGGCACTGGCGCTGCTCGGGCGGTAGCCGCGCCGGCGGTGAGGCTGCCATCGCAGTCGGGATCAGCGAAGCCCTGGCCGGTGAGGTCAGGGCTTCGTGCTGGCTATCCGGGGCCCCGGCTCGGGCGGTTACTGGATCAGCCCCACCAGCTCCTTCACGGCGGCCGCCGCACGGGTCATGCCGGCCTGCTCCGCGTCCGACAGCGGGGTCTCGATGATCTGTTCGATGCCACCGGCTCCGAGCTTGATCATCGAGCCAACGTATGCGTCATTGATGCCGTACTCGCCGGTGAGAAAAGCGGCAGCCGGAATCACGCGCTTCTGATCGAGGATGACTGCTTCGGCCATCGCCACGGTAGCGGCGGAGGGAGCATAGTAGGCGCTGCCGGTCTTGAGCAGGGCCACGATCTCGGCGCCGCCGTTGCGCGCCCGCTGTGCCAGTGCCTCGGCCTTTTCCTGGCCGACGAGCTGCACGAGGGGGATGCCGCCAACGGCGGCGTTGCTGATCAGTGGCACCATCGTCGCCTCGGTGTGGCCGCCCAACACCCAGGCGTTGACGTCCTTGACCGACGCGCCGGTCTCCATGGCGATGAAGGTGCGATAGCGGGCGGTGTCAAGCATCCCGCCCTGGCCCACTACCCGCTCACGCGGGAAGCCGGACGCTTGCAGGGCGATATGGCACATGACGTCCATCGGGTTGGCGAAGATCACCAGCACGGCGTTTGGCGAGTACTTCACTGCATCGGCCACCACGGAGCGCACGATACCGGCGTTGGTGTTGAGCAGGTCCTCGCGGGTCATACCGGGCTTGCGAGGCACACCCGATGTGATAATGACGACATCGCTGTCAGCGGTGTCCTGGGGGTCGTTCGTACCGGTGAGTACCGTCTCAAAGCCGAGCACCGGCGCTGACTCCATGATATCCAGCGCCTTGCCCTGCGGCATATCGGCGATGATGTCGATCATCGTCACGTCGCAGATGTTCTTCTCGACCAGGCGCTGCGCCATCGTGGCGCCCGTCATGCCGGCGCCCCATACCGTGACTTTCTTTCGCGCTCCCATCCGTGTTCCTCCCAGGTCGGGCCGGTGGCCGGTGCTCAACCTCGCACGCGGTGATGGCTCACCGCCGGTCAACGGCGCTCGGGTAATCGTTCACGTTGCATGTGTATGCTACACCTACCGCTGTTACGGCCAATCGCGGCGCACAACGAGACGGCGGATACCAGCCGGCCCGCCGTCTCGTTGTGCACGGATACGACGTTAGTCGCTGAGCACTACCAGCGGGTCGCCCTGGCTGACGCGGTCGCCCGCGGCTACGCGGACATCGGCAACGGTGCCGGCGCGGGGAGAGCGGATCTCGTTCTCCATCTTCATCGCCTCCAGCACCAGGAGGAGGTCGCCTGAGGCGATAGTATCGCCCACGGCGATCGCGACACGCACCACGCGGCCGGTCATCTGGGCCGCAACGGCGCCCTTGATGGCGCCGCCACCGCCGGACGCTGCCCCACGCGGACTGCCGGCCGGGCGGGCAGCGGTTGGACGGGTCGCGGGCCGGCCGGCCCCCGATTCAATCCGCGCGACCAGTGTCTGCCCCTCTGCAATGATCGGCGTGCCGGCCTCAGCTGCTGCGCCGAAGTCCAGGCGGATGGCCCGCCCGTTCACATGCACGATCCGCGTTGGCCCAACGCCATCCACGTTCGTGCGGAACTCCTGCCCGTCGACGCTCACGCCATCTTCGGTAATCTCGATCTCATAGCTCTTGTCGCCGATGGTCAGCTTCATCGTTGCCATCCGTTTCGCGTGACTCGTGTTACGTAACGAGAGGGGACGTTCGCCGTGCTGCCCTCGCTACCCGCGCTGCAGGCGCTGACGGCCGGCGACGCGCCAGGTGGGCAGGTACTGGATGCCGCCACCGCCACGCGGCGCAGGGGTCGTCTCCTGGGCCGCGGTCTGGGCGCGACGCTGCTCAGCGGTGAGCGCGGCGGCGATGGCCGCGACGATCTCCTTCTCAGGGCCGCCGCCGGCGGCACGCCACTCGAAGAAGTCCTTGGCCACCTGCGGGAACATGGCGTACGACACCACATCCTCATCGCTCTGGGCGTGGGCGCCGGCGTCCGCGCGGGCTTTCTCCAACTCAGGAGCGATATGGTCAGCGGGACGGTCGGTGATCGCCACGCGGTCACCCAGCACCTTGCGCTGCACCTCGCTGTTCACCGGCACCGGCGGGCGGCCGTAGAAGCCGGCCAGGTACTGGCGCACCTCGTTGGAGACCACCTTGTAGCGCTCACCCATCAGCACATTGAGGACCGACTGTGCGCCGACGATCTGGCTGGTGGGGGTGACGAGCGGCGGAAAACCGAGGTCCTCGCGTACCCGCGGCATCTCGTCTAGCACCTCGGGCAGGCGGCTCTCCGCACCCTGCTCGCGCAGCTGGTTGACCATGTTCGAGATCATGCCACCGGGCATCTGGTGGATCAGCACTGCCGCATCCACGCCGAAGATGTTTGACTCGAACGCGGCGTACTTGCGCCGAACCTTGGCAAAGTACTCGGCAATGTCTGTCAGTCTTTGAAGGTCAAGCTTGGGATCCCAGCGCGTGCCACGGAGAGTGGCCACCAGCGATTCGGTCGGCGGCTGCGACGTGCCGTGGGACATGGAACTGATAGCAGTGTCCACCGAATCGATGCCTGCCTCGATGGCCTTGATGTAGACCATGTCCGCCATGCCACTGGTGCAGTGTGAGTGCAGCGCGAGCGGCAGGCTGACCGCCTCCTTGATCGCCCTGATGATGTCGTAGGCGGTCATTGGATCGAGCAGGCCGGCCATGTCCTTGAGGCAGAGCGAGTCCGCCCCCATCTGCGCCAGCTCGCGCGCCATATCAACAGCGGTCTGGATGGTGAACACCGGCGAGATGGTGTAGCAGACGGTGCCCTGCACATGGCCGCCGGCCCGTCTGACCGCCTGGAATGCGGTTTCCATGTTCCGGGTGTCGTTGACGGCGTCGAAGATGCGAAAGATGTCCATGCCGTTCTGCACGGACAGCTCACAGAATTTCTCAACCACGTCATCGGCGTAGTGACGGTAGCCGACCGCATTCTGGCCGCGCAACAGCATCTGCAGTGGCGTCTTCTTGATGCGGCTCTTGAGTGCGCGCAGCCGCTCCCACGGATCCTCCTTGAGGTACCGCAGGGCGGTGTCGAAGGTGGCGCCGCCCCACACCTCAAGCGAGTGGTAGCCGATTTCGTCCATTTGCTCGGCGATGGGCAACAGGTCAGCCGTACGCATGCGCGTCGCCAGCAGCGACTGATGCGCGTCCCGCATCGCCGTGTCCGTGATCCCAACAGGCATATGACGCTCCCTCCGGTGACGCCGGCCGGCCGCGCGGCCGCCGCATCACAGCGGAATGTTGCCGTGTTTCTTTGGCGGATTACTATCGACTTTGTTCTGCAGCATCTCCAGCGCGCGGATGATCTTGATGCGCGTCTCGGCTGGGTCAATCACGTCGTCCAGGAAGCCACGGGCGGCGGCAGCGTACGGGTTGGCGAAGCGCTCTTTGTACTCGTCCACCAGCTCCCGCCGCCTGGCGTCTGGGTTCTCGGCGGCGCGGATTTCATCGCGGTTGAGAATGTTCACGGCCGCGTCCGCGCCGGTGACCGCTGCCTCAGAGATCGGCCAGGCGTAATTGACGTCACCGCGCAGGTGCTTGCTGGACATCACGAGGTAGGCGCCGCCGTACGACTTGCGCAGCACGATTGCCACCTTCGGTACCGTGGCTTCGGCGTAGGCGAACAGTAGCTTGGCGCCGTGGGTGATGATGCCGCCGGACTCCTGGTTGGGGCCGGGTAGGAAGCCGGTGACATCAGTCAGCGTCACCAGCGGGATATTGAAGCAGTCGCAGAAGCGCACGAAGCGCGCGGCTTTGCGCGAGGCATCGATATCAAGCGAGCCGGCCAGGTGCGCCGGATTGTTGCCGATGATACCCACCGGACGGCCGTCGAACCGGGCAAAGCCGACGACGATGTTCTGTGCCCAGCCGGCGTGCACCTCCAGAAAGTCGCCGTTGTCCACGATGCGGTCAATCACATCGCGTACGTCGTAGGGGCGCGTGGCCTCCTCCGGCACCATCTCTAGCAGATCATCTGACCGACGATCAGGGTCATCGCCGGGATCGGCGATCGGCGGGTCCTCCATGTTGTTCGCCGGCAGGAATGACAGCAGCCGTCGGACCTCGGCGAGGCAGGCCTCCTCCGACTCAATCGCAAAGTGGGCCACGCCGGAGCGGTGGGCGTGCACCTGTGGACCGCCGAGTTCATCGTGAGTCAGTTCCTCACCCGTCACCGCCCGGACAACATCCGGGCCGGTAATGTACATAAACGAGTTGTGCGTCATGAAAATGAAGTCGGTGATGGCGGGCGAATAGACGCCGCCGCCGGCCGTTGGCCCCATGATCACCGAGATCTGCGGCACCACGCCGGACGCCAGGGTATTGAGGGTGAAGATCTCGCCGTAGGCGCGCAACGAGGCGACGCCTTCCTGGATACGGGCGCCGCCACCGTCGTTGATGCCGACAATCGGCGCGCCGTTCTTCATGGCGAGGTTCATGACCTTGATGATCTTCTCGCCCGCCACTTCGGACAGCGAGCCACCGAACACGGTGAAGTCCTGCGAGAAGACATAGATCAGCCGGCCATCTACCCGGCCGTAGCCGGTAACGACGGAGTCGCCGAGCGGCTTCCGATCGGCAAGGCCGAACTCCGAGGCCCGGTGGGTGGCGAGGGCGTCAATCTCTTCAAAGGAGCCCGGGTCAAGCAGGAGGGCGATACGTTCGCGGGCGGTCAGCTTGCCGCGGGAATGCTGGGCGTCAATTGCCTTCTGGCCACCGCCGAGCTGTCCCTGTGCTTTCAGGCGGTTGAGCTGTTCCAGCCGTTGCTGAGCGGACATGGAGCCGTCCTTCTCCCCCGCGCGGGCGCGCGGTGTGACTGCGTCGTGTGCTCCGGGGCGGAAGCGGGGCCGCGCGGCGCACTAAGGAGTTGGGCGCAGGTCAGGCGGCGGATGCGACAGCGCCCCGCACGCACCGGCCCGGCCACCAGTCTGCTCGGGGCCGGGCCGGTCTGGGGCCGCCTCCGTCCGGCGCTTCCCCCCACTCTGCCTTCGACGCTAGCACAGCCACTCACCAGGAACAAGGCAGAACGCTTGACACTTGCTGCCACTCTGTCCAGACTACCGGCAATGGTCGTTACCAGACAGCTGCTCGTCGCCGTCACTGGGGCACTGGTGGTGCTGGCGGGCTGCGCCGGCGCCGGCGGCGCAGCGGCCGGGGGACGCACCGGCCAAACGCCATCTGGCGCCCGCGACAACCGTATCCCACCGCTGCGGGGCCGGCCGGTTGCTGCGCACACACCGGGGCCGAATTGGCGGGAGGCCACTGCGCCCGAGGCAGGCATCGAGTTGCGTCACCCGCCGGACTGGCAGGCCCTGCGCACGGCAGATGGCGCCGGGCTGGCGCTCTATCCGCCCAGCGCCCCTGCTGACCGTGGCTTCGCCTTGATTGCGGTTGATGTGGCGCCGGATGTGCCGTTTGATCGGGCGGCGGTACAGGGTGGGCGGCCTTACCGGTTCGCCGGGCTGGATGGTGTCTGGCAGGACCCGGCCGGATTCGCCGTCCCCACCGAGGCCGTGACGATTCAGGCGCCGTACCGTGGCGGCACCATCACCATTACAGCCACCACCGGTCCGGTCGTCGATGTGACGCCGCAGCTCGAGGCGATTTTGCAGACGTTGAGACTATCGCCATGAGCGGCCGCCGGCGCTGCGCACTGCTTCTGTTGCTGGCCGTCGCGCCGGTCCTGGCCGGTGTCCGTTCGCTGCAGGCCGCTGAAACGCTCTACCTCGAGGTACCACAAGTCGCGCAGCGCTTCGCCCCCGCCCTGCCCTCTGGCACGACCAAGGACGCAGGCAACTACAATTGCCTGCCGGCATCCGTAGCGATGCTGCTCCAAACAAAGACCGTCCAGGAACGATTGCCGGCCGGTGCGATCACCGATTACATGGAGGTTCGGCGCCGGTTCCGTGAGCGATCCCCCAACGCCAACAAGGGCATCGACCCTGGGCTGGCGACGGATCTGCTACCTGCGCTCTCCGGAGGAATGCTGAGTGCCACAGCCGGTTACCCGGCTGCGGGCGATCAAGCGCAGTTCGCGCAGAACTGGAAGACGTTTCTCCGCGACCGGCTACGCCAGGGGCTGCCGGTGATTGTGATCGTGATGGATTGGCGCAGGCTTGACGGCAGGGCCGCTGACGGGCGGCAAGTGCACGCCATCATCGTGGCCGGCATGACCGATGACAAGGTCACGTACAACGACCCGTGGGATGGCCGCTCCCACGTGATGGAAGCCTCTCGGTTCGCCCTGGCGTGGAACACCCCCCAGCCCGGGACGGATATTCGGTGGGTGTCCGTCGATATCGGCTGGTCGAACACCCAGGCCCGTTCGACGGTCACCGCTTCGCCTCCTGCAACGGTCCATACCCCAATCGTGACAGCACAGCCGGTGACCGCCACCCGGACAGCCACGGTTGTGCCAGCGACGGCAACCCGCACGCCTACGTCCGCGGTGACCGTGACGGCACCGCCCGCTCCGAGCCGTTCGCCGGCCGCCGGCCGCCTGGCCGTTCGGCTGCCATCCGGTCAGCTGGTGCTGCACGATCCCGGCACCGGCCGGCAGGAGGTGCTGCCATCACCGGCGCCGGACAGCGACTTTATCGTGTCCGCTGATCTGTCAACCTTTGCCTGGCTCACGCCGAAGCGCGGCGCTGCTGCATCGACCACGCCGCTGACGCTTCACGTGCATCGCACGGTTCGGGGCACAACCCAGCGATCGCAGATCGACCTTTCGGCTCATCTCCGACGGTTGACCGCCAACCGCACCGATGGGCAGTATCTGTCCGTTACCCTGTCACCAGACGGGAGCCGCGCGCTGATCGGGCCGCTTAGCATCGGCGCGTCGGGCCGGATGTTCGGCGTGATGATGATAGCCACCGCAGACGGTGCGGCCATCGATGTGGCAGTGCCGCGGCTGGCCAGCCCGCTGGAAAGCTTCCTGCAGTGGTGCTCGCTGTATGAAGGCGCGATCGCACCAAATAACTTGCTGATCGCCGGCCCGACCATGCAGGCGGGTTCGCCCGGTGCTGGCGGGTTTGCTATCGGTGGTGGCGTGTGCTCCGCGAGTCCGAGTGCAGAGGATTTGGCCGCAGCGCGTTCGCTCGATGCCCGCTTCGAGAAGAGCGGCGCTCATGCCCCGCGTGATGTGGCCTGGTCGGTAGACGGCCGCTCCATCGTTTTTGCCCAGAGCGATCAGCAGGGTGGCCGGTTCATTGAGACCATCTCTATCCTGACCGCGGCCGGAACACGGGCGGTCTATTCGACCTCGACCGAGCCAGTCGCCGGGCTGGCGCGGCTGCTGCTCGCCTCGCCGTCGCTGTCGAACGACGGCGCACAGATCGCCTATGAAGTCCGCCATCGCCAGGGTCAGGGAACGGTCTTTGTTTCTGAAGTCTGGCTGATGGGCGCAGACGGCAGCGCCCCGCGCAAGATCGCGGATGGATCGGCGCCGTTCTGGGTGCGTCCCGCCCGCTAAAAAGCGAGGCGAAGCCCGGTCACCGGCCAATCGTCAAATGCCACCAACCGGCCGGTGGTGCTGAGCGTGACATACAGCGTGCGCAAATCCGGCCCGCCGAAGCAGGCGTTGGTTGTGAGCGGGTCCGGGCACGGCGTATGCACGACCGTGGCGCCATCCGGTGAGATTGAGGTAATGCCGCCGTTGACCAGCGTGGCAACGATGATGTTGCCGGCGCTATCCACACACAGCGAGTCGCACATGGCATACCCAAGCGGTGCTGCCCCCGGCACTGTGGCGACAACGTGCCGGCGGCCAATCACACCGGGCGCGGTGATCTCGAACGCCCATAGCCGGCCGGTTGGCGTCTCTGCCACGTACAGCGTTCGCCCGTCCGGTGACAGACCGATGCCGTTCGGCGCTTCCAGGGGGAAGATGATCTCGCGGATAAAGCGGCCGTCAGGCGAGGCATAGAACACACCGGTGCGGTCGCGTTGCCGGCCATAGGTCTTGCCGTGGTCGGTGAAGTAGAAGTTGCCTTCCCGGTCGAACACGAGGTCGTTTGGTCCCTTGAGCGGCTCGCCATCGCACCCACGGTAGAGCGTGGTAACGTCACGGCCGTCCGCGCTTACCCGCTGGATCTGGCCGCCGATGTAGTCTGCCGGCCGCTCTCCCGGGTAAAGCACCATCTCCCCAGTTACCGGAGACCTCCGCTCAATCCACCGGAACCCGCCGTTCTGCGTGACATAAATCGCGCCGTCCGGTCCGATGGCGGCGCCGTTCGGCCCTCCACCGGTGCTAGCGAAGGGAGTGACCGTACCGTCTGGCGAGACTCGCGCGATCCGCCCCGCGCGAATCTCCGTCACCAGCAGGTCGCCGTTCGGTAGCAGCAGCGGCCCTTCCGGGAATTGTAGATCAGCAGTCACTTCACGCATGGGTTCCTCCTCGGTGGTCCGGCCGGCGATGCTCTGCGGCCGGCAGATCCCCGTGGTGGGCGGGCCTCCGCCTGGCGGGCGCGGGCGTTCGCTACGTGAAGACCTCCGGGTTCACGCAGTGAGGCGGGCGCTCACCGCGCAAGCCGGCGAGCAGATTGTCTACGGCCATGTCCGCCATCTTTGCACGGGTGACCCGGCTGCCGCTGGCGATGTGTGGCGCGATGATCACGTTTGGCAGGGCCAGCAGGGGGTCATCCATCGCGATCGGCTCTGGCTCGGTCACGTCGAGCGCCGCTCCGCCGGGCTGGCCCGCGCGCAGCGCCTCGGCCAGCGCGGCCTGGTCCACCACCGGGCCGCGCGATGTGTTGATCAGCAGCGATGCGGGCTTCATCATCGCCAGCTCGCGCGCACCGATGAAGTGCCGCGTCTCGCGTGTCAGCGGCACATGCAGGGTGAGGAAGTCTGCCTCGCGCAATAGAGTGTCCTTATCGACGCGGGTGGCGCCGGTAGCCTGGTCGATCTCGGGACGGGGAATCTCGTCCGTGTACAGGATGCGCATGCCGAAGCCGTGAGCGCGGCGCGCAACCGCCTGGCCGATCTGTCCCATGCCGGCGATGCTGATGGTTGCGCCGTGGATATCTTGTCCCAGCAATAGCCCCGGGTCCCAGGTTTTCCAGTGACCCTCGCGCACAAAGCGGTCACCCTCGACGACGCGTCGCGCTCCGGCCATCAGCAACGCAAACGCGAAGTCTGCGGTCGTGTCCGTCAGCACGCCGGGGGTGTTGCCGACGGCGATGCCACGTGCCGTACAGGTGGCTACATCGATGTTGTCGAAACCGACCGCCATGTTGGAGACCGAGCGCAGCACGAGCGAGCCCTCGAGCAACTCGCGATCGACGCGGTCGGTCAGCAGCGTCAGCAGCCCCTCGGCATCCCTTGCCTCGGCCAGCAGCACATCCCGCGGGGGAGGCAACGGAGCCTCCCATAGCCGCATCGCGGTCCGAGCGCCCAGCCGCTCCAACGCCGTACCTGGTAGTTTCCGCGCGACAAAGACCCGTGGTCCAGCCATTGACGGGCGCCTCCTTCGGCTCGCGCAGTCTACGAGCGACCGCGGCGGCGTTGGTCCGGCTCGGCCCCGCCGGCAAAGCGCGGCTTGTACTCCGGGTCGCGGCCGGCGATCTGATCCTGATGCATACGGTCGTGCCGGTAAAATGAGCGCAGCCACTGCAGCACCGTCAGGCTGCCGAACATCGGCTGCGATGCCCGGCGGTCGTACTGTTCTGGTGTCAGTCCGGCGATGAAGGCGGCGGTCTGCTCGCGTTCGGCCTCCAGGGCGGCGAGGAGTTCGGCGACGGAATGCGAGCGGGCGCGCTCTACGGGGATGGCGACCGGTGCCCCCCGCACACCGGTAAGGTCGGGCTCATCTTCCGCGAGTGCGCGGCGCACCCAGGCGATGTAGCTGCGCTCCATTTCCCACAGATGGGCGAGCTGTTCCTTTGGGCTCCACTCCGCTTCACCGGTCTTGCCCTCGGGACGCAGGGACGCTTCCGCATCGGACAGCCCCCGTGCCTGGGCGAGCAGCTCCGCGCGCTGGGAGGTCATTTTGCTGATCAGCTCGTCAATCTGCGCTTGCGTTGCCATGCCTGTCTCCCCTGCCACTGCTGTCCGGCAGCGTGACACGGTGGCAAGGAACGTGCAACCGTGCTCACGAATCCTGACAAGCCACGTCGCGAGGGGGGCTGATGGTGGCCGGTTCGTCAAACCCGGAATAGCGCCACCACTCATGACGGCCCCGCGGTCCGCCCTCCGTTTCCATCGCCCGCAGCAACAGCGACTCAGTGTCAATCCACACCGTCGCCGGTTGCCGCAGCCCGAACGCCCCCAGCGCCACCCGGAAGCCGCGCACCTGCCGCCCGTCCATTTCCCGAAACCCGGCATCCCCTGAATCCGCCAGGTTGACCCCTGGTAGCGGCGGAGGCAACGGCGACGGTTCCGTACGCTCGCATACCCAGACGCCATCGCCGAACTTCTGGTAGATCAACTCGGAGCGGTTGATCTTGCGTCCGCCCTGACCGATGGTGCGCTGATCGCTGAGGATGCGAAAGCCCTCGAACCGCTCCTCGCGTCCCGAACTGGCTGGGCTTTGGGCCGAGAGGAAGTTCGTGTCGCGCTGCGCGCTGATGCGGCCGCTGCCATCCAGCAGGAATACCGAGGTTGCTTCCGTCTCGAATCCGCCACCGGCCAGCTGGTCCGGAAGCCCGGTGGTGTACCGCATCCGGTAGCTGCGCAGGCCGCGCCAGGCGTCGTCAATGGCCCGGCTGAGGTGGTCGCGCTCGGGCACGGGCACTAACCCCCAGTTCTCCGCCGTTACTGCCGCTTGGGCTTGTGTCCGGCGGGCGGCGGGAGAGCGGTCATCCCCGCCCAGCCAGCGCAGGCCAGACAGCAGCACCAGGTACCCCGCTAGCACGACTGCCGAGAGCAGGGCAATGCGGTAGCGGCGGCGCCGCGGGAGCGGGAGCGACCTCATTGCCGGGAAGGTCGATACAGCGGGCTGTTGGTGGCACAGCCCGCGCAAAGCGTGATAAACCGCGCCAGCGGGTCAGGTTCAGCACGCCGCGGCGGCCGCCGTGCGATCACTGTCGCCGCTGCTGCTGATCCGCAGGCATGGCAACGATGATCATCCCGGGCCAGCACCGCAGCCCGGTCTATCGCAGCCGCTGTACCGTCGCGCACGCCGGCACGACCGTGGCGGCGCATGGTAAGCATCAGAATCAGCCAGGCGGTCACGACCACCGGCGAGAGGGCGAGCAATACCTCCAATGCGGCGCCGGGCGCCCGCATGAACGCCGCCGCCCAGATGAACGCGCCGAGCACGCCGAGGATGGTGAGCGCAATCCGGGTCACACGCTTCTCCCGTGTTCGTCCGCAGTGTACCCTGCGCCAGAACGTCCCGTCGCGTCTGGGGAGGGTGACCTTGGCGGTTGAGTATCGCTCGGCGCGCGCGGAGGAGATGCGCGGCTTCTTCTACAACGATTCGTTGGGATTTGGCTCCAGCACCGCCGATGCCGACATTGACCGGCTGATGGCGATGGACTGGCTGACGCCGGAGCAGACCCTGTGTGCCTTCGATGACGGCGCGGCAGTGTCGCAGATGGGCGTGCTGCCGTTCACCATGCGCTGGAACGGACGGGACATCGGCTGCGGTGGTGTCACCGCCGTTAGCACCCATCCCACCCACCGCCGCCAGGGGCACCTGCGGCAGATGATGACGCTCGCCTTTCAGCAGATGCGTGAGAGCGGGCAGCCGGTGGCAATGCTGTGGGCCTCGATGGCGGCCATTTATCAGCGCTTTGGCTATGGAATTGCCTCCACCCAATACCGCTCCGACTTTGACCCGCGCACGTTGCGATTCGTCGACGATATTCCTGTTCCGGGGCGCACGCGGTTCGTTCCCTCCAAGGACGCGTATCCGCTGCTGGCCGGCTGCTACGAGCGCTTCGCTGAGCCGCGAACATTGTGCCTGGTGCGGGACGAGCGGCGCTGGCGCAACAGCGTGCTGCGCCCGTGGCCGCCGGAGCGCCCGCCGGTGCTGGTGATCGTGTATGAGGAGGCAGACAGCCTGCTCGGCTACGCGGTGCTGATGGTGGAACAGCGGCCGAGCGATGACCCCGGTCCGTCACAGCGCATCCGTGCCCACCTCACCTGGCTGACACCTGCCGCTCATCGCGCCCTTATCCGTACCTTGGCCGGTTACGACCTGGCCAGTTCCATCCTGCTGTACTGGGTGCCGGAGGACGATCCGCTGTTTCACCACGTGCAGGAACCGCGCCTGCTCAACCTGCGTGCTTGGGATGGAACGCTGGTGCGGATCGTGGATCTGGTGGCGGCGCTGGAAGGCCGAGGCTATGACGCCGACGGCCGCCTGACCTTTGCCGTGCCAGACGGGCTGTGCCCGTGGAACAGCGGGACGTGGCGGCTAACCGCGGAAGGCGGCTGCGGCCGGGTGCAGCGCGTCAACACTCCCCCGGAGATCACGCTTGACCCGCGCGCTCTTGCCGTGGTCGCCTCGGGGCACCGGCCGCCATCGGTGCTGGCGCGCGCCGGGCTGGTACAGGTGCACGAGCCTGCGACGCTGCCGGGCGCTGACGCGCTGTTTCGCACTGCCTATGCGCCGCTGTGCCAGGATGGATTCTAGCCTGCCGGAGGAACGACTGTGACTGCCCTCACCCGGACAACCTTGCCCCTGGTACGACCGCGTGCGCTAATCCCCGGCGACACCATCGCGGTCATCGCTCCCTCTGGTCGCGTTGACCCAGCGCGGCTGGCCGATGGCGTCCGGATGCTCCAGGGCTGGGGTTTCCAGGTACGCTGCCTGCCGTCCACGGCGTCCGGCCGCGCCTATCTGGCCGGGGAGAGCGACCGTGCCAACGGCGAGGAACTGACCGCCGCGTTCGCCGATCAGGCGATTGCCGCCGTGTTGTGTGCCAAGGGCGGCTACGGGTCGATGCGGGTGCTGCCGCACATCGATTGGGAGGTGGTTCGTGCTAATCCCAAGCCGTTCGGCGGCTACAGCGATATCACGGCCTTGCATCAGGCCTTCCGCCGCGAGACGGGCCAGGTGACGTTGCACGCCACCATGGTCGCGCGGCAGGGTGACGAGCCCGGGGCCCACCCGTGGACCGCTGAGGCATTGCGCCGAGCGCTGACATCCGCCGCTCCGCTGGGCACGATCACGCCGCCGCCGGAGAATCCACCACTGACGGCAGTCCTGCCTGGGTCGGCCGAAGGCGCGCTGGCCGGCGGCAATCTCACCCTGGTCGCCTCGCTGGCAGGGACCCGCTGGCAGCTGGATGCGCGCGGTTGCATCCTCGTGCTGGAGGATGTCGACGAAAAGCCCTACCGTGTCGACCGGATGCTGACCCAGCTTGCGTTTGCAGGCGTGCTCGACGGCGTGCTCGGCGTGCTGTTCGGCGACTCTCCCACCTGTGACCGGCCAGCAGATGACGAACGGAGCTTCTCACTGCAGCAGATTCTTGCCGATCGGTTCGGGCCGTTGGGTGTGCCGGTGCTGTATGGCTTCCCCTGTGGCCATACGCCGTATCGCGCGGCATTACCACTGGGCGTTGATGCCCGGCTCGATGCGGACCAGGGCACCCTGGAACTACTGGCGCCGGCCTGCGTGCCGGCTGCCACGCCCGTGAGGTGAATCGATGGCCGACAGCATCACCACCCTGCTGGGCGACCAGTTGCCACCACCGCCGATGGCCGGTGATGTCCGTGAACGGTTGGAGGCGCAGCTCGCGGAGGCGCAGGAGGCCGCCCGCGCCCAACCCGATAGCCCGGATGCCCTGATCTGGGCCGGTCGGAGGCTGGCGTACCTCGGCCGGTACAACGACGCGCTGCAGGTGTTTACCGACGGTATCGCCCGCTGGCCCGATGATCCGCGGATCTACCGCCATCGAGGCCACCGCTTCATCACGCTCCGGCGTTTCCCCGAGGCGGCCGCTAACCTGGAACGCGCCGTGCTCCTCATGGAGGGCCGGCCGGACGAGGTCGAGCTGGACGGTGCACCGAACGCCCGCGGGATTCCGACGAGCACCCTCCATACCAACGTCTGGTACCACCTGGCCCTGTCACGGTATCTCCAGGGCGATTTCGGCAGGGCGTTGACCGCATGGCAGTCCTGCCTGGCCGCCTCCGGCAATGACGACATGCGCGTCGCTGCCGGTCACTGGCTGTACATGACCCTGCGCCGGCTGGGGCGCGAGGAGGATGCGGCGGCCACGCTCGCCCCGTTTGGCCCGGAGATGGACGTCATCGAGAACGGAGCGTACCACCGGCTACTGTTGCTGTATCAGCAGTCGATCAAGCCCGAGGATCTGCTGGCGACGCCCGAGAACTCCAGCGCAGCGATGCACGACTCAACCGCCGGCTATGGCATCGGCAACTGGCATCTGTACAACGGGCGAGACGATGAGGCCCTGGAGTGGTTTCGGCGGGTGTACGCCGGGCCGCAGTGGGCAGCGTTTGGGTTCATCGCCGCCGAGGCGGAGCTGGCGCGGCGCGCGGCAGCGTGACGGCCGCCGTCGCGTGCATGCCGGGGACCGCGCTTGACGGAACCACCCGGCGGCGGGAGAATCTGCTTACTCTCTTGATCAGCAAGGTGAGGGTGTGGCCGAGGACCGCGGCGTCACACGGCAGGAGCGGCGCGCGCGGAAGCTCGCCGCCAAGCGGGAAGGCATGCACAAGCACGGCGGCTCGCTGGCCGGTA
>CAUJGQ010000043.1 GCA_963170165.1 Chloroflexota bacterium | reverse complement strand
GCACGCGGCTCAGCGCGACCGGGAGCGTGAGCAGCGCTACGACGCCGGGAGAGGCAGCGCGGCCAGCCGTGGGTATGACGCCACCTGGCGGCGGCTGCGGCTGATGCACCTGCACGCTGAGCCACTGTGCCGGGAGTGCGGGGCGCCCGCCACCGACGTGGATCACATCGTCCCCCTGGCGCGGGGTGGGACGAGCGAGACGGCGAATTTGCAGAGCTTATGTGCAGGCTGTCATAGTCGTACGACGAATAGAGAAGACGGGGGCGGTTGGGTAAATAGACGCAGAAGAGTACAATAGAACGAGCCACTAAGACGTTACAGCGTCTTAGTGGCTCTAACCACCATCTGACTGTGTGGAGTCAAACGATGGCTAGATCTAAGGCTATCACCGGGGCATGCTCGGTGGAAGGCTGCAATCTCTCGGCTGTCTGTCGGCAATTCTGTAATCCTCATTATCAGGTCTGGTATCACCATGGCGACCCGCTCGCGCGTTCCATCCGACAGCCAAACAGGGTAGGGGGTATCGAAAAGGTACGGATACGAACCAGGGACCGGCGGCGGGCACTCGACGCGGGCGACCGCAGGTTTCGGCGGGGGGGGTATGGCTGGGAGGCGATCGCAGGGGACGCGGGCCACGTGGCGCAATCGCATCATCGGAGACGGTGAGGAAGCCCCCGATCAACTGCTCGCCAACCCGCGCAACTGGCGGGTGCATCCGAAGGCGCAACAGGAGGCGCTCACCGGGGTGCTTGATGAGGTCGGTTGGGTACAGCGGGTAATCGTCAACCAGCGCACCGGCTACGTGTTGGATGGGCACGCACGTGTGGCGATGGCCATCACGCGGGAGGAGCCCACGGTGCCCGTCGTGTATGTGGACCTATCCCCCGACGAAGAGGCGCTGGTGCTTGCCACCTATGACCCGCTGGGCAGCCTGGCGGTGGCCGGGCGCGAGTCGCTTGATGCGCTGCTGCGGGAGGTGCGCAGCGAGCAGGCGCCGGTACAGGAGATGCTGGCGAACCTGGCGGAGCGTGCCGGTCTGTACGGCGATGCGGATGAGGCTAGTGACGATCTGGGCGCCACCGATCCCGAGCTGCCCGGCGCGTTCGCCATCAAAAACGATGTGGTTTGGCCGTCCACGCTGCCATTCCAAATTCCAGCGCTGCGTGAGGACCGGCTCCTGGATGTTCCGCTGCCGGTGTCGCTGTGGCCGGGGGATGATCTGGGAGTACCGGAGTTCGGTGGCACGTTCCTGGTCAACTATGGCACCACGAACCGGCGGCTGCCGCGGGCGCGTGCCGTACTGGCGTTCTACACCGACGATGCGCGCTTCGAGTCGCTATGGCTCAAGACGGACGAGTGGGCCGGGCGCCTGCTCAATGCTGGGCTTCTGGGTGCGGTCACGCCCAATTGGTCGATGTGGTTCAACCAGCCGTCAGCGGTGCATCTGTGGAACACCTACCGGGCGCGGTGGGTGGGCCGGCATTTGCAGGAAGCCGGCATCGCCGTGGTGCCGGATGCCAATTGGTCCGGGCCGGCGTCGTTTGATTTCTGCCTGATCGGGCTGCCTGTCGAAGCGCCGTGGCTGTCCGTGCAGCTACAAACGTTTCGCGGGCGCGACGCTGAGGAGGTGGAGCGGGTACGTTCCGGCCTGTTGCGCGTCGTGGCCGAACTGCGCCCGCGGCGGTTGCTGGTGTACGCCGGCGCGCCCGGCCGGCGGCTCGTGGACGAATGCGCGGAGGATCTCGCCGGGTGTGAACGTATCGTGATAGCCACACTCATGGATCATCGCCGAGAGGCGCGAAAGGAGCATCGAGCAATGCGACGGCTGTATTTCGACAAGGGTTTTGGTGGTGGCGGTGGTGGTGGTGGCGGCTCCAAGGGCGGCGGTCGAGCGCCGTTTGGCAGCAAGGGCACCACCTTCGGCAGCGGTGGTGGTGGTGGCGGCTCCAAGGGCGGCGGTCGAGCGCCGTTTGGCAGCAAGGGCACCACCTTCGGCAAAGGTGGCCGCAAGTAGTATTAGGCGATGGCCATCACCCGCCATGCCCAGGGAGCAGGGATCGCGGTGGTGGCGAGGATACCCGTGCGGTTGTAGAGCGTCAGATGCCCGCCGCGCGGGTACCACACCATCCGCAGTTCGGTGACCGGCAAGCGGCGGGCAATGGCCAGGTCTCGCTCAGACGGCCCCTCGGGACCTTCAGGGTGCGTGTGGATCGTGCCGAGGATGGCGCAGCCGGTGTGCTGGGCACGGCGGTTTGCCTGTACCCACGCCGCCTTGCCGATCGCGTAGCGGTCGGGTGCCGGGGTCAGCGACGGCACCGGCCAGACGGCGATGCGACCGCCGGCGTCGCGGACGAGGAAGCCGCAGCCCTCGTGCCATGGCGGGCGGAGCAGCGGGCGCAGATCACGAAACCCGATCTGACTGAGGAGCGCCTCGCCGTCCGTCGTGCTCGTCATGGTTATCATGGATGCCCTCCGCGACCGCCAGCCGGTCCAGGGCGATGCACAGCACTTGTGTCTGCGTCATGCCCCAGCGCGTCGCAAGCGCGCGCAGGTACGCCACCGTGACCGCTGGCAGACGATAACTCGTTGATTCCATGGTAATGACCGTACCGCAATGTGCGGTACGGTGTCAAGCGCAAGGGGGGCATCGATGGGACGGCGGGGACCGCCACCCAAACCGACGGCGCTGCGATTGCTTGAGGGCAACGCCAGTAAGCGCCCGCTGAACCGCCGCGAGCCGAACCCCGAGCCTGGCCGGCCGGTGTGTCCCTCCTGGCTGTTGCCGGAGGCGAAGGCCGAATGGCGCCGGATTGTGCCGGCGCTGGAGCGTATGGGCGTGCTGGCTCGGGTAGACCGGCCCGCGCTTGAAGGCTACTGCCAGGCGTATGCCCGCTGGAGGGACGCCGAGCTGCAACTGACCAAATACGGGTGGATGATCCAAACACCGTCCGGGTATGTGCAGCAAGGGCCGTTCGTCTCGATTGTCCAGCGCCAGATCCTCATCATGAAGCAATTCCTGGCCGAGCTGGGGCTCACGCCGTCGGCGCGTTCTCGGATCGTGACACCCACGGCGCCGGCTACCGATAACCCATTCCTGGAGCTGATGCGTGGTAACAGCACCGGCAGCTAGTGCCGTCACCGCATATGCCGCGGCAGTCGCCTGTGGCGATGCCGTCACCGGCCGGCTGGTACGCCTGGCCGCCGCGCGCCACCTGCGTGACCTGGAGACGGGCCACGCGCGCGGACTGCGCTTTGACGAGGGCGCCGCCGAGCGGGCGATCCAGTTCTACCACCTCCTCCCCCACATCAAGGGCGAATGGGCCAAGGACGGCGCCGGCATGGAACTGGCGCCCTGGCAGGCGTTCATCGTCGGCTCACTCTTCGGCTGGAAGCGCACGGACGGCACCCGCCGCTTCCGCACCGCCTATGTGGAGGTGGCGCGCAAGAACGGCAAGAGCACGCTTGCTGCCGGGCTGGGCTTGTGGTTGGCATTTCTCGACGGCGAGCCGGGGGCGGAGGTGTACGCCGCCGCCACCAAGCGCGACCAGGCGAAGATCGTCTGGGGCGACGCCCGCCAGATGGTGCTCAAGACGCCGGACCTGCGGGCGCTGATTCGCCCGTTCACGAGCAACCTGCACAGCGAGAGCACCGCCTCGAAGTTCGAGCCGCTCGGCGCCGATGCCGACACGATGGACGGCCTCAACATCCACGGCGCGATCGTGGATGAGCTGCACGCCCATTCGTCGCGCGCTGTCGTTGACGTGCTGGAGACGGCCACCGGCGCCCGCCGGCAGCCGTTGATTTTCTACATCACTACCGCCGGCTACGACCGCCACTCGGTCTGCTGGAGCCATCACGACTACACGATCAAAGTGCTGGAGGAGACCTACCAGGATGACACCTGGTTCGGGTTCATCGCCGGACTCGATGAGGGGGACCGCTGGGACGACCCCGCCGTGTGGGCGAAGGCCAACCCCAACCTCGGCGTCTCGGTGAAGGTCGATGACCTGGAGCGCAAGTGCGAGCGCGCCCGGCAGGTGCCGGCGGAGCAGCAGGCCTTCCGGCGGCTGCACTGCAACGAGTGGACGGAGAGCAGCACGCGCTGGCTCGACCTGGCGGCCTGGGATCGGGGCAACGCGCCGGTAGACCCGGAGGCGCTCACGGGGCGGGCCTGCTACGGCGGGCTCGACCTGTCCAGCACCACCGACCTGACGGGTCTCGTGCTGGTGTTCCCGGACGGCGCCGGCGGCTACGACGTGCTCGCCTACCCGTTCGTGCCGGAGGAGGCGCTGGCCAAGCGCGCCGAGCGTGACCGGGTGCCCTACCCCGTCTGGCGCGAGCAGGGACACCTCACCGCCACGGACGGCAACGTCGTCGATTACGAGGTGGTGGAGACGGTGATCACCGGGCTGGCGGAGCGCTACGACCTGCGCGAGCTGGCGATTGACCGCTGGAACAGCACCGCCACGCAGACGCGCCTGACGGCGGCCGGCATCACGGTGGTGCCGTTCGGCCAGGGTTTCGCCTCGATGACCGCGCCGGCGAAGGAGCTGGAGCGGCTCGTGCTGGAGGGACGCATCCGTCACGGCGGCCACCCGGTGCTGCGCTGGTGCATCGGCAACACCGT
>CAUJGQ010000042.1 GCA_963170165.1 Chloroflexota bacterium | reverse complement strand
TGGAAGGTGTGGCCGTCGGCGCCGGGTGGGATCAGGCCAATGACGGTGACACGCTCACCGCCGACCTGTGCTACCAGGTCGCCCAGGACGGAGATGGAGGCGGCAACGCGCACCGGGCCAGCGCCACGCTGTCCGGCGGAGGTCGCGCGATCGTCGCCACAGGCAGTCAGCAGTGTTACCAGGACAAGCAGCGAAATGAGGGTTACACGCAGAGCCAAGCGATACTCCGTATCATTGCGAGACGGCGGCGCGGCTATGGCAAGCGGCGCAGCGGCCGTAGACCTCCAGCCAGTGACCGCGCGCGGTGAAACCGGTGCGGCGGGCGAGATCCTGCATCAGGGTGGTGACGTCGCAGCCGGTGAAATCCTCGATGGCGCCGCAGCTGTCGCAGATCAGGTGATGGTGGTGGCCGCGGCGGCTCCAGCGGTACCGGAGGTTACCGTCATCGAGCAGGACGCGGCAAAAGACATCCATCTCCACCAGCAGCTTGAGTGTGCGGAAGATGGTGGCACGGCCGACCTGCGGCAGGCGCGACTCGATGTCCTCGGCGCTGAACTGGTCTTCGGCGCCGGCAGCGGCAGCAGCCAGCACGGATAGCCGTGGAGCGGTCACGCGTAGCCCCCGGTCTTCCAGCCGCTGTACGACCGCCGCCAGGCTTGGATGCTTGGCCATGTCTGCTCCCACTCTACCCTATGTGGAAATGGGACTATGTGTCAATAAGAGACAGCTTGACCGCAGCCTGCCCGCACCCAACCGATCAGCGTCCAGTGGTGCGGGTGGTTCCCCCGAGTGCCGCCAGCAGCAGGAATACCGTGGCGGCGCCCGGGACGAGTAGCAGCCAGACGGGTGGCACGGGCGCCATCAGGAACAGGCGGTTGAGACCGGGGAGATAGACGAGAGCAGGCGCCAGCGCCAGCTCGAACCCTAGCCCCCATGCCACCATGCGGTTACCCCGCGGAGACAGCCGCCGCCACAGGGGACCGTCACGCTGAGCGAACAGGCAGCCCACCTGCCCGCCAACGATGCCGAGGAAGGTGGCGGCGGTGGCCTCATGGTAAATCCCAGCGTACAGGGTGAAGCTATCGAACGGCCGCCAGCCATGGGCGGCGTGATACAGCAGGAACGCTGCGATGCCAAGCGTTGCCTCGATCATGCCGTAGAACAGGAACGTACGCAGCGCCAGCGCCCGCGTGAGCAGTGGCCGCGCCGGTGGTTCGGGAGCGACGCGCAACGTATCCGGCGATGGGGGTTCTGCTCCCAGCGCCAGTGCGGGCACCAGGTCAGTCCCCAGGTCCACCGCCAGCGCCTGGATCACCGCCAGCGGCAGCGGTACCGGCAGGAAGATATACAGCAGAAACGGCGCCACTTCAGCGACGTTGCTGGTGAAGACGTAGCTGACAAACCGGCGGATGTTGGTGCGGATCGACCGCCCTTCCTCAATTGCGGCGACGATGGTGGCGAAGTGGTCATCGGCCAGCACGATATCAGCTGCCTGTTTGGCCACCTCCGCCCCGCGGCGGCCCATGGCCACGCCCACATCGGCGGCGCGCAATGCCGGAGCGTCGTTGATGCCGTCGCCGGTCGCTACCACGATCTCACCGGCGCGGCGGAGCACCGTCACCAACCGCAGCTTCTGGCGCGGATCGACCCGGGCGAACACGCAATTGCCCGCCAGCACGGCCAGCAGTTCGTCATCACGCATCCGGTCCACTGTGGGGCCTTCGATGACGGGAATGGCGGCATCTCCCAAACCAATCTGGATGGCAACCGCGCGGGCGGTAGCCGGATGGTCGCCGGTCAGCATCGCGACCCGCACGCCGGCGCGGCGGCAGGCGGCAATCGCCTCCGGGACATCGGCGCGGGGCGGGTCATGCAGGCGGGCCAGCGCCACCGCAGTCAGCGGCTCGACCGGCGGCCCCGCGGCCAGCAACACCACCCGCTCGCCCCGTTCGGTGGCGGCGGCCACTGCGGCGGCCAGCGCGGGCGGCAGTGGCGCGCACCGCTCGCGCACCGTCTCGGGCGCGCCTTTCACCAGGCGAAGCGGCCCGGACGGTGTGGCGCACACCACCTCCATCAGCCGGCGGTGCGCGTCGAACGGGATGTCTGATAAGCGCGCACAGGCGGCGCGCAAGGCGGTGATGTCTGCGCCCCGGGCGATGGCCCACGCCAGTAGCGCCACATCGAGCGCATCCCCCTCCGGGTGGCCGTCCTCGCCCACGCGAGCGTCGCTGCACAGAACCGCGACACGGAGGGCGGCATCGAGGTCCGGCCCCTCCACGCCGAGCACGGAGAGGGCGTTCTCGGTCAGCGTGCCGGTCTTGTCCGTGCAGATAGCGGTGACGGAGCCGATCACCTCGACGGCAGACAGCCGCCGCACCGCCGCGCCGCGCGCTGCCATCCGCCGGGCGCCGATGGCGAGCGAGACGGACAGCGTGGGCAGCAGCCCCTCGGGCACCAGCGCCACGATCACGCCGGTGGCAAAGGTGAGGGCGGCAAGAAAGCTGGTATCAGTGGCGATGCCGGCCAGCGCCAGGGTGGCAGCGCCGGCCAGCACGGCGATGACGGCGGTTACCCGCGAGAGCGCAGCGACCTGCCGCTCCAGCGCCGAGGCGCCCCGCTGAACGCCTTCGACCAGCGCGGTGATCTGGCCGAGCGTGCTGGTTGGGCCGGTGGCGTACACCAGCGCCTCGGCGGCGCCGGTGATGACGGCCGCACCCGCCGGCAGGAGCGGCCCCATTTCCGCCAGCGGCAGTGAGCCGGCGACGCTCACCGGCGCGGCGTCGCGCTCGGCTGGGACGGACTCGCCGGTGAGCAGCGACAGGTCGATGGTGAGGCCATTGGCTGACAGCAGCACGCAATCGGCCGGGCTGACATCGCCGGCTGCCAGCCGCACGATGTCGCCGGGGACCAGCGCGGGAGCCGGCAGTACCCGCTCATGCCCGTCGCGGACAGCACGGGCGTGCACGGCCACCTGCCGCATCAGCCCGCTGACGACTTGCCCGGCGCGGTACTCCTGGGCGAAGGCAAAGATACCGTTGACGAGCACGACGGCGACAATCGCCCCGCCCAGTTCCGGTAGCCCGGCGGCAAGGGCCAGCCCGGCGGCGAACCACAACAGCAACGCCAGTGTGTGGCTGAAGTTGGCCAGGAACGCGCGCAGCGGCCGCCGCTCCGGCGGTGGGGCAGGCTCGTTCGGCCCGTGTACCGCCAGCCGCCGCGCCGCCTCGGTATCCCCCAGCCCATTCGGCGGCGTGCCCAGCGCTGCGGCCCGCTGCGCCGGGGGCATGGCGGCGAGTGACGCGGCATCCGGCAGGACAGCGGCCATCGCTCATTGACCCCCGCTCCCCGTCATCCCGGTATCACCGGCAGGACGATGTGGGAGGGGTGGGCGGCGTCATGGTAGATGCTCTGCTGGGCGGGCTCCGTGCGGCGGTGGCGCCCCAGCGGCTCGCCGGTGTTGGGATTCACATCGAAGCGGGGGAAGTTGCTGGAGGAGATATCCAGGCGGATGCGGTGTCCGGCGGCAAAACGGTTGCTGGTGGGGTAGAGCACGATTTCGAACTCCTCCGGCACCCCGGGGGTGAGGAACTCGGCGCGGCCGCGGTCCTTGCGATAGCGGGCGCGGATGATGCTGTCGGACAGGTTCAGGGCGAAGCCGTCTGGGTAGTCCGGGTTAGGTGGGTAGACATCGATCAGCTTGGCGGTGAAGTCCGTATCGATGGCCGATGAGGCAGCATGGAGCCGCACCACCAGTGGCCCCGTCACCTCGATATCACGCTCCAGGGGCGGTGTCTGGAACACCAGCACGTCCGGGCGCGACGACAATGGCAGGCTATCCACGCAGCCGAAGAACCGCGGGTCAGCCCGCTGGTCGTAGCCGCCGTTGGGGATCAGCTCGTAGCCGACGGAGATATTGCCACCGATGGTGGGTACGGGATCGCGGGGGTCGTAGGTGTAGCCGGAGGGCGGAGACACGGTCTCCGGCAGATCGGGCGTGAGCGCACCATCCGCGTGCAGGTAGTACGGCGTCCACTGGGTGCGTGCCAGCGGCCACCTGTGCTCGTCGCGCCAGGCGCCGCCGTGGTTCAGGCGTCCCTCCGGCGTCTTGCGGCCATCGCCGCCGCCCATGACGAAGAGGCGTACCGGTGGCTCCTCGTCGATGCCGGTGGCCAGCCCCTTGAGCCAGCGGTCAAACCAGCGCAGGCGCAGATCGTTGTAGGAATCCATTGCCGCATCCGGGCCAAACTCCACATCGCCATGGAAGGGTTGCGCCATCGTTGGGACGCCGTGTACCCACGGCCCCATCAGCAGCTTCACCGGCCCGCGCTTCATCGCCGAGAGCGCCACGTACATATCCGTGGTGGAGCGGCAGTAGGAGTCGTACCAGCCGCCAAGCAGGAACAACGGCACATCCTTGTGCTGGGCGTAGAACTCATCGGCGGCGTACCCGGGGCGATCACTCCAGTACGCGTCGTAGTCACCGTGCGTGGCGATGTCGATTGCCCAGCGCTCATAGGCGGGGATGTGGCGCAGGGGAGTCTGCCCCTCGCGCAGCGGCAGGCGGCGCAGCCAGTCGCCCAGGCGGGCGCGCTCCTTCTGGAGCATCAGCCGCAGCGGTTTATCGGCCAGCGCCTCGCGCGAGGAGGTAGCCATCTCGAAGGCGTAGATCAGGAAGCGCTGCTCCAGCGCGCCGTTCTGGCGCATGGCAGAGGTGTGGTAGTTGCTCTGCCCCTCTGAGACGAACATTGCCGCCAGACCGTTCGGGGCGAGGGAGGCCAGCGCGCTCTGGTCAGAGCCGCCGTACGAGAGGCCAACCGTGCCGGCCTGGCCATCGCAGTAGGGCTGCGCCGCCAGCCACTCGCAGGCGTCCGCGCCGTCCGGACCTTCATCGGCGAAGGCGTACCACTCGCCCTCAGAGGCGTAGCGGCCGCGCACGTCCTGGAGGGCGACGACATAGCCGCGGCGGGCGAAGTACTTGGCCATGGAGACCAGGTCGCCGCGGGTTTTGTTGTAGGGCGTGCGCTCCATGATCGCGGGGAAGGGGCCGGGGAGCGCGGCGCCGCCCAGCGCCGGGCGGTAGATGTCGGTGGCGACGCGCACGCCATCGCGCAGCGTCACCATCACATTGCCGTCCCGTACCCAGTCGTACTGCTGCCACGATCCTGCGCGCATGCTGTCTCACCCTCCGCCTTCAGCGTTCAGCGGACAGCTTACCGCGGGCGACGGGAGATGGGGAGGATGGCGCGGCCGGCCCGCCACCTGGGTGCGGAAAGAAGCGGAGCGGGGGGCTCCGGGATAAAGGTCCGGCCGTCGCGCTCCGCTACCCGCGACTGACGAGTTTCACCGCGCCATAAATGAAGCCGGCGAGCAGGCACAGATAGCTGATGACGCCGGTGGCGTAGCCCCAGGCGGCGCCGGTGGACATGCCAAAGCCGTGCTCGGCAGCCAGTGCCAGCGCCATCACCAGCCCCACATACACGGAGGCCAGCCCCATGACCGCGACGATGGGAACGGCCGTAAAGGCAGTGGCGGTGCGTGGCGCCGGCTCGGTGCTGGCGCGGGCCGCGCGGGCCGGGATCTGGATAGCCATGGAAATGCTCCTCCTCCCCGGGGCAGGGGTGATGCTTCCCCGAAGCTAGCGAGGCGCTGGGGCTGCCGTCTGTCGGGTAGAACAGGGTGATTCGCCTGCGAGCCGCCGGGATTTGCCCCACAGCGACGTGCGGCACGCGCTGACGATGCTGACCGTGCTAGGCCGTCCGGCGGTACCCGGACCGTCCTGTATCGCCCGACAGACGGTGTGTTAACAAACCGATAACTTGCTTTTGTTGGTGGGTCGCAACGCGACGGCGGTCGCGAACGGATAGGCAACCGCTCAGGGACCACAAACGGAGGAGGCAGCATGCAGTCCCGTTCGAGCAAAGAGCAACGCTCGGGCAACACGCTCCGGCTGGCATTGCTGGGGCTGGTGTTCGTGGTGGTGTTGCTCGCCGGTGGATTCTCCATCGGCCGGGCATCGAAGAAGGCCACGACCACCAAAGTATCGGTGGGCGGCGGGCTGGATAGCATCGCCGCGGCGCGCAATCTCAGCGCCGATGACGTCGAGAATGCGCTGGCGACGTACGTGCCGTCGGGCAAGTACGACGACTACTACATGTTCGCGTCGGGCGGGCATTCCGGTCAGGTGTTCGTGATCGGGATTCCCTCGATGCGCATTCTGAAGACGATTGCCGTCTTCACCCCCGAGCCGTGGCAGGGCTATGGCTATGGCAACGACTGGAGCGAGGCGGCACTGAAGACCGGCCGCACCATGCCCCTGACCGGCAACGACATCACCTGGGCGGACACCCACCATCCCGCCCTCAGCGAGACGAACGGCGAGTACGACGGCCGCTACCTGTACATCAATGACAAGGGCAACGGTCGTATTGGCTTCGTGGATCTGCGTGACTTCCGCACCAAGCAGACCATCCAGATCCCGAACCATCAGTCCACGCACGGCGGCGCGTTCATCACGCCGAACAGCGAGTATGTCCACGTCTCGTCCAACACGCCGACGGTGTGGCCGCCCGCGCCCAACGCCTACGCGCCGCTGGACCAGTACAAGGACAAGTACCGCGGCGTCTCCTCCTGGCTGTCCATCGACCAGAAGACCGGCCGCATGGACCTGGATAAGAGCTTCCAGATCGAGCTGCCGCCGTATACGCAGGACCTCGCCGACGCCGGCAAGGGCCCGTCGCTGGGCTGGGGCTTCGTCAACTCCTACAACAGCGAGATGGCGACCGGCGGCAAGATGGAAGGCAAGCCGACCATCGAGTCCGGCGCTTCTGCCGGCGCGACCGACTACCTGCACATCATCAACTGGAAGAAGGCCGAAGAGGTCGTCAAGGCGGGTAAGTACGACACCATCAACGGGATGAAGGTCATCTCGATGAAGACTGCCGTCGCCGAGAGCGTCCTGTTCTTTGCCCCTGAGGTGCGCAGCCCGCACGGCGCGGACGTCACCCCGGATGGCAAGTTCATCGTCGTCTCTGGCAAGCTCGACCCGCACACTACGGTCTACTCGTTCGACAAGATCCAGAAGGCAATCGCGGCGAAGGACTTCGAGGGCACGGACCCGTTTGGTGTGCCGGTGCTGAAGTTCTCCTCCGTGGTCGAAGCGCAGGTGGAGCTGGGCGCTGGCCCGCTGCACACCCAGTACGACGACAAGGGTTTTGCCTACACCAGCCTGTTCCTGGAGAGCGCAGTTGCCAAGTGGAAGCTGGGCGACTGGAAGCTGGTGGAGAAGGTGCCGGTTCAGTACAACATCGGTCACCTGGCCGTCGCCCAGGGCGACTCCGCCAAGCCCGATGGCAAGTACCTGGTGGCGCTGAACAAGTGGTCGGTAGACCGCTTCCCCAGCGTCGGCCCGTTGCACCCGCAGAACCTCCAGCTGGTGGACCTCACCGGCGAGAAGATGCGTGTGCGCTACGACATGCCGATGGGCATCGGTGAGCCGCACTACGCCCAGATCATCCGCCGCGAGACCCTCAAGGGCATTCTCAACTACGAGCTCGGCACCGACCCGCTGACCATGACCACCAGCAAGAACGTGGTCCAGCAGGGTAAGGAGAAGATCGAGCAGCGCCCTGGTGTCACCGAGGTGTGGATGAGCGCGCTGCGCAGCCACTTCACTCCGGACGTCGTCCGCGTGAAGAAGGGTGACAAGGTCATCATCCATATCACCAACGTCGAGACCTCGCGCGATACGACCCACGGCTTCACCATCTCCGGCTTCAACATTCAGTCGAGCCTGGAGCCTGGCGAAGCGACGAGCATCGAGTTCACCGCCGATAAGGCGGGCGCCTTCGCCTTCTACTGCACGGAGTTCTGCTCCGCCCTGCACATGGAGATGCAAGGCTGGCTGTTGGTCGAACCATAAGCAGGCAAGCGGGTGGGGCGCGTCGTGTGAGCGCGCCCCGCTCACCAGAAGGAGACCGCCATGGCCCAGCTCGCACCCGGCCGTGAGGGGACGGCCGAGACGATGGGGACCCGGCCGGCCTGGCTCCACCGCATCGAATGGGACCGCGTCACCGCTGCGGTGGTCGCCGCGGCGCTGCTCTTCATCGCGCTCGGCCTTCCCATGTGGAAGATGACCCTGCTCGCGCCCCAGTACCCCGGCGGCCTGCACATGACCGCCTACGGCGACCGCTTCACCGGCGACGTGCGCGAGATCAATATCCTCAACCACTACATCGGGATGAAGCCGATTGAGCAGGACGAGGTGTTCGAGCTCAAGCTGTTCCGCCCGGCGCTGATCGCGATCGCGGCCATCGTGCTCGTCGTCGCCTTCCTGCCCATTCCCCACTGGCTGAAGGTGGTAGAATCCGCCGCCATTTGGGGATTGCCGCTCGGACTGGTGGCCGACTTGCAGTGGTGGCTGTACCGTTACGGTCACAGCATGGACCCGCTAGCGCCGCTCCGGCTCCCCGCGTTCACGCCCAAGGTGTGGGGGAACACCAAGGTGATGAACTTCCACAACGAAGCCACATTTGTCTCCGGCTTCTGGGTGCTGATCGCCGTCGCGCTGATCATCAGCATTGGCCCGTCACTGCTGCGCGCGCTGTGGGAGCTACCGCGCTCGTTCAAGCTGTCCGGCGCCGCCGCGGCGCTGGTGCTGGCACTGGCGCTGGCCGGTCCCCGCGGCGCCCAGGCCCAATCCCCCGGCCACGACCACGGCTCCCCCGCTGCCACCGCCACTCCCGTGGCTGCGCCCGCTGTGACCGGTACGGGCAGCATCACCGAGATGATCGCCTCCGCTGAGCCGGGGGCGGTCATCAAGGTCCCGGCCGGCGTCTATCGCGAGCAGCTCGTCATCGATAAGACGGTCACGCTCCACGCTGAGCCGGGGGCGATCATCGATGGCGGTGGCCTGGGTGATGTCGTCGTCGTCATGGCCGATGATGTCGTGCTGCGCGGCTTCACCATTCGCAACAGCGGCCGTGCTATCTCCAAAGAGCCGGCGGCCGTGCGTCTGTTGGGCCATCACACCCTACTGACGCACAACCGCATCGAGCGGGCGCACTTCGGCATCTCCGTCAAGGGGGGGCATCACCACGAGATTGAGTACAACACGATCGTGCCCGGCCCGGACCTCAAGGTAGAGTGGCGCGAGCACGGCATTTCGCTATGGAACACCGAGCACAACGTTATCCGTCACAATACCATTGAGCACGCCAAAGACGGGCTATACATCTCCTTCTCTCATAACAACTACGTTCATGCCAATACTATTCGTCACTCACGCTTTGGCATTCACTATATGTATGCCAACGATAACCGTTTCACAGACAACATCATTGAGCACAATATGTCTGGCGCATTCGTCATGGACTCCCGCCGCATCTTCCTGCGCGGCAATGTGCTAAGCAACAACCGCCACGGCGCCACGGCCTACGGCCTGCTGCTGAAGAACGTCGATGGCCTGTGGGCGGAGGACAACCGCATCACCGGTAACGGCACGGGCATCATCATGGAAGAGGCGCCGGCTACCCCCGGCGGCTCCGTCGTGTTTCGTGCCAACTTGATCGCGCTCAACCGTACCGGCGTGGCACTCACCACCACCACCGCCGCGACCTTCTACGAGAACAGCTTTGTCGATAACGGTGTCGCGGTCTCCGGCCGCGGTGGCGGGCTGATGGGTGGCCTGGCCGGTCACGGCCCCGCACCCAGCGCGCCGGCCGCGAGCCACGATGACCACGGCGCCTCTGCTCCGGCTGCGGCCACCGGCGCACCGGCCACTGCCGGCAACAACACGGAAGGCGCCTCTGCGCATAACCGCTGGACAGTGGAAGGCCGCGGCAACTACTGGAGCGATTACGCCGGCTATGACAGGAACGGCGACGGTATCGGCGACCGGCCCTACCGGCCGACCTCCGCCTTCGCCCAGCTCGCCGACGACAATCCAGCGCTGGAGCTGTTCCGCTATACCCCGGCGCAGCAGGCGGTAGACGCCGCCGGGCGGCTGTTCCCGGTGACGCGGCCGGAGGTACTGATCGAAGATAGCGCGCCGCTGATGCGCTCGCCGGTGCCGGTGCCGACCACGGGCACGGGCCGGGGGTTGCTGCTGGCCTCGGCGGCGCTGGTAGTCCTGGGGGCGCTGCCGGTGGTGCTGGCACGCGGCCTGCGCCGGCCCGCCCTGCGGCCGGCATTGGGGAGGAAACTGTCATGATGATTGAGGCCTTCGGTCTGAGCAAACGCTATGGCAAGCACGCCGTCTTGGATGCCGTGAGCTTCTCGGCAGAACGCGGCGAGGTGCTGGCGCTGCTCGGTTCCAACGGCGCGGGCAAGACCACGCTGCTCAAATGCCTGCTCGGCCTGTCCCGGTTCTCGGGTGTCGCCCGCATCGGCGGCCACGATGTGCAACGTGACGGCAAGGAGGCGCGGCGGCTGACCGGCTATCTACCCCAAACCCCCGCCTTTCCGGCGTACCTGACCGCCGGCGACGCGCTGGAGTACTATGCCGACCTGCGTGGCCTGCGCGGTGAGGACATCGACGCGCGCCTGGCGCAGGTGGGGCTGACGCCGTACGAGCACAAGCCCGTCTCCGCCCTCTCCGGCGGTATGCGCCAGCGCCTGGGGCTGGCCGTGGCGCTGCTGGGCGACCCCAGGGTGCTGCTGATGGACGAGCCGGTCGCCAACCTCGATCCCGAGGGGCGGCAGCTGTTTGCCGAGTTGATCGGCGGGCTGCGTGCCGATGGCCGTACGGTGCTGATGTCCACCCATGTCCTGCAACTGCTGGAGGACGTGGCCGACCGTGCGCTGGTGCTGGTAGAAGGCCGGGTGGCGTACGACGGTGATATGACCGGGCTGCTGGCGCAGGGGACGCCAGCACCAGCGGAGGAGACGCCGGTGCTGCGGCTGACCGGCAACACCCAGCCCCCACGGCTGGAGGGGAACGCCCTGGCGGCGGCGCTGGCGGCGGTGCGAGGGGACGGTGTGGCATGAACGCGATCAGAGTGACGGCCCGCGGGCAACTGCGTGAGGCACTGCAAAGCTGGTGGGTGGCGGTGTACGCGCTGACCTTCGGCGCGCTGGCGCTGGGGCTGGCTATTGCCGGCTCGCGTGGGGCGGGCAGTCTTGGCTTTACCGGCTTCAATCGCACCAGCGCCAGCCTGCTCAACGCCTGCTTGTTGCTGGCGCCGCTGGTGGCGCTGGCGCTGGGCGCTTCGGCGGTGAGCGGCGAGCGGGAGCGCGGCACGATCCACGGGCTGATGGCGCAGCCCGTCTCCCGCGCCGAGCTGCTGGCCGGGATGTTCCTCGGCCTGCTGGGGGCAATCGCCGTTGCCACGGCGCTGGGTTTTGGCGCGGCCGGGCTCGTGATTGCCATGCTGTCGCCGGTGATTGACCCGGCGCGCTACGTCCAGCTGCTCCTGCTCGTGATTGTGCTGGCCGGGGTGATGCTGGCGTTGGGGATGTTTATCTCGGTGGTGGCGGGTAGCCGGATGCGTGCCCTATCTGCGGCGTTGGCGGTGTGGTTCGTGCTGGTGCTGTTCTTTGACCTGGGCATCATCGGTGTGACGCTCACCGGCATCCTCGGCAGTCGCGGGCTGGTGGCGGCGCTGCTGCTCAACCCCGTCGATATCGCCCGCGTGCTCGCCATCCTGCGCCTGGAGCCGAGCATGGAGACGCTGGGCCCCTCGGGCGCCTACCTCTCCGACACCTTCGGCCAGAACGGCGCCACCGGCCTGCTGGGGGCCATGCTCGCCTTGTGGCTGGCCGTCCCCCTCGCTGCTGCCGCTTGGACATTCCGCCGCCAGGACGTGTAGGGATGGGGGAATTGGGCAGCCGGGGGAGACGGGGCGGATAGATACGGTCTTCACCCCTCAGCCCCCCTTTCCGAACCGGAGAGGGGGGCCGTTTGCCATTCATCGTTT
>CAUJGQ010000041.1 GCA_963170165.1 Chloroflexota bacterium | reverse complement strand
ACCATGCAGCGGCTGGCCGCCGAGATTGACGCCCGTGCCCACCAGGCGCCAGCCGTCAAGGAGTTCGGCCGCATCTCCCGCGAGCAGGGCCACAAGGCGGCGCTGGAGTGGCGCGACAACAAGTTTGGCGATGGCCGCGGCCGCAAGCAGCCGGTTGGCTAGCCAGCGGTGGGGAGCCTGCGCGGAAATCCGGCCGCTGACGGCTGAAAGCTACGGGGAGCCTTGTCCATGAATGTCCGCCGGACCCGCCGCGGCACCACCATCCAGTTATCCCAGGGGGAAACGACAGAGCTGCTCACCGCGCTGGCACTGACGATGGCCGCCTACGGGCTGCTGCAAAACTTCATGACCCCCGCCCAGAAGAATCTGACGCTGCCCTCCATCCTGTTCGTCTCCCAACTCGGCGCTAAGACCTGGGACGTGCGGGAGGGAGCGGAAAGCGAGGAGGGGGGATGAGGGACATCCCCGCTCACGGCGTCAGGTAGCCCAGCTCGATGGCGCGAACGGCGGCCTGCGTACGGCCGGAGACCCCAAGCTTGGCGATGATGTGCTCCACATGGAACTTGACCGTGGCGGCGCTTACCACCAGCGCCGCGGCAATCTCCCCGTTCGTCAGCCCCTGCGCCACGTAGCGCAGGATCTCGTGCTCGCGGGGTGTCAACCGCTCGGCGGCCGGCTCTGCCGGCTCCGGGGCACTCCCGTGCCGCCCACCGGGAGGGGTAGTAAGCCGCGCAAGCAGGTCGTGCAGCTCCTGGTTGCGCCGCGCCAGCTCGCGGTAGAGGGCGAGCACTTCGGCGCGCGCCTCTACCCGCTGGGCGAGCGTGTGGTTCCAGGCGGCCAGCTCGGCGGCCTGGGCAGCGATCGTCTCCTGATGCTGCTTGATCCGCACCAGCGAGCGCACCCGCGCCAGCAGCTCTGCCTGGTTGAAGGGCTTGGTGATGAAGTCGTCGGCGCCTGCCTCCAGCGCGCGCAGCTTCTCCTGGTCGCCACTGGCGGTGATCATCACCACCGGCAGCGCTGCCGTCGCCGGGCGGTCGCGTAGCCGCTGACACACCTCGTAGCCGTCTATGCCGGGCATCAGGATATCGAGCAGCACCAGGTCCGGCAGCGCCTTCGCCACCTGCTTCAGCGCCGCCTCGCCGGAGGTGGCCACCAGCACGCGGTAGCCGCGCGGCAGCAGCACCGCCTCCAGCAGGCGCACGTTCTGGGGTAGATCGTCCACGATCAGGATGGACGGCGCCTGCGGCATGTCATTCCTCACGCGGCGCGATGAACGCCCGCACCTGCGCCGGGAACTCGCGCACCGAGATCGGCTTGGCGAGATAGCCATCGAACCCGGCGCGCAGCAGCCGCTCGCGGTCCGAGGGCATGGCGTAGGCGGTGAGGGCGACGACGGGAATGAGCGCCAGGCGGGGGTCGGCGCGCAACCGCCGCAGCGCGGTCTCGCCATCGTGGTCGGGTAGTTGCACGTCCAGCAGCACGACATCGGGCAGGTGCGCGACCGCCAGCCGCAGCCCTTCGCCGGCGCTGGCCGCCTCCAGCACACGGAAGCCGGTCACCTGGAGCAGGTCGCGTACCAGCTTGCGGTTGCGGTCGTTGTCCTCGACCACCAACACGGTTTCCCCTGCCATCTCCGCCTTACCTTGCCACGACGGCGTCCGCCCGCTCGACCGCGGCAGGCAGCGTGATGGTGAACGTGCTGCCATGCCCCGGCGCGCTCTCCAGTGTCAGCGCGCCGCCGTGCAGTTCGGCAAAGGCCCTGGTCAGCGCCAGGCCGAGCCCCGTGCCTTCCTGCGCCGCCGCCGTCTCTGCCCGGTGGAACGCCTCAAACACCCGGGCATGCTCCTCCGGCGCGATGCCAATGCCCGTGTCGCGCACGGCGATGCGAGCTGCGCTGCCCTCAGCCCAGGCGCGCACGGCGATCGCGCCACCGGCCGGGGTGAACTTGACGGCGTTGGCCAGCAGGTTGAACAGCATCTGCTTGACCTTGCGCTCGTCGGCGGTGATGGTGTCCACCTCCGGCGCGATATCCGCCGTCAGCCGTATCTGCTGCCGCGCCGCCAGCTCGCGCACCATCATCAGGCTGGCCCCGATCCCCTCGCGCAGCGAGAAGGTGGCGGTGTCCAGCTCCATCCGCCCGGCCTCCACCCGCGCCAGGTCCAGCAGCTCGTTGATCAGCGCAAGCAGGTGCTGGCCGGAGGAGAGGATGTCACGGACGTACTCGTCCTGCTTGTCGTTCAGCTCGCCGAAGTAGCGCTCGATCAGTACCTCGGAGAAGCCGTTGATGGCGTTGAGCGGGGTGCGCAGCTCGTGTGACATCATCGCCAGGAACTCGGACTTATGGCGGCTGGCCGCCTCCAGCTCGGCCAGCGCCAGCGTCAGCGCCGCGGTGCGGGCGGCGACGGTCGCCTCCAACCCGGTGTAGGAGGTGTGCAGCCGTTCCGCCATCTGGTTGAAGCTGGCGGCCAGCGCCTCCAGCTCGTCGCCGGTCCGCACGTCGATGCGCTGGTCAAGCTCGCCCGCGCCGATACGGGCCGCACCCGCCTGCAGCGCGCGGATCGGCAGCGTCATCTGGCGGGCGAGCAGCAGGGCGGCGATCACGGCCAGCACCAGGGCGGCGGCGCCCAGCGCGATGCTGCGCCACACCTGGGCATTGAGCGGCGCCAGCGCCTCGCCCAGCGGTTGTTCAACGAACACGTACCACCCCGGCGGAAACACCGTTGCATAGGACGTCAGCACCTCCCGTCCGTCCAGCCCGCGGCCGGTGACGGCCCGGCGGCGGGGGTCAGGTGGGGCGGTGAGGGCGGCGCGCACTTGCGGCTGAGACGACAGGCCGGTGCGCTGCAGCACGAGGCTGATATCCGGATGGGCG
>CAUJGQ010000040.1 GCA_963170165.1 Chloroflexota bacterium | reverse complement strand
CAGGTCGTTGACGCCGTCGCGGAAGTCCGCCAGCGTCCAACCTTCCTCGGTCAACTCGGCGGCGCGGCCCCACAACTCGAAGTTGCCCGGCTGATCGGCTACGAAATCCTCGTCGGGCAGCACAGGGTAGCCGAGCTTACGGAACACCTGGCGGACCTCCCGCGGCCCGCTCATGAGCCGCAGATCGGTCAGACTGAGCCGCCGGACGGGCCGTGCCCGATGGGAGGTGACGGCTCGCCCGCGGGCGCCCTCCAGTGCTGCCCGCATCGCGGCTGCCGTAGTGAAGCGGTCAGCACGGCGCGGCGCGGTGGCGCGGGCAACGATGGAGCGAACAGGCTCATCGAGTCCGGCAAGGCGGGGCCGCCAGCTGGGCCAGTTGGCGTGCGGTCGTTCACCGGTGAGCAGGAAGTTCAACAGCAGGCCGGCGGCGAACAGATCGTCGCGCGGGTCGGCGGGTTGCGCCGCTGCCTGCTCGGGCGCCATCCAGGCCTCGGTGCCAAGCACCTCATTGGTGCGCGTCAGCGGCACATCGCCAGGGTCATGCGCGCAGCCGAAGTCCGCGAGTTTTGCGCGGCGCCGGTCATCAAGCAGGACGTTGGCCGGCTTCACATCGCGGTGGACAACATGTGCCGCGTGGGCGGCCTCCAGCGCGCGGAGGACGTCCACCACGATATTCAGCTTCGCCTCGCTGTCCAGTGCGTCGATGACGGCATCATCTGCCAGCGAGCCGCCGGTCATAAATTCCAGGACGGTGCAGGGGGCGCCATTCGTCGTGAAGCTCCCCAGCGCCCGTACGATGTGGTCGCCGCCGAGCCTTTCCTGCACGCGCTGTTCACGGTCAAAGCGCTCCCGATCCACGGGCAGGCGCGGCTCGGACAGCTTGACGGCGACAGCGCCGCCGGTGCGGGTATCGACGGCCTGATAGACGGCGCCATAGCCACCCTGGCCGAGCAGCCGAACGATGCGATACCGGCCATCAACGTAGGATTGTCCAATGATGAGTGGCACGGGCAGCCTCGTCGGGACGGTGATGGAACGATCACGAATACCCGGCCAGTGTATGCAGCAGCTCCACCCCGTCGCGTGGGGAATGTGACGCCCCGCGTGCCATCCCCCTGTCCCCCTACCCGGTATCCCTCGTTTGCCCGATAGCGTTGGGCGCACCAAGCGCGTACGCTCACCGTGGTGAATCTGCCGGAGCGTCCGCGCTTCGGGATTCGGTGCCGTGGAAGGAGGGAACCCCATGACCACCCGTGGCACACGCCGGAGTGCGTGGAAGTGGCTGGGCGTCACGCTCGGTCTGGCGTTGCTGGCACTGACCAGCTGGCAGGCTGCCCCGGCCAGCGCCGACCGCGAGCGGCGGGCGTATATCGAGGTGCAGTTTGGCCCGCCGGTGCAGACGCTGCGCCTGCCGGACCCGGCCTCCGGCCCCGGCGTGAACCTGCCCGCCGGCTACATCGTCAACGGCGTCGGTAAGGCGCTCGGCACAGACAACGCGCTGTGGGTGCAGCTCGAGTCGCCGGACGGCCGGCCGCTCGGCTGGCTGCCGCTGGCGGCGTTCATCAGCGCGGCTGGTCTCAACCTCTACGCCTACGATTGGTACTACAACTGGTACTACAACCGCTTCCCCTGGACACCCTTCCCGTTCCTGCCTTAGACCCACGCGAAACCTACACGAGCTGGGCGCCTTCCACACCGGAGGGCGCCCGGCTCGTGTGTGGGAAAGCCGAGACGGCTCCCGCTGCTACCGCGTCAGCCAGGCGAACTGCTGCGGGCGGCGGCGGGCCACCGGATCGAGCACGACGTTGATCAGGGCCGGGCGGCGGTTGCTGATGGCCTTATCCAGCGCCTCGCGGAACTCCTCCGGCTTCTCCACGTAGTAGCCGTCCCCGCCGAAGGCCTCGATCACCTTCTCGTAATGGGCCAGCGGGTACAGGGCATTGGGCGGCAGCGGGCGCGACGGGTCCAGCTTGGCCGGGCCGCCGCCGATACCGTTGTTGTTGAAGACGACGAAGACGATCGGCAGGTTCAGGCGGCAGGCTACCTCTACCTCCATGCCGTCGAAGCCGAAGCCGCTGTCCCCCTCCAGGTCGATCGTCACACGGTCAGGGTTGACCACGCCGGCGGCAATGGCAAAGCCGGGGCCGACGCCCATCGTGCCGAAGGAGCCGGCGTCGAGCCGGGTGCGGGGTAGGTAGTTGTTCAGCACCTGGCGGCCGATGTCCATCGTGGAGGCGCCCTCGCTCACCAGGATGGCGTCTTTGGGCATCGCGTCGCGCAGCTCGCGCAGCGGCCGGTAGTAGCCCATTGGCACGTCATCGGCGTTGAGCATTGGCTCGGTGTTCGCCTGGTTGGTGGTGATCTTCTCTTTGAGCGCGTCGCGCCAGTCGTTCTCCTGGCCGAACTGCCACGGCTCCTTCTCCAGCTCGGCGTTGATCTGCCCCATCACCGCCTTGATATCGCCCACAAGGCCTACTTCGGCGGGGACGTTGGTGCCTATCTCCTCGGCGGCGATATCAAGCTGGATGACGCGGACGTTCGGCGCCCAGCGCGGCGGCAGGCCGAAGTGCATAATCCAGTTCAGCCGTGCCCCCACCAGGAACACCAGGTCGGTGTTTTGCAGGGCGAAGGTGCGGGCAGCGGCGACGCTGTTCTTGTCGTCATCGGGGATCACGCCCTTGCCCATCGGCGAGGCGAGGTACGGCAGCTTGGTGCGGTCAATGAACTCGCGCACCTCATCCTCGGCGCGTGACCAGGCTGCGCCCTTGCCCACCACCACCAGCGGCCGCTGCGCCGTCTTCAGTGCGGACACGGCAGCGGCGACGGCGGCGGGGTCGGCCATCGGCCGGGGCGCGGGTGGCGCGGCCGGCTTCCAGTTGACCGTTTCCTCCTCCACGGAGCTCAGGATCACTTCGGCCGGGTACTCCAGATAGGTCGGGCCCGGGCGGCCATAGAGGGCAGCGCGGGCCGCCTGCTCGATGTAGGCGGGGATGCGCGCCTGCGAGTCGACGACCTGGGCGTACTTGGCGAATGGCCGGATGGTCTCGAGCTGCGCCGCCTCCTGGAAGGCGCCCTGGCCGCGCTGGTCAGAGTCCGAGGCGCCGCCAATCAGCAGCATCGGCCAGCAGTTGGACCAGGCATTGGCGAAGGCGGCCACGGCGTTGAGCATCCCCGGGCCGGAGACGCACAGCGCCGCGCTCAGCCGCCCGGTCATGTAGCCGGTGGCCTGGGCGGCATAGGCGGCTGCCTGTTCGTGGCGCATGCCCACATACTTGATGCCAACCTTCTGGCATTCGATGGCGATGGTGGTGACCGGGATGCCCACCACGCCGTACACATACTCGACGCCCTGCTCTTTGAGCGCGCGGGCGGTTATCGCGGCGCCGTCAATCGCGGCCATGGTCGTGCTGCCCTCCGTCGTGGCCAAACTTCAGCCCGTCCATCGTAGTGGGAACCGGGAATAGGGAATAGAGAACGGCGGAGCCTGATCCCCCTGCGCAGAAGGGACGGCCGCACGGGGGATGCGGGGGGGCGCCTCTGTGACCGCACCTCGCCGCCCGCCCTCCTCGTCAGCCTCCCGAGCAGAGGCGTCCGGCTCGTCTACTGCCGATACCCTCGCCCCACGCGATGGGCGAGAGCGGTCAGATCCGGGCCGGG
Source organism: Chloroflexota bacterium (assembly GCA_963170165.1). Lineage (GTDB taxonomy): Bacteria > Chloroflexota > Dehalococcoidia > CAUJGQ01 > CAUJGQ01 > CAUJGQ01. The sequence goes on along the minus strand of CAUJGQ010000040.1, from coordinate 47,732 downwards.
GGAAACGCCCAGCTCGGTGGCGAGCGCGCTGGCGCAGCGGTCGTAGGCTGCGCGGGCGGCGGTGCGGTCGCCCAGGCGCAGGCAGGCGCGGATCAGGGCGGCGCAGGCCTCTTCGTTGAGCGGTTCCAGCGCCTGCGCCCGCTCGGCGGCGGTGCGGCTGCTGTGTGGTTGCCCGGCGGCGGTGTACTCGGTGGCCAGGTGAACCAGCACGGCGATCAGCATGCGCTCCAGCCGCTCGCGCTCGGTCTCCAACCACACGCCGGGTAGCTCATCGAGCAACGCGCCATCCGCAATCTGAGCCGCCTGCTCCAGCGCCTCGAGCCGGGCAGGGCCGCGCGCGCCGGCCGCCTGCCGCGCCAGCCGCTCGAAGCTGCGTACGTCGCAGGCGGCGATCAGTTCTTCGTTCAGGCGCAGGCCGGACTCCTGGCGCAGCACGATGTCTGGGTGGATCGCCCGGCGCAGCCGGAAGAGGGCGCTGTGCACATCGCGCCGGGCGCGGGCCGGGGGCGCCTCCGGCCACAGCGCTTCTGCCACCTGCTCCAGCCGGCGGCTGCCGGCCAGTAGTAAGTAGAAGAACAGCTCGCGCGCCTTGTCCCAGGTCCAGTGCACGGGCTCGCCATTGATCGTCACGTTGCCGCTGCCAAAGGCACGAACCGTGATCGCTGGCAGCTCAGGAAGCGGCGCCGGCCCGACGTCTGCCTGGCTACCGCCCCGGGCGATGATGGCGGCCAGCCGTTCCGCCGGGAGCAGGCTGGGTGATGCATCGGCGAACAGCGATGGATGCAGGCGGGCGTGCAGGTCTAGCAACGCGCCGGCGTCCAGTTCGGTGGTGATGGCCAGGGCCGCGCGCATGCCGGCCTGCCAGGGGCGGCCGGCGGCGTGATCCAGCGCCGCGCGGAGCAGGTGCGCCCCGGCCAGCTCGCGCTGCGCTCCTTGCCCGGCCAGCGCCGTCAGCGCCGACTCCAGCCGCGGACGGCCCCCGGCCTGGCCGGCGCGCGCTTGGATGTAGCCGAGCACCAGCGCACAACGTGCCTCCAGATACGGCAGGCTCTGCCGTTCGGCCAGGGCTAGGGCGTGGTGGGCGCGTTCGGCTGCCGTCTCCAGGCTGCCCGCCAGCAGCGCCGCCAGCGCCAGCCCTTCATGCAGCTGGGTGACCATCCACAGGTCGCCGGCCTCCTGCATGACGGCGAGGCCCTGAGCAAAGGCGGCGCGCGCGCCCTCGGCGTCGCCTTGGGACAGCCGCACTTCTCCCAAGGTGTGCTGCGCCGCGCCCTCTGCCCGGGCGGCGCCGGCCTCGCGCGCGTGTGCCAGCGCGGACTGAAGATAGCCCGCCGCCTCCGCGTACTCACCCCGGCCCGCATGCGCCGCGCCCAGGCAGTTTTCAAGTTCGGCGGCGTTTCCGGGGTCACCCAGTGCCTGCCAGCGCGCCAAGGCAGAGCGATAGCGGGCGATGGCCTCGGTGACGTGGCCCGCGCGTGACAGGACAATTCCCAACGGCCACTCGCATTGGGCCGCATCGTACGCCATCCCGTGCTGGTCGAAGACCGGCAGCGCAGCGCGCAGGTGCTCGGCGGCAGCGACAAACTCCCCGGCCATACCCAACGTCGAGCCCAGATAGCGGCGGGCGACGGCGGCCAGCGCCTCGTCGTCTCCGGCGCGTTCGATGGCCTGAGCCAGCAGCGCGCGCGCCTCGGAGGTGCGTCCCTGCAAGCGGCGGACGTTGCCCAGGCAGGCCAGCGCCCAGGCGGCGCTGCGGCGATCAGCGGTCCGCTCGCCGGCATCGCGCAGCACACCGGCCAGCGACTCGGCGCGAGGGATGTCGGCCGTCATCATGGCGGCCCGCGCGGCGGTGATCAGCATCTCCGGCCGGCCGGCGGCGGCAGTGGCGGGTAGCGCGGCGACGGCAGCGGTGATCGTACGCCAGCGGCCGCCGCGCTCCAGTTCCGGCAGCGCGGCGGCGGTGAGGGCGGTTGCTGCGGCAGTATCACCGGCTTCCAAGTAGGCAGCAGCGGCGGATTGCCACTCGCCGCGAGCCGCGAGCGCCGGGGCCAGCGCTGCATAGTACCGGCGTGCCTGGGCTGGGTCCTGCCGCTGGAGCCGTGCCAGCAGGAATTCACGGAACAACTGGTGATAGCGGAAGGCGGAGCGGCCGGCACGAGAGAGAAACAGCCCGGCTGCCTCGACCGCGTCGCGCGCGGCGACCCAATCACCCTCGCCGAGCAGGGCGCGACACAGCTCCAGGTCGGGCAGCTCCGGCACGGCGGTGGCCAGCAGGAACCGGCGTAGATAATCAGGCTGGCGGTCGAACGCCTCCGCCGCCAGGTAGCGGTACAGCTCGCCGTCACCACCGGCGAAGACGCCGCCCGCCAGCCGGTGGAGCAGGTCCGGCACCGACAGCAGGAAGCCCGCTACCCAGCCCTCGGCTCGTTCAGCCAGCGTGGCTGCCAGGGCAGGCGGTACGCCGGCGCCATGCCGGCGGAGCAGGGTGTGCAGCTCGTCCGGCGTAAAGCGCAGGTCGGCCTCGCCCAGGCCGAACAGCTCGCCGGCCACAATCAGCCGGGAGACGGTGAGATTGGGCAGCGCTCGCCCCGCCAGCACGATGCGCAGGTTGTCCGGCAGCCGCCGCAGCACCTCGTCGACAAAGGCGGTGACGGCGGCGGTGGTGTTAACATGGTGGAAGTCATCGAGCACCAGGATGACCGGCGACTCGAAGCTTCGCTCGGCCTCGGTGGTGAAGGCGCGGGCAATAGCGATGGCGCGTCGTTCGATATCCGGCGGGCCGGCCAGGGATGCCAGGGTACGGGCGCCAAAGCCGGGAGCGGGGCGCTGCAACGCCTGGACGAGAGTACTGACGAAGGTGGCGAGGTCGCTGTCACCGGGCTCGAGCGTTACCCAGGCGGGCGGTGGATCGATGTCGCGTACGAAGCCGGCCAGCAGCGTTGTCTTGCCGAAGCCGGGAGGGGCGATGACGATCTGCAAGCGGCGGCCAGCGCCGGTGTGCAGCGCATCATTGAGCCGGGCTCGCTCCAGTGTATCGGGCCGCACGGCGGGCGGCTGGAACCTGGCGGGCGGCACGTTCCCGCCCCTTTCTGCTGATCCCGTGGGGGGCGAGTCCCTTCCCCCGCAGCATAGCACGATGACGCGCGTTCAGCAGGCTGGTCAACGCTGGCAAGCACCGCCGGTCAGCCGGTACTGCTCAGGGTAACCAGCAGGCGGCTGGCGCCCAGGTGGATGACGTCGCCGGAGCGCAGCGGGTGTGGCCGTGCCAGCCGCTCGCCGTTCACCGCCGTGCCGTTGGTGCTGCCCAGATCCATCAGCCAGTAGATGCCCTGCTCATAGCCGACCTGCGCGTGCCGCCGTGAGAGCTGCTCATCCAGAATGCAGACGGCGTTCTCCGGCGCCCGCCCCAGCAGGCCACCCGTTCCGCTCAGCGCGTAGGTGGCGCCGGTGGCTGGGCCGTCGATGACGCGTAGGTCAAGGCGGGGTACGGCCGGAGTGATGGGCGCACGGTTCGGCAGGGGCGCGTCGAGCGCGTGAAGCAGCCCGGTGACGCTTTCAGCGCCGGTGGCCGGAGGGACGGGCGTGCAGATCAATCCGGCTACTTCAGCCGGTTCCCGCGCCGGCCCGGCCACGGCAGCAGCCGGCGGGTCGAGATCACGAATCAGGCTTGTGATGGATGGCTCGGCGGGCGCGGAAGCAGGCCGCAGGCAAAAGACAAAGCCGGTGCGGCCGATGCTGGCGCGGTCACCGTCATGCAGCGGGGCACGCTCGGCGATGCGCTCACCGTTGAGCCACACGCCGTTGACCCCACCCAGGTCCTCGATCCACCAGGCGTCGCCGTCCCGATGAATGAGGGCGTGGCGGCGTGACACGGAGGCTTCGGGCACGCCGATGTGATTGTCGGGAGTGCGGCCGATGGTGGTGATCTCGCGATCCAGCGGGAATTCAAGACCGCCGTCCTGAGCCAGTACGGCGCGCGCCGTCCAGGGGCCGTTGCCTGGTAGCGCGGCCCCCGGCTGCGCCGGCATGAACAGCGTGTGCGGTCCGGCGGCGGCGCGGCGGTCTGATACCTCGCGCAACTGGTCGGCCAGCGCCCGCCACGAGCCGGCAATGGTGGCGAAGTCATCGCGGCCCAGGGTGATGACATCGACAGCAGTCACACAGCGGATAGTGGCATTGCGCCGGCCACGGTTGAGCAATGCCGTTTCGCCGAAGTACTCGCCCCGGCCCAGCCGCGCCAGCACGTGATGGTCTCCGGAGGAGCGTTCGCGGATCACCTCCACCTCACCACTGGTGATCAGGTAGAAATGGTCGCCGGGGTCACCCTGGCGGAAGATCGTCTCCCCTTCCTCAAAGTGCGCTTTGCCGACGGTCTGGGTGCGCGCCAGGTTCAGTTGCGCCATCTCATGGGGAACGAGCAGGTCCAGCGCCCAATCGGCCCCCACCTGCAGCTTGCGGCCGAAGGACGGCATCTTCGACCAGTACACCGACCGCCACAGAAACCAGCCGAGGAAGCCCTTGGGTTTGAGGCCGAAACGCATCTCCCCCACGCCGGCGCCGTGGCCCACCAGGCACAGCTGGCCGGCGCCGGTGTAGGAGAAGGGTTTGGGCTGCCCGCCACGGATAGCGGCGGCAAGGTTGTGCGCCAGCGTCTTCCCCTGGCGCAACGCAAACTGCGCGGTGGGCGGGCTGATCGTGTCCGGGGTCGCCTGGTTGGGGACGGCGGCGTTGTCACCCAGCGCCCACACGCCGGGGAAGCCGGGCACCTGGAGGAGCGGATCGACGGCGATCTTGTCTCGCTCCCGCGGCAAGGACAGCCCTTCCAGCACCGGCGGCGGCGCGTTGCCCACTGCAACAATCAGCGTGCGCGTGGGGACTTTCTCGCCGCCCTCTAGCACCGCTTCGTGCGGGGTGGCGCTCCCCAGCCGCATCCCTAGCCGTACCTCGACGCCCCGCTTCTGTAGCTGCTTGTGTGCATACCGGGCGATACCGGCAGACAGCTCCGGGAGGATGCGCGTGCCAGAGTGCAGCAGGATGACACGGGCATGCTCGCCCCGCAATCGCGGGAAGCTGGGCAGCAGGCCGCGCACCAGGTCGTTCAGTTCGCCCGCCATCTCCACGCCGGAGAAGCCACCACCGGCGATGACGAAGGTGAGCAGCTCACGGCGCAGTGCCGGGTCCGGCTCGATGTCGGCCGCTTCCAGCATTGCCAGGGCCTGGTTGCGGATGGCGAAGGCGTCACCCAGCGTCTTGAGCGTCTTGCCGTGCTGCGCCACCCCCGGCAGCCGCGACAGGTTCACGACATTGCCGAGGGCGATGACGAGGTGGTCGTAGCCAAGGACGGCCTCCCGGCCGGTGGTGGGGGAGACGGTGGTGACCGCCCGGCGGGCGAGGTCGATACCCGTCACCTCCTCCGCGCGGAACTGGACGTTCTTCTTCAGCAGCCGCCGGATCGGCGCGACGACATGCATCGGCTCCAAGGAGCCGGCAGCGGCAGAGGCCAGCAGCGGCACGAACAGGAAGTGGTTGTCACGGTTGACGAGCGTGATCTCCGCGGCGTGGCCCAGCGACTTGGCCAGCCCGCGGGCGGCAGTCACCCCGCCGAAGCCGCCACCGAGGATCAGCACACGAACAGGAGCCGCCGGCGTCATCGCCTGCCTGCCATCAACGGCGGATACGGGGCGCCGCTCCCTGACCTAGCGGGTAGCTTTGACCTGGAGGACGCGGTGCCTGACGACACGATCCATCTCCTGGCGGCTCATCTCCGACTCGCTCATCAACTCGGCGAAGGCTGCACGATCCAGTGCCAGCACCTCCAGGGTCTCCACCGCCCGCACGGTGGCGATGCGGCGGCCGCCGTGCAGCAGCCCGATCTCCCCGAAGTACTGGCCGGGGCTGATGCGGTTGACCACGACCTCCCGCCCATCGGGCCCGGTGCGGAGCACGTCAGCGTGGCCGCGGGTGATAATGAAGAAGCGGTCAGCGTACTCGCCCTGGCGGACGGCATCCTCGCCGGCGGCGAAGCGCAGGGTTTCTAGCTTCGGCGTGGTGCGAATCAGCTGCTCTTCCGTCAGGTCAGGCAGCGCCTGCGCCAGGTATTCATCGTAGACGCGCCGCACCTGCACGAGGAAGGCGAGCACCGTAGGAACGACGACCAGCGTGTTGTAGCCGAAGTGCAGGTACGGGCGCAGGGGGAAGCTGGCGCCGCCGCCGAAGAACACGTTTTCCACCAGCCCGTTCTTGCCCATCAGCCCGGTCTTGCCGCCCGCCTCGTAAAAGGTGGTGAGCGCCGCCGTCTTGCCGGCTGGGTGAGCGGTGACGGTGTTGCCCTCGACGGTGGTCGCCCACAGTTGCTTCATGTAGGCGTACGCCTCGGCGTTATCCTGAAAGAAGATCCAGCCCAGGAACAGATGCTCGATCTCGTGGATGCTGGCTGCGCCCATTGCGATCCACAGCCAGATGTTGCCCGGGAACTTGAGCAACAGCACCAGCGCTCCCAGCCACACCGCCGTGTCCCACACCAGATGGACCGTCTCGAAGTCAAGCTGGCCAAAGACACCGCAGGCAGGCGGGCCGGTGACATTCTTGCCGCTTTGCTGCGTGGCTTCGCCCTGGGCATTGGGGATGCCGATCGTGGAGGCAGCGCGGCCGGTTGCGTCGTCGCCGGACGGACGCAGGCCGCGCTCGACCGCCAGGCGCGCATTGGCCGGGCTATCGACCGGCGGCGGGCAGGCGATCTGCCCGTCCAGGAAGCGCAGTTGGGTCACCTGGAAGGCGTGCTCACCCAGGTGCCCCACCTGCAAGGCGGTGACCACCGCGAAAACGGCCACCCAGTGGTAGTGTTTGACTTTCCACAACCCCTCGAAGAACGCCAGCGGAATCCAGGGGATCAACGTGTAGAGAGCGATGATGTACAGCGGTTGCCCTTGCAGCACGGCGCCGGCTTGCATGGCGTAGGACGCCAGCGCGGTGACCCCGACGATCCTCAGGGGGATACGCCGGAACGCGACAAACCGCTCCAGTATGCGCGAGTACCGCATTGGTCTCCCTGTCTGCTCTGTCTGCGGTTTCACTGCGAAGGCCGCCCCGGCCCGCGCGGGCCAGAGCCGTTGACCGGCGGCGGGTGCTGTGCCGCCGCTCGGCGCTCACGTTTGGTTTGGCGGTTGTGCAGGATCTTGAGGATGAACACGGCATCGACGGCGATCACGATCAGCGTCATACCGGCCGCTAGCGGAACGCGATCAATCCAGTCGGATCGCTCGACCCGGCGGCCCTCCGGCTGGGCGGCCGGTGCGTCCGGCGGCGGCGGGCTGGACGCCGCCAGTGCCGCCGCCGGCAGCGCAAGGGCCGCCAGCAGTGTGAGGGCGCCCATCACCACAACAGCAGCTTGACGGCGCATTGACCAGACTCCATCGGCGCCTGCGCTCTGGATGGTACACACGCGCGGGATGCGCGCAAGCATAGCAGCGGCGTCACCCCGCCAACAAGCCCAGCCGGTGCTATGTAGCCTACGGGAGGCCTGCCGTGCATCACGCCGTACGTAGGACGCACCACCGGCCGTCCCCTCGTACACCCCACGCTGTCTCGGATGCGACGGACAGGGGACGTTTGCCGGTCAGCGATGCGTCACACCGGCATACCGGAGTATCTGCGGGCTTGTTTCAACCGGGCAGCAGGAGCGGGGCATCCGCCACCCTGCGGGGATCACGTCGGCCGTGCTCGGAGAATCACGGCGGCGGCCCTCCTATCGCGCCACGGTGGTGAGGCGATACACGATGCCGGTGTTGTAGCCCGTGAGGTACATTTCACCCTGCTCGTCTTCCCCGAAGGAGCTGATCTGGAAGCTGGCTTTCAGCAACTCGGTGGCAGTACGGCCGGCGCCGGTGTCCGGCGAGAGCGCCCAGATGCGGCCGGAGCAGTAATCGCCAAACAGGTAAGCGCCTTCCAGCGCCGGATAGGCGGCGCCGCGGTAGACATAGCCGCCCGTCACCGAGCAGCCCAGGCTGTGATCGTACTCGTGCACGGGGCGCACCAGGCCGTTTTGATCACAGCCGGAGCTGGGGCGGAAGCAGTGTGTGCCCTCCATGATGCTCCAGCCGTAGTTCTCGCCGCCGGCGCTGCCCGCGGGCTGGAGGTTAATCTCCTCCCACTCCCCCTGCCCCACGTCCGCGATCCACAGGTCACCGGTGATGCGGTCGAAGCTGTAGCGCCAGGGGTTGCGCAGCCCCGTCGCCCAGATCTCCGGGCGGATATCGCTTCGGCCGGCAAAGGGGTTGCCCGCAGCGATGGCGTACGGCTCGCCGCTGTCCACATCCAGTCGCAGCATCTTGCCCAGCAGCGCCATTGCATTCTGTGCCGTACGCTGCGGGTCGCCCCCGCCACCACCATCGCCTGTCCCCACATACAGAAAGCCATCCGGCCCAAACGCCAGCATCCCGGCGTTGTGGTTGGCGGCGAAGTCCGGCAAGGCCAGCAGCACGCGGCCACCGGCGGCGCCGGCGCGGTTGGGGTCGGCGCTGACGTGGAACTCGGCGATGGTATTGTCGCTGTTGTGGGCGGTGTAGTTGACGAACAGCCGGCCATTCTCGGCGTAGCGCGGGTGAAAGACGAGGCCGAGCAGCCCCTGTTCGCCGCCGGCCCGCACCCGGTCGCGGATATCGAGGAAGATCTCCGGTAGCAGCGCGCCACCCTGGATGATCCGCACTGTGCCGCCCTGCTCCACCACAAACAGGCGGCCGGAGCCATCCGGCGCGCTGGTCACGAACAGCGGCCGGTTGAGCCCCGAGGCCACCGGCTCCAGTACCAGCTGGAACGATGCCGGGTCGAACGGCTGCGCGCGGCGCGGTGCGGTCCGGCCGGCGCGGACAACGGGGGTGCCGGCGCCGGGCCCGCCGTTGCCGGAGAGGACGGGCGTGCCGCGGGGCGCGGCGGCCTGCGGGGCGTCATCGTCGCAGGCAGTGGCGGCTATCGCCGTCAGTGTCAGGAGCAGCGCAAGCAGCAGTTTGAGTCGCATCCTAACCCTCCCCATGGAGCAACGACCTTAGTGTAGTGCACCGTCTCCGCGTGCTCCGCCGCTGCCAGGAGTACACTGGCCGCGAACCGAAATATCAACAAGGAGACGGCGGGCCATGCCTGAGGTCGTGATCGTTGAGGCAGTGCGGACACCGATGGGCAGGCGCAACGGCGGGCTGGCAGGGGTGCACCCGGTCAACCTGGGCGCGCACGTGCTCAAGGAGCTGGTCTCTCGCGCCGGGGTCGATCCCTCACTGGTGGAAGACGTCACCTTTGGCTGCGTGGGCCAGGTGGGCGAGCAGGGGGTGAACATCGGACGCAATGTCGTGCTCACCGCCGGCTTTCCGTACACCGTGCCGGCTATGACCGTGGACCGGCAGTGCGGCTCCAGCCAGCAGGCGATCCACATCGCCGCCAATCTCGTGCAGAGTGGCACCGTCGACATCGCCATCGGCGCTGGTGTCGAGAACATGAGCCGCGTGCCGATGGGCACCAGTACCGCGACCGGCGGCGATCCCTTCCCGCCGGAGCTGATGGCGCTGTATGACCTGACGCACCAGGGCATCTCGGCGGAGAAGATCGCCAAGCAGTGGGGCATCAGCCGGCGCGAGGCCGATGAGTTTGGCGCGCTCAGCCAGCAACGGGCGGCCCGTGCCCAGGCCGAAGGGTTGTTCGATGCCGAGATCGTCCCCGTGCCTGTGATGGTGGATGGCGAGCCACGGCTGATCGGCCGCGATGAGGGTATCCGCCCCGGCACCACGGCAGACACGCTGGCCGGGCTCAAGCCGTCGTTCCTGCCGGACGGTATCCTCCACGCCGGCAACTCCAGCCAGATCACCGACGGCGCGGCGGCCGTGCTGCTGATGACACGCGAGAAGGCGCAGGAGTTGGGGCTTCGCCCGCGCGCCCGCATCGTGGCCCAGGCCGTTGTCGGCTCGGACCCGGAGTTGATGCTTACGGGCCCGATCACGGCGACACCGAAAGTGCTGGATAAGGCTGGGCTGTCGCTATCTGATATCGATGTGTTCGAGATCAACGAGGCGTTCGCGCCGGTGGTGCTGGCTTGGGAGCGCGAGCTGCGCCCGGATATGTCCAAGGTCAACCCCAACGGCGGCGCCATCGCTCTCGGCCATCCACTGGGGGGCACCGGCGCGCGGCTGATGACGACGATGCTGCACCACCTGGAGCGCACCGGCGGCCGCTACGGCCTGCAAACCATGTGCTGCGGCGGCGGTATCGGCACGGCCACCATCATCGAGCGGCTGGAGTAGTGTTGCCTCGCCCGCGGGCCGGCTCCGTTCCGGCGGGCTTGGAACGGCTCGCGTTCGTCCCGCGGTCCGGCGCCCTTAGTATCACCTGCTTCCGCATGACCGATGATGCGTAGACCGCGGGGCAGGAGACCATCCGCCGGCCCGGCCAATGACGTGTGCCGCGCCTGAGAGCGGCCTATCATCGCCCTTGCGCCGACCGGCGCTGGAAGAATGCTGCCTGCCGGTTGCCCCTGCTGTGGTCCGCTATGAGTTGCGGCCGGCGTCTGCCTGCGTCCCGCCGGGCTGGGCTCCGGAGTCCGAGAAGCCATCGCGCCGGCACGTGCGACCGCTTCAGAGGCCGTGCTGCAGGATGACTGCGATTCCCGGCTGATCGATGTGTGGCCCGGCCCGCCCGTCCTTGGAACAGTTGACGTGCTGGTGGCGGCTACGCGCCGGCGGTCCGCTCCTGGTTCGAGCGCCGGAACCTGCATACCGGCAGGCGCCAAATGTGGCGGGGCAAGGCTGCGCCGCCGGATGGACGCTGGATCAGCGCTGCGGCAGAATGGTGCGGCCTCCGGCTCCGGAGAGCCCGCCCCGGCGCAGAATTCACGAGGCGAGGTGCTCGATGCCACTGGACCCTCAGGCCAAGCAGATGCTCGATCAGCTGGCAGCGCTGGGGCTGCCGGCGTACAACACGCTGACGCCCATCGAGGCGCGCGCGCAGGCTGCGGCTGCACGGGCCACGGCCCCCGGCGAGCCTGTCGCACACGTCGTAGACCGCAGCATCCTCGTTGATGGCGGCGCGATCAGCGTGCGGCTGTACACTCCGGCGGGCAGCGGGCCGTTCCCGGCGCTGGTGTTTTTCCACGGCGGCGGCTGGGTGCTGGGGAGCGTGGAGGGCTCCGATGCGACCAGCCGGTCTCTGGCGAACGCCGCCGGGTGCGTCGTCGTCTCCGTCGAGTACCGGCTTGCGCCGGAATCCAAGTTCCCGGTGCCGGCGGAGGACTGCTACGCCGCGACCTGCTGGACAGTGGAACAGGCCGCCTCGCTCAACATCGACGTGGGCCGGGTGGCGGTGGGCGGCATTAGCGCCGGTGGCAACCTGGCGGCGGCGGTGACGCTCATGGCGCGAGACCGGGGCGGTCCGCGGCTGGCGCATCAGCTCCTGGTGGTGCCGGTCACCAACCGCGACTTCACCACTGCTTCCTACCAGGAGAACGCCGCCGGCTATGGACTGAGCCAGGAGGCAATGGCCTGGTTCTGGGATCATTACTTGCGTACGGATGACGATGCGCACGACCCCTACGCTGCGCCGCTGCAGGCGGCGAACCTCAGCGGTCTGCCCCCGGCCACTGTGCAGACCGCCGAGTGCGACCCCCTGCGCGATGAGGGCGCGCAGTATGCGCAGGCACTGGCGGCGGCGGGTGTGCCGGTGCAGTACACCTGCTATGAGGGCATGATTCATACCTTTTTCAGCATGGCGACGCTGCTGACCAAGGGACGGCAGGCGGTGGATGACGCCGCCGCTGCGCTGCGTACGGCCCTTGCCCGGCCGGCGGTGTCTGCCGGCGATTGAGAGAAGGCTTCCGAGTAATAGGCAGCCAAAGGAGAGCGCCATGTTCAAGGGTGTCGATCACATCGTGCTGGCGGTGAAAGACCTGGACGCCAGCATTGCCCACTTCGCGAAGGTGTACGGCGTCCCCGCCACCGATATCGGAGAGCCGCCGGGAGCAGGCTTCCGCAACGCCTACTTCCGCTTCGGTGGCGACAGCGGCTACGTGGAGCTGGTCGCCCCCACCAACGAGACCGGGCCGGTGGGTCGCCGTGTCGCCGCTTCCGGCGAAGGGGTGTACCTGATCGCCCTGGCCGTTGACGATCTGCCGGCGACGCTGAACAACCTGCGCGAGCAGGGTATCCGCCTGGTGGGAGATCCCGGCCCGGGCCAGCCGGTGCGCGGACAGGTGTTTATCCACCCCACCGCCGCCGGTGGCGTACTGACCCAGCTCGTACAGCGCTGACCGGCCCGCTGTCCCGCACTGCCGGACCTGTCGCGCGATGCCCGTGGTGGCGGCACGCGTGTTTCCCTACGACGAAGCGCGTACCGCCCGACAGCGCCGGGAGATGACTGCGGTCACAATCAGGGTGAGGCGGCGGAACCCGCACTGCTCCGCCGTCGGGGAGGCGGGACATGCGCCGCTTCACCCGCGCACTGCTCATCCTCACCCTGATCCTGGCTGCCGGCCGGGCATCCGCGCAGGCGGCAGCGCCCTCGGTGGAGGACGCCATCCGCGCCGCCATCGAAGCGGATGGCGCTGTCTATGCCGGCCCGTGCGCAGACACCCGCTCGCCCGATGACCTGGACAAGGTCTGTTCGCGCCACATCGCCGAGCAGGAAGGCGTGCACGCCTATCTTGCCGGGCGCACCTTCTCCGAGTTCACCACCTGGCTGTTCGTGCAGCAGACCGGCGAAGGCTGGCAGGTCAGCGGCAGCGCGCCGCTGAACTTCCTGGCGCAGGACATGCAGATCCCGTGGCCATGAGGAGTTACCCCATTCGCCATGCGGGTATACCACCCCTGCCCCATGCCGGCGGCACGCGTTCTGCCTGATGCTTTGATTGGCAACTCCCCACCGCCGCCGGCGCACGCTGCCTGACAGCCGGTCGCCGGCCGGCTGCCGATACTGCCAGCAGACGCCGGACCGCTCCGGTGCTCGCCACCATCACGGTGGAGGAACCCGATGGACCTGTTGATGATGCATGCCCTCAACGCGGAGCGTGCCATTGACCTGCAACGGGCTCAGCGCCGGCGCGATCACGGCGGCGTCATCACCGGGACGGCGGGCACACGCCGCCTCGTCCGGATGCTCGCGTGCCGGCTCCGCGGTCTGCGGCGCTACTGCAGGCGAGCGCCGGTATGGAGCGATCCAGCCCGCCCATCAGAGAGGGGAGGAATCGCGATGATGACCTGTGCACTGTGCAAGTTCGACACGCCGCTGGATGACGTTGTGCTGGCCGGCCCGGCCGGACGCTGCGTGTGCCTGCGCTGCTACAGCCGCGAGACCGGCACCACCCGCCGCATGTCCGGCGCGCTGGAACAACGGTTGCGGGGCGTGCTGGAGCATGTCTGACGGCGCGAACTAGCGCACCGCGAGATACGTATCGACGGCGGCAGGATCGCGGATCTCCTGCCGCCAGTTACTGCCAAACAGCACCCGGTCACCGCGACGGCTGGACGTGGCGTGCGGCTCGGCAAAGTAGTTACTGCGGTCGCTGTCCTCGGCGCCGGGACCGAAGCGACGGCTGCGGTGATGCGCCAGCCGCTCCACCGTGCCGCTGCCGTCCAGCTTCACCCAGAACACTTCATCTTCTAACGGCTGCCAGTCCATGCCACTGTCGGTCAGCCGGCCTGGCCCGTCGTACGTGCTGATCAGGCACCAGCCCGGCCGCCCCTCGGCCCGGCAGGAGACGTGGGACTCGAACGCCCAGTAGAAGTCCACCAGCGCCGTCTCGCGCCCGTCCGCCAGGCGCACGGCGCGGATGCCGCTGCGGTTGGTGTCTGGGTCATACACGCCGATGACCAGCACCTCATCGCCGTTCTCGTCCAGCCCGAGATCGCTGTGACCGGGACCGAGCCCGCGCTGCCACAGGAAGGTGAAGTCCCGCCGGTAGACTTCCACCCCATGGAAGCGGCGGCTGACCGTATCGGCATAGTCCACGACCACATAATTCCCGAGCGGTGAGATGGATACCCAGTCAAAGTCATCCAGCGGGGGGAGCGCCAGACCTGCGATCGCCCGGCCTTCCGCCAGGTCAAACACCACGAGGTCGTCATAGCTTACTTCACCGCTGTCTTCGTCATACGAGCGGCCGGCAAAGGCGTAATAGCGGCCATCGCGCGAGACGTCCCCTTCCCCACGCGTGTCGGCAAACGTCCAGGCTGAGAAGTCCGCCACGAGCCGGTCATCTCCGCCGGCGATATTGAACGCACGTAGGCTGTTGCCGGGGTTGTAGTAGATCACGGCGGGGTCAAGCGGGTGCCAGATCACATCGTCCCCGTCCACACCCGGGAGTGCGCGCAGAAAGGCGCCACTGATACCGTCGTACAGCAGCGCCATGCCGTCGCCCGCGCGCAGCAGCAGCAACGACTCATCGGCATTCCACGCCTGGCGGCGAGAGTACTGCGGCACGATGCCCTCGTAGCCCGTTGCCCGCGCGTCGGTGAGGCGGGTCAGGCGCGCGCCGGTGGCTGGGTCGATCACCGACTCCCCGGCGGCCGGTCTCGCGAGGTCAGGCATGGGTAGCGACGGTTGGGCGCGGACCGCGCTGGACCAGGCGGTCAGTGCTGCGATCAAGACCAGCAAGAGACGTGCGCGCACGGCAGACCCTCCTTCCACGCTCCTCCCCGCTTACTATGCGGGTCCGGCGGGCGGCTGAGCATCGGGCAACCTCAGCGGTCTGGGTCAGGTAGACTCTCTCAGGAGAGCGCAGCATGCAGGACGCGCGGACCGTCACGTTTCGCGAGCGGCTGGAGCGGGAGTTACCCGGGTGGCTGCAGGACGGCCTGATCACCCAGGAGCAGGGCCGCCGCATCCTGGCGCGCTACCCAGCAGCGCAGAGCGAAGACCGCGCCTTTCGCCTCAACCGGCTGACGGCTTTCATCGCCACCACCGGCGCGCTGGTGTTCGGCGCCGGCGTGGTGCTGTTCTTCTCCACCAACTGGGACGTGATCCCCACGTGGTTCAAGGTGGCGCTGGTATATCTGTCCACGGCCGGCGCGTACGCCGCGGGCTACGTATTGCGTTTCCGGTCGCGCATGATGCCGCGTGTGGGCGAGGCGCTGATCCTGCTGGGAGCGTTGCTGTTCCAGGCGGGCATCTTCCTGCTGGCCCAGATCTATAACCTGCCTGTCGAGAGCCCCTCGATCCTCGGCTTCGGCGCGCTCGGTATCCTGCCACTGGCTTATGCCGTCGGGCTGCGCTCGGCGCTGGCGGTAGGATTGCTCGATGCGCTGGCGTGGATTGGCTGGGAGATAGTCAACACCTACACGGACGAGCCGGCGGCGGCGGTGGCGCTGCCGGTGTATCTAATCGCCGGTGTGGTGCTGTTTGCGCTGGGCGGGCTGCACCGCCCCAGCCGGGCGCTGGCCGGGTTCCGTGCGGTGTACGAGGTACTGGGCCTGCTGACGGCACTGGCCGCCGCCTATGTGCTGTCCTTCGGCGACCTGTGGGACGAGATCGATGACGACGTAGCCGCGCTCGATGCGCCGGCGTGGTTCCTGCTGGTCGTGGCGCTGGGGGTGGTGGCGGCACTGTCGCTGGTGTGGCGGCCGGAGCGCGGGACGGACCGGACGACGGCCGGGCAGGCGAGCGCGGCGCTGGCCGTGGTGACGCTGGCAGCCGCGGCGGTGCTGGCCGCGGATGGGGCCCGCTTCTATCCGGCGGCCTTCAACCTGCTGTTCTTCGGGCTGGCGCTGCTGGCCTGTGTGCTCGGCTACTTGCGCGGTGCGGCGCGGTTCATCAATATCGGCATTCCTGCGCTGGCGCTGGGGCTGGTGACCCGCTACGTCGATGTGTTCGGCGGCCTGCTGCCCGCCTCTGCGGCCTATCTGACAGGCGGGGCGCTGCTGCTGGTGGTGGCGGTGGTGCTGGAGCGGGTGCGGCGGCGGCTGTTGGTTGCGGCCGAGGAAGCGGAGGGCGGCGTATGACGCGGGTCTCCGTTCGCTTCCTGGGCGTGGTTGCGCTCCAGTTCCTGATACTCACCGCCGTCATCGGCTACAACCAGTTCACGACTTGGACCGGCGAAACCGTGCGCCTGCGGGTAGAGCCGGTTGACCCGCGCGATCCCTTCCGTGGGCACTACGTCAATGTCCAATACGCAATCTCGGTGCTGGATTTGCGGCGGATAGCAGGCGACGAGGCGTTCTTCTTCCAGGGCGACGACATCTACGTGGAGCTGGCCCCGGATACGGATGGCCTGTGGCAGGCGGTGGACGCCCACCATGAGCGGCGTGATGTTGCCGGCGGGCACGTGCTCATTCGGGGCGAGGTGCGCAGTTTGGATTTTCCGGCGCCGGCGCATGTCACCTACGGCATCGAGCAGGTGTTTATCTCCGAGGGTGGCGGTCCACTGATCGAGGAAGCGTCGCGCACGCCCGGGCGGACGGTGGCGGTAGAGGTCAAAGTCGACCGTTACGGCCGTCCCGTCGCCCGCCGGGTGTTGGTGGACGGCAGGCCCGTCCGCTGAGCGCGGGCAGGGGGAGCAATGGCAGAGATCGAGATCCGGCCCGCGACACCAGCGGATGTGCCGCATATGGAGCGGCGCTGCTGGAAAGGCGGTGAGGCCGAACTGCTGGACCGGATAACCGGCCAGGGCACCTGCGCGTTGCTAGCGCTGGACAGAGGCCGGCCGGTGGCACAGCTCGGCGTCCGCGCTTACCGCCCCAACGTTCGCTCGCCCGGCGGCCTGCATGATGGCGCGTGGTGGGCGGATCTGGCCGGGATCGAGACCCAGGTAGCATTGCCTGAGCGCACTGCGATGCTCGGCTGCTGGCATGTCGGGCGGGTACGCGGACCGGACGGAACTGAGCGAGAAGCGCCGGAATACCGCGGGCAAGGGCTGGGCACGGCACTCCTGCGGGAGGCGGTGGCCTGGCTGCGCTCCGGGGCGGCGCCGTTCGATGCGCTGGCGGCGAAGGCAGCCACCATCGACACTCCGGTCTACCTCGGATGGCTCGGCGGCCTGCCGCGGTCGTTGTTCCTGGAACTCGGCTTCCGGGACCTGGGCGCCTTCACCGACCCCTACCTGGCGGCCGAGCCGGAGGCCGTGCCTGAAGCGGCGCGCGACCCCCAGCAGGCACGGTTTCACCTGGTCGTGCTGGAACGATGAGTGGCGGCCAGCGCGCGCTGCCGCTCCGCTGGTCTGAGCAGGCCGCCTGCCGCCGGTGGGGTAGAAGCAGGGCGGCCGTCACACACCTCCGGCCGATCACAGCCGGAGCGAGGCCGGACGGGTGGGGACGGCTGGCCGGCTGGGCGAGCCGGACAGCGCATTTCCCGGCCAGAACAGGCCGTGACCCATGACATCACCGGGGCGGTCGCCGGTGGCCGCCGCCGTCGCCGCCCGCTGCTCTAAGTCCTGGTTGGTGGCGCGCTGGTACGGACGGAGTTGCTCTTGTGCCAGCGCCACATACATATCTTCCAGGCTCTGGTAGAACCGCATCCACTCCATCACCAGGTCCGGCCGGTCGTTGCCGGGGACCTGTGGGACCACTTCCGCGCGTGTGTTGGCGTACATGACCCACCTCCCGTCGCGGGGACGGGACAGAGACCGCCGATGCTGCTGCCCCTCATGCTCAGTATGCGAGCAACCGGCCGGTCGGTGTGTCAGGCAATACTGGCAGCGGCTGTCAGGATGCGGGCGCGATCGCACGCCGGTGTGTGCTTGCGCTCTGGGCGGCGGCTGGGCACACCAAACGATGGCTCACCCCGCTGTGTCGACAGCGTCTGCTCAAGCTGGCGCTCGATATCCTCGACCGCCAGGCGGACGGCATCGTCCGCCGTCTCCGCTGCCTGGTGGCTGATCGGGTGACCGTCCAGCGGACCGAGCTGCAACCGCAGAACCACTTCAGTCCGCCGCTGCGGTGGATACGCAGTAGATACCAGCATCGCCGCCGGTTCCGGATGCTGCCGCCGCCGCTCCAGGGAATCCAGCCGCGGATCAATGCGCGCTTGCTCGCGCTCGCTGAGGGTGACGTTCCGCAGCTTGATGCTCCGATTGAGCGTCATGACCGCACGTTCCGTCCCGTGATCTGCGGTTCGTCAGTCGCCGGTGCAGCGCGAACCAGCAGCACCGGCACGCCGGCCCGCACCACCTGCTCGGCCACGCTGCCCATCACTAACCGGTGCAGCCCGCCGCGCCCATGCGTGCTCATCACCGCCAGGTCTACCCCGCCGCCGCCCAGCACCTCGGTGAGCACGGCGCCGGGGGCGCCCCGGAGCACCATCGCCTCGATGCGTACATCAGCCGGCAGTGTGGCGCGGACCTCAGCCAAGTACAGCCCGGCTGCCCGCCCGTGCTGCTCCTCGATGCGCGCCACATCGAGCAGCACGCCCGCGCCGTCGATGGCGGCCTGTCCGGCAGGTCCAGGCGGCGCTACGCGCAGCAGGGTCACTGCTGCCTGCGCGGCGCGTGCCAGGTCCATGGCCGGCGCAAGTGCGGCCTCCGCCACCGGCGAGCCGTCGAGCGGCACGATAATCCGTCGCAGGGCGGCGACCGTCTTCCCAACCGGCGGCCGGATCACCAGCGTGGGCCGCAGGCTCTCGCGCAGCACACGGCCGGCCACACTACCCGCAACGAGGCGGGCGATACCGCCGCGGCCGTGCGTGGCCATCACCACCGCTGCCACGTCGAGCCGGGCCGCCATCTCCAAGATCACGGTGGCCGCCTCGCCCTCTAGCGTCCGGGTGTCCACACGCAGGCCGGCGGCGCGCAGTGGCTCGGCGATACCCTCCAGGTAGGCCGTGGTCTCGGGCTCGGACCGGCTACGGGCGGGTGGCAGCGGGCGGGCCAGGAGCAAGGTCAGCGCCGCGCCGGTGGCGCTGGTCAGTGCCCGCGCGTATGGCAGCGCCGCCTCGCTGTTCGGCGAGCCATCCAGGGGAACCAGGAGCCGCTTCCACGCCATGGCGGTATCCCTCACAGCCCCACCATCCGCCGTCCCGGAGGAGTGCGCTCCGCTTCACCTTCCCCGCTCGGCAATCTCCCCAGCTGCCCGACGCCGGTTACTCGAAATGCTCCCGGTAGAACGCCAATACGCGGTTCGCATACTCATCTGGGAAGAGCTTGCGGGCGTCTGCGTGTCCAGCGTCGGGGACAAGCCACAGTTCCTTTGGCCCTGGCGCCGCCGCGTAGAGCCGCTCACCGGCGCGTACCGGCATCTCCGTGTCCGCTTGATCCTGGATGATGAACACCGGCCGCTGCCCGATCGTGGCGATGGCGTCAATCGGGCGGATCGCGTCTGCGTCGGCATTCACTCGCTGCTCGACGATGAAGACGGTAAGCGGAGCGAAGGGAAACGATGGCAGGTCGATGAAGTGCTCGAAGGCGCGGTCTACGGTCTCGCGCAACGTGGTGAAGGGGCTCTCCGCGACGATGGCGGCGATAGCAGGGTCGGCGGCCATGGCGAGGATACCGGAGGAGGCGCCAAGCGAGACGCCCTGCACGGCAATGCGGTGCGCGTCCACCCCCGGCCGGGACTGTAGGTATGCCACAGCGCCGCGGACGTCGAGTGGCTCGCGCGCGCCCATAGTGGTGCCGCTGCCGCCGCTCTGTCCGCGGCCGCGGAAGTCAAACAGCAGCACGTGGTAGCCAGCGGCGTTGAGATAGGCGGCGTGTGGCAGCAACTCCGCCCGCGACCGGCCGAAGCCGTGGAGCAGCACCACGCCCGGTGCGCCCGGCTGTCCCGGCACGAACCAGCCGGCCAGCGGTGTGCCGTCCAGGCTGGTGAAGGTGACCTCCTCGGTCACGCCGGCAAAGGGATACTCTGACAGGGTGTGATCCTCCACCGCCGGCGCCGGGTGAATCGTGCGTTCCGAGCCTACCCAGCCGACCGCGCCCAGCACTGCGACGGCCAGTGCCAGCACGACGCCGGCGCTAACCAGCAGCGCCGTTCGGTGACGGCGTGGCCATGAGCGGTGGTCCGCTTGTTTCAGAGTGGCGGCACGATGGGGGAGCAGCGACCGCACCGAATGCATCTCTGACCTCCTCTGCAGGCGGGCAGTGTCAGCCTAGCGCCGTTCGTGGTGGCTGTATGCCGGGCGCCGCCCGGAAAGACTGCCATCCTGTCCGGCAGTGGCAGACATTCGTGCGTCTCGTTCCAGCGGAAAGGGCTGTGCTACGCTCAGCGCATGGATGTAGGCATCATCGGGCTGGGGCAATCCGGCAAGACCACGGTGTTCAATGCGGTGACGCGAGGCAAGGCGCAGACCGGCTACGGCGGCGGCCACGAGCCCAATATCGGCGTGGTCAAGGTACCGGACCGGCGGCTGGACGTGCTCACTGCCATGTACCACCCCAAGAAGACCACCCCGGCGGAGATCCGCTACATCGACTTTCCTGCTGCCGGCGCCAACTTCGGTAAGGGTGAGGGGCCAGGCGGCCAGTTCCTGGGCGAGGTGCGCAAGGCCGATGCGCTGATCCATGTGCTGCGCGCCTTTGCTGACCCCTCGGTGCCCCACCCGGAGGGCCGGGTCGACCCGGCGCGCGACGCCGCCACCATGGACCTGGAGCTGGCCTTCGCCGACCTGGCGCTGATCGAGCGGCGGCTTGACCGGTTGACCGCCGAACTGCGCTCCACCAAAGCCGGCGAGCGCGGCCAGGGCGAGCGGGAACGGGCGCTGCTAGAGCGGCTGAAGGCCGCACTGGAGGCGGAGACGCCGCTTCGCGCGGTGCCGCTGTCAGAGGAGGAGCACAAGCTTGTCTCCGGCTACCGCTTCCTCACCCTGAAACCGCTGCTGCTGCTGCTCAACGCCGGCGAGGAAGATGTGTCCCGCCGCGAGGATCTGGAGGAGGCGTTGCGGGCACGCTATCCCCAGCCTCATACCGAGGTGGCGGCGCTGTGCGGCAAGCTGGAGATGGAGCTACTGGACCTCTCTGCCGAGGAGGCGGCCGAGTACCGTGCCGATCTCGGCCTGGGGGAAGAGACAGGGCTAGACCGCGCGATTCGTCTCTCGTATGACCTGCTCGGCCTGATCTCGTTCCTCACCTCCGGACCGGACGAGTGCCGTGCCTGGACGGTAGAGAAAGGCGCCACCGCCCCGCGTGCCGCCGGCAAGATTCACTCCGACCTTGAGCGCGGGTTTATCCGCGCCGAAGTTGTGCGCTACGAAGATCTAGTCGCCTGCGGCTCCGAAGCCGAGGCCAAGAAACGTGGCCTGCTCCGCACCGAAGGCAAGAGCTACGTCGTCCAGGATGGCGACGTGCTCCACATCCTGTTCAACGTGTGATGATGCAGTCAGCCGGCAGCCGTTCGCTAGGATGATGCGCTCGTGCGCCTGGAGAGCGTGGAGGGCGCACGAGTCAGCGTGCCGCGCCTCCGCTGTGCGGTCGCCGCCCGGGAACCTACCGCACGAACCGTGCCGGTTGGCTTCAGCCCTC
The DNA here is from genome assembly GCA_963170165.1 of Chloroflexota bacterium. Taxonomy (GTDB): domain Bacteria; phylum Chloroflexota; class Dehalococcoidia; order CAUJGQ01; family CAUJGQ01; genus CAUJGQ01. The sequence goes on along the minus strand of CAUJGQ010000040.1, from coordinate 26,323 downwards.
GCCCGTCACGGCGGACCCGTCACCAGCTGCTGTGCCTGCTCCCAGACCGAACACCTCAGCCAGCAGCTCATACGAGCGGATTCGGGCGGCGAAGTCGTACGTGATGGTGACGACGACGAGTTCCTCGGCGTCGTAGCGTTCGGCGAGTTGTTCCAGTTGGGTGCGGCAGTGGCTGGGACTGCCGTAGATGGAGCGGGTGCGCATGTAATCCAAGTACGGTACGTCTGCGGCCAGCAGCGGGCGGGCGGCCGCTTCCTCTGGCGAGGGCACCCCGCCACGCCGGCCCTGATCGGCGCCCAACCGCCACACCCAGCGGCTCATCGCCAGCCGCTCTGCCTCTGCGTCCGTTTCGGCGCAGGTGACCGACACACCCAGCGCAGCCCGCGGCGTGCTGCGTATCGCTGAGGGGCAGAAGTGGTGCTTGTAGCCGCGGATGATGTCTTCGCCGCCCTCCGGTGTGATGAAGTGGGCAAAGCAGAAGGACCAGCCGAGCTGCGCCGCATACGACGCACCCGCTCCGGTGGAGCCCAGCATCCACAACTCCGGCATTCCCTGGATCTCGGGTGTGGCGTGTACATCGCGGAAGGGGTGATGCGGCGGCAGCGCGCCGGTAAGATAGCCCTCCAGGCCTTGGAGTTGCTCGCCGAAGTGTTCGATGCCAAGCGCGCCGGGGCCGTGCGTCAGCGCCGCGGCGGTGCGGTGGTCGCTGCCCGGCGCCCGGCCGACGCCCAGATCGATGCGCCCGGGAAAGAGCGCCTCCAGCACGCGGAACTGCTCGGCCACCTTCAGCGGGCTATAGTGGCTGAGCATCACGCCGCCGGATCCGGCACGAATGCGGCGGGTGCGCGCAGCAATCTGACCGATGAGCATCTCCGGCGCCGAGCCCGCCAGCCCCTGACTGTTGTGGTGCTCCGCTACCCAGTAGCGGTGGTAGCCCAGCCGGTCACACGCCTCTGCCAGCAGCAGCGTCTCGTGCAGCGCCTGCGCCGCGGTGCCTCCCTTTCGGATCGGTGATTGGTCTAAGACAGACAGGCGCATACGTGCTTCGCTCACCACTGATCTTGGAGGAGGAAACGCTCGATGGTTTGGGCGGTGCGCTCCTGCGCTTCCCACATGAAGTTGTGGGCCGTTCCGGGAATGGTGACCAGACGGGCGCCGGGGATGCGCGCGGCGATGCGTCGGCTGTTCTCCGGCAGGACGAGGATGTCACGGTCGCCGGTCAGGACCAGGGTCGGGGCGGCGATCTGCCCCAGCCGCTCGGCAACATCGAAGCGCGCGATCGCCTCCATTTGCTGGCGCAGGGTGATGACGGGAGTGGGCCGGGCCAGCAGCCGGTCTGTCATCTTTTCCAGGAAGTCCTTGCGCTGGTGGCGCGTCTCCTCGGTTGTCATGGCGGCCCACATGCCGGCGATGGCGTCGTGCGGGGTGGTGCCGCGTGGGGGCATCAGCAACGCTACCACCTCGGGTGTGGCTGGTACGGCGAGCGTGCCGCCGGGATGGGTGCAGCCCAAGATCAGCCGGTCCACCCGCTCGGGGTGGCGCAGCGCCAGCTCCTGGGCGATCATGCCGCCCATCGACGCGCCGAAGACATGCGCCCGCCGGACGCCAGCCAACTCCAGCAAAGCCGCCGCGTCGTCCGCCATCGTCGCGATCTCGACCGGGCCGTCACGCTTCTCGCTCGCGCCGGTGCCGCGGTTGTCCGGGGCGAATACCCGAAACGAGCGCGCCAGCCGGTCTATGAACTCCTGGCTCCAGAAGGCGGCCGGAGCGCCGAATCCCATGATCAGCAGCAGTGGCGGCCCGTTGCCCTGCTCCTCGTAGTGCAGGCGGATGCCGTTGGCGGTGCATTCGGGCATGTTGCACTCGTCTTCGCTGCGCGCGGGCGCCGGCCGGCCGGCCGGTCCGCGGTCTCCGGCTATGCCCGCTCCAGCGCCTGGGCGATCTGCTCGCGGTGTTCGCGGTCGTGCCCGGCGATATGCTCGCGCAGATAGTCGGCAATGGAGGCGTCGCGGCCGGGCCAGGGGCTGGCGGTGTACAGGCGGGTGGCGCCCAGATTGGCAGCGAACACCATGATCGCGCGGAAGCCGTCGGCCATCTCCTCGAGGACCTTGTCCGTAGGGGCGCCGCGCCGCTCCTCCACGAAGCGCCGGTTCCACTCGGCGGTGTTCTGGTCGGTGACGCGGAGGTCCTCGGGCAGCTCGCGGCCCTCCAGGCGCAGTGGCAGCACGCGCAACATCCACTTCTGCCAGCCGGCAATGTGGCCCAACACATCCTTGACCGACCAGGCGCCGACCACACCCGGGCGCTCCAGCGCTACCGTATGCAGGCCGCCGACCGCGTCGAGCAAGGCAGCGCGCTCGCCCCGGATGTCATCAAATACGCTTGCCATCCTGACCTCACGGACACGGCCGGCGCGGGTGTACCGGGGCGTTGCGCCGCCGCTCACGCCGATCATACCCGCTGGCGGGGGAAGGATGAAGGATGGCGGTTCTCGCCCCCGCCCGGCGGCTACCGCAGCAGGCCGCCGGGGGGCGCTTCGCTGCTCTCCCGCGGTAGTTCATCGAGCGACGGCGGCGGGGTTGGGCTCGGGGTCGGGCTTGGGCTTGGCGCCGGTGCTGGCGTCGGTGACGGCGTCGGTGACGGCGTTGGTGACGGCGTCCGAGACGGCGTAGGCGCCGGCGTTGGTGACGGACTGGGCGTGGCGGTGCGCGCCGGTACCGGGGCGGGGGTGGCGGCAGGCGATGGGGTAGCAGTGGCCACGGGCGCCGGCGTCGCGCTGGGGGCGGCCTCGGTGACGGCCGGGCAGCCGGGCTGTGGGGACCAGCCAGGGCTGACCGGCGTGCACACCGGCGCGGGTAGCCGGTAGGCCTGGGCATCAATCACCAGCGCCTTTACCGGCAGCACGGCCAGTGGATCACGCAGGCGGCCGTACTGATGCACCTCGAAGTGCAAGTGGGGGCCGGTGGAGCGGCCGCTGCTGCCGCTGAAGCCGATGACCTGGCCGCGGGCCACACTCTGACCGGTGACGACGGCGGCGGGCGCCATGAAGTGGCCATACAGTGTGGCGTACCCACCGGCATGGTTGATCAGCACGAAGTAGCCGTAACCGGGGTCATAGCCGGCGAATGCCACGCGGCCATCCCCCGCGGCGCCCACCGGGGTGCCCATGTTGACGGCAATGTCGATGCCAGTGGGATGGGCGGCGCCGTACAGGCTGGATATCGCGCCTGCCGCCGGCCACGATAGCCCAGCCTCTGAGACAACCGTGAAGTCGCGCACGGGCGGTGCCGCTGCTGACTCCACCGCCGGGTCTTCCCAGAGTGGCGCTTCAAACTCGGTGGCGACGTGCTCGGTCTCGGCGGCTGGCTCGATGCCGGTGAACAGCTCGCAGCCGTCGGTGACCATGGCGGTCATCGGGTCTGGTAGGGCACAGGCGCGGGGCAGCTCGGTGCGCGTCAGCAGGAAGTCGAGGATATCGACCTGCTCACCGAGCGAGGACAGCGGCTCCGGCTGCCAGCGGGCCGGCTCCGGCGCCGCAGGCGAGGAGAGCGGCGGAGCCGGCGGTTGCGCGAACGCTGGCGGGATGAACGGTAGGCTCAGCAGCGCGACAGCCGCGCAGATAGCGGCGACGGCATGGACACGATGCTGCAGACAGCGGCGCGGGGTGGCAGGCGGGAGGTAGGTCATGGTGATGGTGACTCGTGAGGCCCGCGCATGGATGGCCCGGTGCAAATACCAGAGAAGCAGGCCACGCAGGGGCACAAGAAATTCAGCCGTGCGAGTACGGGCCGGCCGGCGCCGGCGGCGGTGGCGAGGTTTCATATCCGAAGCATCGGTACGTAGTGACTCGCATAAGAGGTTAGATGGTGTGGTCGATGCTGTCCAATTGCACGCCGGTCAGCGGGGCGGGCGGCCGCCGAGCGTAATGACGGCAGGCAGGCTGAGCAGCACCGCGCCGATGGCGAGCCAGTGGACACCGGAGGCTGCGATGAGGCCAATGATGGCGGCCTCGAACAGGCCACTGGCCAGCCCCACGCGGGCCGCCTGCATCACCTGGTCGCTACCAGCGCGGCGGCGGCCGAGGGCGATCAGCCCGGCAACAAACACCAGGATGCTCACCGGGCCGATCAGGTAACCGTATACCGTGAGCCACATGGTGCTGACATAAAAGTGCGGCCGTGGCTCCAAGACACCGTATACCTCCAGCGCTAGGCCGAAGGTAAAGAGGAATGCCACTGCCAGGCTGGCCACCAGCCAGCTCATGCCGAGGGCCGCGACCCCCTGCGCCGGCGAGAATCGGGCGGGGCTTACCAGTGAGACTGTCTGCCGGTGTTGCATGGTGTTCCTCAATCTGGCAGGGTCTCGCCTGATTATGATATGCGACGCCGCCGGTGTTGTCTGTCCGGCATTGTCCAGCGGAAGGCGCTATCCCGGTAGACTGGACTCTGCCGGTTGCCCCGCACGCACTGAGTATGGATGACGGCGCCCGGCTGGTGTGTGATGCAGCGGTTAACGTCTGAGCTGCTGGTGCGTGCCTATTGCATGGGCGCCTTTCCGATGGCGGACCCAGCGGATGGCTCCATCTCCTGGTATGCGCCGGATCCGCGCGCTGTCATTCCGCTGGAGCGCTTTCACGTGCCCCGTTCGCTGGCACGCACCATTCGCCGCGGCCGGTTTGAGGTGCGGGTGAACACCGCCTTTGCCGCGGTGATCGGCAGTTGTGCCGCCCGTGACGAGACGTGGATCTCCGCCGATGTGGCACGGGCCTACACCGAACTGCACCGGCTGGGCCTGGCGCACAGCGTTGAGGTATGGGAGGGCGGCGCGCTGGCCGGGGGGCTGTACGGCGTGGCGCTGGGCGGGGCGTTCTTTGGCGAGTCGATGTTCTCCCGCGTCGCCGATGCCTCCAAGGTGACGCTGGTGGCGCTGGTCGAGCGGCTGCGCACGCGCGGCTTCACGTTGCTGGACACGCAGTTTCAGACCCCGCACCTGGCACGCTTTGGTACGGAGGAGATCCCGCGGGAGGTTTACCTTACGCGCCTGGCGGCGGCGTTGGCGCTGGAGCGCAGCTTCGTGTGATCAGGACGAGCGGCGCACCGTGCGCTGCATCGGCTTGTACCACTGCTTGCCGTCCTCGAAGATGCGCTCGACGATCCCCTCCATCACCATGTGTTCGAGGTGCGCGAGCGTCTCGCCGATGGCGGCGCGTTTCATCCAAGGATGGAAGGATGCGAAATCGCCGGTCACCCACTTGACGTGCCCGGCTACCTCATACGCCGTCTTGGGCTGGCCGTTCATGCCGCCCAACATCTCCTCCATCCGCTCGGTGTGGTGCTCCTCCAGTTCCTGGATGCGGGCGTCCAGGTCGATGAAGTCGTATTCGTGCGCGGGCAGGGCAATCTCGACGTCGTAGTCCCGGATCTTGCGCAGCGAGGTGATGTACTCGTGCAGCGGGTTACCGGTGGCCTCCGGATGGAGCGACACATTGGGGGAGATGGTGGGCAGGATGTGGTCGCCCGTGATCATGATCTTCTTGCCACGGTCATAGAAGCACATATGACCGGGAGAGTGGCCGGGCGTCCAGATCACTTCCCAGGTATAGCGGCCGGATTTGATCTCCTCGCCACCGTGGAGCAGTGTGTCCGGGTCGGCCGGGCTGACATAGCCGCGCACCGGCATGGATGCGCTGCGCAGCCCTTCGACCTCGCTCGCCGGCGCGCCATGGCTGGTCAGCCATTGCTGCATCCGGTCCAGCAGCCCTTCCGGCCGCCGGTAGCGCGAGTCGATGAAGCCCCGTTCCGGCGCGCCCAGCATCAGTTCGGCGTCGCAGTCACCCTTCAGCCGCCCGGCCAGGCCGTAGTGATCGGGATGGACGTGGGTGAAGATCACCTTACGCAGTTCTTTGAGCGGCACGCCCAGCGCATGCAGTTGCGCCATCAACGCGCCGTACGCTGCCGGCGCGTCCCAGCCAGAATCGACCAGGATGTAGCCATCGTCGCCCTCGATCAGGTAGGGCAGCACGTAGCCGAGCGGGTTGTTGGGGATCGGCACCTGCAGTTGGTGGATGCCGGGCAGGATCTCTTTGTAGGGCTTCGCCACGGTTGCAGGCCCTCCTGGTCGGGGTGATTGGACTGCCGCTCCCGGGGTAACGGCCCGCACCGGGTCCGCGCCCCGCCGCACACGGTCGCCACGAGCGTACACGATTGCGCCGCTAGAGGGGATGCCGGATGACGTGCGCACGGCCGTCGTGTAATACTGGGCATATCTCGCTAGATGCGTTCCCGAGAGTGATTTGTGCCGGAAATTGCTGCCGTCATGCTGCTGTTCGCCGTCGCCCTGTTCGGCAATGTGCCGCTGGGGTTTCTCCGCCGCCGCTCCCGGCGCTGGTCCATTGCCTGGTTCATCGGCTGCGACGGCTCCGTGCCGGTGCTGTGGCTGATGCGCCATCAAATGGGCGTGGATAGCTGGGCGATCCTCCCCGAAGTCGTGCTGGCGCTGATCGGCAATATCTATGGCCCGCGGCTGGTGCTGTGGTGGCAGGCACGCCGCGCCGGGCAGCCGGTAGCCGGTAGCCGGCAGCCGGAGGCGCTGGCTGCGGGTGGGGCGGTGGCGGCCGAATGACGGCTGTTCACTCTTTGGTCGCAGCGGCTTCAGCCTTCACGCTCGCCCTCCTGCGGCACGGCAGCAAGCGGCGCGACGCCGGCCGCCGTCACACGCACTAACTCGTGTGGCGCGATCTCCAACGTGCGTTCCGGATGACCGGCGCCACAGTACACCGCCGGGAGCGCTGCCCCGGCCTGGTCGATCACCACCCGTGCGTTCGTGCCGGGCAGAAGCGGCCCCACCCCGCCCGGCTCGACGCCGAACGCCTGCCGCACCTCCTGCGGCGATAGCGGCCGCAGATCGGCGCGGCGAACGCCCAGCGCGGCGGCGAGGGCGCGGTAGTCCAGCCGGTCGCCGCCGCGCAGCGCCGCCAGCACCAGCGGGCCATCCTTGATCCGGAGCGCCACGGTCTTTAGGAACGAGTCGTACGGAAACGGCAGGGCAGCCCGCGCCTCTTCGACCGTCCGTACCGGCGGATGCTCGTGCAGCGTGAAGCTTGCTCCTGCCTCGGTCAGCCGTGCGGCGATTCGCTCATGCATGGCGGGTGGCATGGGTGTGCCCTGGGCATAGGCTGAAACGTGCTGGTCCCTGCTCAACACCTACCGGCAGGTCAGCCGGGGCAACGGCCGGTCGATCATAGCCCATGCGAGCGGTTCCCAACCACCAGCGGCGTCGAGGTCAGTACACAGGACCCGGAGTGAGCGGGATGCAGGGCCTGCGGGCTGTGCTGCCTACCCATCCGCTACGGGCGTTGTGGCTCATGGTGGTGGTGCGCGCATGATTGGATCCTGTTTGAAGAACGATGTCAGGGCGCCAACCGCGGGGCATGCACGGGATTAGCGCCAGGCCGATGGCGGCTTCGCCGGCCGCTCCATGCCATGAGAAGCCCGCCATGAAGGGCCGGGCCGCCATTACCGCAGCGCAGATATGGTCAGGTTCTTCAGCCCCGATGGGGTGCGGACCTTGACCGTATCGCCGGCGCGGCGGCCGATCAGGCTGGCGCCCACCGGCGACTCCAGGCTGAGCCGGCCGGCCGCCGGGTCGCTCTCTGCGGCGCTCACCACCTGATACTGCGTCTCCCGGCCGTCGTCATGGCGCAGCACGACGACACTGCCGACCGTCACCGTCTCACTGCGACGAGCGGCGTCTTCGTCCAGCACCACGGCCTGCGACAGCAGTTGCTCGATGGCGGCGATCCGGCCCTCGACGAACGCCTGATCTTCCTTGGCGCCCTCGAACGGCACGGCGACGTCGAAGTCTTTGTCAAGCTCCGATTCCCAAGCGTCGCGGATCGTCTCCGCGATCTCGCGGCGGCGGGTAGTGCGGAGGTACTCCAGTTCTTCGCGTAGTTCTGTCAGCGCCCGCCGGCTGAGCGGCACCTGCTGGCTTCTCGATACCATCTCTCGATCCTTTCCCACGGGTACGGAGGCACGGCCTGCCGCGACCCAGCATGTCCATGCAGACGTGGGGCTATGGTCCCTGGTGAAGCGGACGCGAGCATCCGCCGTTCGCAGCATTTCCAGGGGGCGGGATATCGCCCGCCTACGCGGCCGCCGTACCGTCGGTGGTAGAATCGGGGCGACAGCCACCCGCGCCGGGCGATGCGATGAACGCCACTGCCGCGCCCATCACCCTGCGGCCCATGACAACGGCCGATATCCCGCGCGTCATCGAGATTGAGCGGCAATCCTTCCCCACGACCTGGCCCGTCACCGCCTACAAGCAGGAGCTGGAGCAGAATCAGCTCGCCCGCTACATCCTGGCAGTGATGCCCGATACCGCCGCCGCATCGCCACCACCGGCCCGAGGGCTCCGCGCTCGGTTGCGACGTCTGTTGCACCGCGGCCAATCGGTCCCGGCGCCCGCCGAGCGCATCGCCGGGTACCTCGGGCTGTGGTACATGATTGACGAGGCGCACATCGTCGCGGTCGCCACCGACCCGGCGCTGCGCCGCCGCGGCATCGGTGAACTGCTGGTTGCAGAGGCGCTGGAGCTGGCGCGCGCCCGCGACGCGCAGACCGTGACGCTGGAGGTGCGTGTCTCCAACACGGCGGCCCAGGCATTGTATGAAAAGTACGGCTTTCGCCGGCTGGGTCTCCGCAAGCGCTACTACACCGACAACAACGAAGATGCGCTGATCATGACGACACCGGAACTGTCTGATCCGGCCTATCAGGCGCGCCTGGCCGGTCTGCGCCGCGCCCGCGAGCGCCGCGCGCAGGAAGGGGACCGCAATGGTGTACACGTGCCTGCTTGTTGAGCGCAATGAGGCGGTGCTGACGCTGACCCTCAACCGGCCGCAGGTGCTGAATGCGCTTGATCTGCGGTTGGGCCAGGAACTGGCGCAGGCGCTGACCCGGGAGGCGGTGGACCCGGCCGTGCGCTGCGTGGTGCTCACTGGGGCGGGCCGCGCCTTTTGCGCCGGGGACGATCTGCGCGCGGGCACCGCCAACGCCGAGGGGCGCGCGCTGCCGGAGGCCGCCCGGCGGGGCACGGTCGAGTATGCCCAGGTCATCGAGCGCTACTTGCATGGCGAGGGACGGTGGCCCGCCATCGTGATGGCAATCCGCGCGCTGCCCAGGCCGGTGGTGGCGATGGTCAACGGCTTCGCCTACGGCGCCGGCTTCAACCTGGCGCTGGCCTGCGACTTCCGGATAGCGGCCCAATCTGCCACGCTGGCGACGCCGTTTGTGCGGCGGGGGATGGGTACCGGCACCAATCTGCTGCAGCAGTACACCGGCATCGGCGTGGCCGCCCGTCTAACGCTGACCGGCGAGCCGGTGACGGCCACGGAGGCGGAGCAGCTGGGACTCGTCACCCGCGTGGTTCCCGCTGCCGCGCTGGCGGCGGAGACGCGCGCCTTTGCCGCCGCGCTGGCCGCGGGCGCCACCGCCACCCTGGGGTATACAAAGCAGGCGCTGTACGAGGGCTGGACCCTACCGCCGGAGCAGGCGTATGCGCTCCAGGGCTATGCGGTCCACCGCTCTAGCTTCACGCATGACCGGGCAGAGGGTCAGTCAGCGTTCATCGAAAAGCGTCAGCCGCGCTTCGAGGGTCGCTGAGGTCGCGCCGGTACTGGATTCGCTGCGTAGTGCGCGACCGGCTCAGGCGAGCAGCATTTCACGCGGGGTGGCCAGTTCCACACCCGCGCTTGCGCCATGGACGATCACGCGGCGGTGTTCGAGCAGGCGCTGCCCCGCGTAGACGCAGCGCTCTACCAGCAGAGCAGGGGCGCCGGTGCGGCCCCCAAGCGTCTCGGCGGTGGCCCGGTCGAGCGCCAGCGGCACGATGTGCACAGTGGCGTGGGTGATCCGCAGGCCAAGTGTCTCCTCGGCCAGTTCGAGGAGTTGCACATCCTGGAGCGCGGCCGCCTTAGCGGCGTCCCATGGCAGCGGCGGCAGCGCCAGCCGCTCGACAGCGCAGGGGCCGTCATCGCACTGCAACAGGCGGGTGATGAACAACAGCCGATCATACGTCGCGCCGAACGGCGCCCCTAACACCGGTTCGGGCGTCGACAGGTTGATGCTCAGCAGCTGGGCGGTATGGTGAGGGAGATCCAGCGGCGGCGCAAACACCACGATCCGGCCGCTCCCGCTCTCCGGCGGGCGTGGCTGCGCGACGAACGTGCCCCGGCCTCGCTCGCGAACGATCAGACCCTCGTGTACCAGTTCGTCCATCGCCCGGCGGACTGTGGTCCGCGACAAGCCCGTCTGCTGGGTGATCTGGAGTTCGGGAGGGAGCATATCTCCGGGCCGGAGCTTACCATCCCGGATGGAGGAGCGAAGTTGCCGCTGGAGCTGGTGATGCAGCGGCAGCGCATCGGTCGGGTCAATCCGGTACGCAACCATACGCCGTGATTGTCCTGTCTGTCCCCGGTTCTCTGGGGCAATCCAGCCCCCTATGCGACTACCTTACCAGGCTGAGACGTGCCCAGAAAGAGTATTCAGACTAAGAAGTGGTAGAGAGACCGTCCCGTGCTGGGCTTTCCGGCCACGGATCGGTTCGGCCTGCCGCCGCTCTCCGGACGTGAACGTCCCCGATGGTTTGGGTGGGGCTTGCGTCTGGCTGTGGTGGCGGGCACACTCGGGGCGCCAGGGGAGGTGCCGGTGAACCTGTATCTGATCCGTCACGGAGAGTCTGACATCCCGGCCGACCGTGTCCAGCACGATTACCCGCTGTCGGCGCTCGGGCGCGAACAGGCGCGGCGGCTGGGCGAGCGCTTCCGCGGGCTCAGCATTGACCGGCTGATCACGACGCCGTTCCAACGTACGCAGGAGACCGCTGCCGCTATCGCAGACGTGGCAGGGCTGACGGTGTTCGAAGAGCCCGGCCTGGGCGCGATTGACGCGGGTGAGATGCACAACATCCCGTTCTCGCGACGCAAGGAACGCTGGCCGGAGTTCTTCGCCAAGCCCCCGACCCCAGCGATGGACTATGCCCACTTTGGCGGCGAGAGCGCTCAGAGCTTCTACGAGCGCGCCACTGGCGCGTTTGTCGAGCGCGTCTGGGAGGAGCACTGGCGCGAGCGTGTCACGGTGGTCACCGTCTGTCACGCCGAGACGATCAACGTCATCCTTCATCACGTGCTGCGGATGCCCTATGACGGCTGGATGACCTTCAGCATTGATCACACTGCCGTCACCCTGCTCGACGTGCGCCTCGGCCGGCCGCGGGTGCGCTTCCTCAATGACACTACCCACCTGGGTGACCTCTCCCGCGGCCACTCCGGCACCTACGGCGGCGAGACACCCAAAGAGCGGCCGAGGTGACGCGGCACATCCGTCAGCGCTTGCCCGCAGTGGATACGCGGCCGTACCGGTGTGGAGGCACCGTGCCGGCCGCTTCAGCAATCCCGGCGCAGGCGGCGCAGTAACGGGCGGAAGCCGGCCGCCGGCCAAAAGCGGGCGCCGGGCAGGTTGGCGGTATTCCAGGCGACGGTACATTGGCGGTAGGCGCGCTGCTGCTCGGGGCGCGCTGCCCAGGCCAGCCCCGTCGCCAGCAGCGCCCGGCTCAGTCCCAGCCCGCGCGCCTCAGGTACGACATACGCGTCTTGCAGGTATACCGCCTGCTCAGCCCGTACCAGGTCGGGCTCCTCCGGCGTGTACGTGTGTAGCGCCAGCACAGCGCCGCTGTCACCTTCGGCGAGGAAAGCGGCGTTGCGCTTGTCCGCCAGAAAAGGCGCATGCACCGTGCGCTGCACCATCGCGATCTCCGGCAGCGCGGGCAGGAACAGCGGTGGGCCGGCGTGGTGGTGGTCGTTGGCCGTGACCAGCCGCGCCACGGTCTCGAGGTCTGCGGAGCCCGCCCGGCGGATGTGCACGCCGGGCGGTAGCATCACCGGGCCCACGGGCGATAGGTCGCGCAGCCCTACCGTGAGATCCAGCCCGAAGCCAAGCGAGCGCCACACGTGCACGGTAGCCTGCTCCACTGCCGGCACGTACACCGCGCACGCACGGTAGCCAGCGCGCACCGCCCCGTCCGCCACCCGGGCGAACAGATCACGCAGGAGCGATACGGGCGTGCCTGGGGCGACGGCGTATCCGGCCGGATCGATCTCCAGCAGGCGGGATGGCCGGTAGATCTTGGGGTAGGTGAACGGTTCGGCCAGCACCCGGGCGGCGAGAAGATAGCCGGCCATCTGGCCGTCTGCCAGCGCCGCAACGCCCGCCGTTTGCGGCACGCCGCACAGACCTGCCAGCAATGCACGCGCCTCTGCCACGTGCTGGTACTGCTCCGGCAGCCCCGGTTCCCGGCCAAGGTTGATGGCATGGCGGGCGGCCAGCAGCGCGGCGGCGTCATCGAGATGCTCAGTGGCGAAGGGCACGAGTGTGAGTAGCGGCACGCCTCCTCCTTAGGGCAGCCGTTCGATCGGCACCGGCACATCGCGCGTCCCGCGTTTGACCGTGGCGCGCAGCAGTGGATAGAGCAGCGGGCCGCTGGCCAGCATCGCTACCGGCAACGCTAGCGATGCCCAGCCGGTGTCATGCACCGTCCCTGCTACCGCCAGCGCAAACACGGCCACCGGCGCCAGCGACACCAGCACCAGCCCGGCCATACCTCCCGGCACCCGCACCGGCCGCACCATCCGCGGCTCACGCCGGCGGAGGGCGATCAGCGCTGCAAACTCCAGGAACAAGGATGCGGCGTACAGAATCACATCCAGCTCGATCAGCCGCTCGAAGGCGCTGAGCGTGAAGATGGAGTACACCGCCGAGGACAGCACAATGGCCAGCACCGGCGTGCCAAAGCGCACGTGCAGCCGGGTGAGCGCCGGTGGCAGATAGCCATCCGCGGCCAGCACGAACGGCAGCCGTGAGTTGGACAGCAGCAGCGCGGCGAACAGTCCGGCGGCGCTGACCATCCCGGCTAGCGAGAGCCACACCCCCAGCCAGGCGCCGCCCACCGCCTCGGCGATATCCGAGAACGCTCCGTCCTGCCAGGCTGCCCCGCCAGGAACGGCCGTCAGCCCCGCCACCACCGGCAGCACGTAGGCGATCACCACTAACGGCACCGCCAGCGTCAGCGCCCGTGGAAAGGTGCGGCGGGGGGTGTGCACCTCGCCAAGAACCGTGGACGGGCCATCCCAGCCCAGATAGTTCCACATGATTACGAACAGCCCCAGGCCGAACGCGGACAGCAGTGGCGTGTCCTCCGCCACCACTGGTTGCCAGATGGCCGGCCGGTCGCGCACCAGGTCAACCAACCCGATCGCACTCAGGGCCAGGAAGGGCAGCAGCACCAACAGGCTGAACCACAGCGAGACGAAGCCAACCTGGCGGGCGCCACGCACGTTCAGCCAGGTAAGCGGCCAGATTACCACCAGTGTCACCACCCAGTGCAGCCACTCATGTTCGCCCACCGCCGCGGTGCCGGCGTGGCGGGTAAGGAACGTGTCCAGGTAGCTGGCGAACAGCACCGGGTAGATCGCCATATCAATGAAGGAGTTGATCCAGCTCCACCAGCCTTCTTGAAATCCCCAGAACGGCCCCAGCCCCTTCTTCACCCAGGCGTAGTAGCCGCCTTCCACAGGCATGGCGGTGGACAGCTCGCCCACCATCAGGCCAACAGGCAGGCTCCACAGCAGCGGTACGGCCAGAAGCAACAGCAGCGTCAGCCCGGCGCCGGACTCGCTCACAGCCGGCTCAAGCCCGAAGGCGCCGCCGGACACCGAGAAGAACATCACCATCACCAGCGGCCACAGCGTCAGCCGCCGGCGCAGCACCACCCTTACCTGCGGCGGGGTGACCCCAGGGATGTAGTCCGGTGTCTCGTTAGCGGCGAGCGCATCCGACGGTGGCATGGTGCGGGGTAGGGTACAGGCGCACCGGGACAGGGGTAAGGGAGCGGGGCAGGCTCTTGCCGGTGGCCGGCTGCCGTCGCGCAGCCACCCAGCAGCCTCATACCCGTAGGGCGCTGTCCTGCGGGTGCCGGATCGCTATTCCCTACTTCCTCACCCTTGTACGCTCTGAGCATGGTTGTCCTGTCCCCTGCTGGGCGTTCGCCGTTGCGGGCGCTGGTGATCACCACGTTCTGCGTCTATGCCGGGTTTGGGCTGGTGTCACCGGTGACGCCGCTGTTCGCACGACAGCTGGGCGCGAGCGCGGCGCTGGTTGGGTTGACTGTGGCCGGCTTCGGGCTGGCGTCGTTCTGCTTCGATCTGATCGGCGGGCGGATCGGCGAGCGGGTAGGGGCGGCGCGGGCAGCGGCAGGTGGCGCGGCCCTGGTAGCGGTGGCCTCGCTGGTGGGAGTGCTGGCGCCGTCGGTGCCGGTGTTATTGGCGTCCCGCTTCATCACCGGCGCCGGCTCCGCTATCTATGTCACGACGGCGATGAACATCATCGCCCGCACCACGCCGCCGGAGCGGATGGGCCGCTCGATGGGTACGTACCAGAGCGCGATCCTGTCATCAACGGCGATTGGCCCGTCCATCGGTGGGTTACTGGCCGGGCAGGCGGGGCTGCGCGCCCCGTTTGTGCTGTACGCCATCGTGGCAGCCGGCGCGGCGCTGGCGGCGCTGTGGCTGCTGCCCCAGCGGCTACCAGCTCCGGCGCCGCGCCGCTTGGGCGAGGAGGGGCCCGGAGGGATCGGCCGTGTGCTGCGTGGTGGCGCATTGCAGATCGCGCTGGCCACTGCCTTCGTGGTGTTCATCCTGCGCCAGGGCGTCAATTCGACCGCGGTGCCGGTGTACGCCAACGAGGGCTTGGGGCTGGGGCGCGGGCATGTAGGGCTGGCGCTGAGTGTGTCGGCGCTGGCCAATTTCCTGTTCTTGCCTCACGCTGGGCGGCTGGTAGACCGGCGGCCACGGGGCGTAGCGATTCGCCTGGGGCTGGTCGCTACGCTGGCATCGTTGCTGTTGCTGGGTGGCCCGCAGTCCATGGCCGGGCTGTACGCCGGGATGTTCGTGATGGGCGTCGCTACGGCCTATGCCGGTGTGGCGCCGGCGGCTGTGATCACCGACGTCACCCCGCCCGCCCACAGCGCCACTGCCATGGGTATCTATCGGATGGCCATCGACGCCGGCTCGGTCAGCGGGCCGCTGGCGGCCGGAATGCTCACGGCTGGGCTGGGCTTCCGCGGCGTATTCCTGGCGATGATGGCGCCGGTGGTGGTGCTGCTGCTGGCGACGGTACGCCTGCCGGATACCCGGGCGGCTCATCCCGGCCCGGTGGGTGACCGATGATACGGAGTGAGGGCGCGGGCGGGCGCGGGGAGTAGACGCGATGACGGCATATTCCACCGGCGCGGCGGGGACGGACCTGCTGCGTGGCGCGGCACACCTGCTCCGCACGCCGCTCGGGGTGATTCTTGGCATGGCGACGACGCTGCGCGACTACGATGCGCGGTTCACATCTGAGCAGCGCGTCGCGTATCTGGGTGAGGTGCTGACCGCGGCCGAGGAACTCCGGTTGGCGGTGGATGGTATGTCGCTGCTTTCCCGGTTGGTGAGCGGTACGCTGGCCTTCAACCCCACCGTCACCCCCCTGGCCGCGCTGCTGGCCGAGGCCGCCACGACGCTGGCCGGCGTGTGGGGCGCAGACGGCTCGATGCAGAGACGCGTTGACGATGGTACGGCGCGCGTCGATGGTCAGCGGCTGTCGCAGGCATTGGAGGCGGTGGCTCGTGCCTTCCAGCCCGGGCCGGCCACGGTGCTGGCGCTGAGCGGCGGGCAAGACCCGGCGCTTGAGCTGGGCCCGCTCATGCCGCGCGCCCCCGGCGACGACATCGAGGCGATGCTGCGCGTGCCGCTGGATCAGGCCGCCGCGGCAGACTGGACCGGCCGTCTTACCGGCTGGTCGCTTCTGCTCGCGCGCTACCTCACCGAGGGGCAAGGCGCCTATCTGTCCGCCCTGGCCGTACGCGATGGCGTGATCTTCCGCATCGACCTCCCCGGTACACCATCCTGACCAGGCGGTCCATAGGATCCCCGGCAACCTAAAGGATGGTAGTTCGGTCCACGACACCCATGACGGGGATACGGTGACAAGCGGCTGACCGCCGTCATCGGGGAGCGTGGACATGAGCAGCTTGCTGGACTCTCTCTATCGGTTGCCGCCGGATGATGAGGGCCCCTTCGAGGACCTGGATCGCATCCGCATCGACATGCTGAACGAGCGCGATCCCGAGCCGGCCACCGAGCTGTTCGCTGGTGTGCGTGCCGGCGGGGGCGCGGTGCTGGACCGGCTACGCTTCTTCAAGTGGGTGCTGGACGAACTGTACGGCGGTAGCGTCACCCGCTGGGAGCACAGCACCGAGCGACGCGACGAACGGTTGCAGGCGTGTCGCGCGCCGGCGGGGCCGAAGCGAGATCGCCCGCGTCGCCGCAAAGCCACCTGACCGCCGTCACTCGTCGCGCCCGGCCCGGCGTAGTGTCTCTGTCAAGCGGCTGCGCTCGCGCTCAACCCCATCGAGGAAATCGTCCAGCCAGCCGGCCAGCTCCTCCTCGCCCGCGGGCAGCAGGCCGGGAGGCGCCTCGCGCCCGGGGTGCTCTGCTGCCAGCCGGGCGCGCAGGTAGGCCCATACCGTCGCTGGATTGACGATGACCCCCAGCGCCGCCATCCGCCGTGCGATCTCCGCTGGGGTGAAACCTTCGCCGCTGTCCATGACTGTCTCCGGCATCCGCAACTCGGGCTGCTGCGGTCAGCGTCTGCCATTGACCTGATGAGGGCGAATGGCGTCAGCGGGGAACGGGCTCAGACGGTTCGGGGTGAGGTGACCCGTCATCCCGTCCCCAGCAGCACCGCAGTGAACTCCGGCAGCGCGATGCCCCCCGCAGCGGCGGACGGTGGCTCTCCACCGCTGCCACCATAGCGGATGTCGCCGGTCCACAGCAGCGTCCGCCACGGGCCGCGATCCTGATCCGGCCACGGCACAAAGGCGGCCGGCCCGAGATTGGCCAGCAGCAACCGCCGCGTCTCACTGCCTGCGCCGAACCGGATCGCGACGGCACCGTCGGTGGGCGCGCAGACCCGCAGGGTGGCCCGGTCCTGCCGCCTGAGGACCGCATCGTCACGGCGCAACGTCAGGAGGTCGCGATACAGCCCTTCCAGCGGCACGTTGCGGGCGCGTTCCTCCCGCTCCAGCTTCGAGCGGCGAAAGGTCGCCTCCGCCTGCGGGTCGGGGATGCGGGCGCGGCGGGCTGGATCACGGAAGGCGGAGAACGCGGCGAACTCCTCCCGCCGCCCCTGCGTCACCAGCTTGCCCAGTTCCTCCGCGTGGTCGGTGAAGTACAGAAACGGTGTGGTGGCGCCGTACTCCTGGCCCATCCACAGCAGCGGCGTCTCCGGTGCGAGCAGGAGCAGCGCTGATGTTGCGGCGAATGCGTCGCGGCTGATCAGAGCGGCCAGCGGCTCACCCTCGGCGCGGTTGCCAACCTGGTCGTGATTCTGGATGCAGAACACGAACGCCGCGGCTGGTTCGTCTGTGACGGTCGTGCCGCGCGGCGTGCCTTCGGGAGTCGCCTGACCCTGATAGATGAAGCCCTCGGCCACTGCCCGCGCGATCTCGGCGGCTGTGCCGGCAAAGCCGGAGTAGTAGCCTTCCCGCTCGCCGGTGAGGCGCACGCGCACCGCGTGGTGGAAGTCATCCGCCCACACGCCGTCCAGCCCGTAGCCGCCCGGAGTAGAACGGATGAGGCGCACGTCGTTTTCCTCGCTCTCGGCGATAACCACGATGGAGCGGAAAGCGGCGGCGGCGCGGGTACGCTCGGTCAGCTCGCGCAGGATGTGCGGCGTGCTGCGGTCGAAGATGGCGTGGACGGCGTCCAGGCGCAACCCGTCGAGGTGATACTCGGTGATCCAGTGCACGGCGGCGGCGCAGACGAAGTCACGCACCGGCCGGCTATGCGGGCCATCGAAGTTGAGGGCATCGCCCCAGGGCGTGTGATGGCGGTTGGTGGTGTAGTGGGGCGAAAATGCGCCGGTGTAGTTGCCATCCGGGCCCAGGTGGTTGTAGACGGCATCCAGGATCACCCCCAGCCCGGTGGCGTGGGCGGCATCTACCAGCCGCCGCAGACCATCCGGCCCGCCGTATGTGGCGCTAGGGGCGAACAAGCTGACACCGTCATAGCCCCAGTTCCAGCGGCCGGGGAAGGCCGCCACCGGCATCAGCTCGATGGCCGTCACGCCCAGATCCCGCAGCCGTGCGAGCTCTGGGATGATGGCGTCAAAGGTGCCTTCCTCTGTGAAAGCGCCGGTATGCAGCTCGTAGATCACCAGGCCCTCGCGCCGCAGTCCCGGCCAGGCGGCATCGGTCCAGGGGAAGGCCGCCGGATCGACCACCGCTGACGGACCGTGCGGACCATCCGGCTGGGAACGGGAGCACGGATCAGGAAATGGTCCGTCACCGTCCAGCAGGTACTGATAGCGCGCTCCCGGTCGCAGGCCCGGCACGACGCCGCCATGGTAGCCGCCCGGCAGCGGGCGCAGCGGCGCCGCGGGCCCGCCCTCCACCGCCACGATCACCTGCCGGCGCTCCGGCGCCCACACGCAGAAAGCCACCCCTGCTGAGGTGAGCGTCGCACCCAGAGGCGGCACGGCCGGATAGCTGGTCATGCCTCCGCCTCCTGACGCCGGCTGGCATCGGCCGCAGTGTAACGGCGGATGCCCCGTGTGGCATCACCCGGTTGGGCGGCGACGTGCTGCTTGCATAGGGTACCCCCCTTGGGTATCATGGGCGCAAGGAGGCCGGCATGGCAGCACCGGTGGAGAAGGACATCCTGGACCGGCTCCGGAGAATCGAGGGGCAGATCCGGGGCATTCAGAAAATGGTGGAGGAGCAACGTGGCTGTGAGGCGGTGCTGACGCAGATCATGTCTGCCAAGACCGCGCTGGAGCGCGTAGCGGCCGAAGTGGTCACGGGCTCCATTGAAGAATGCATGACGGACAGGCCGCCGCGCCAGGCGCAGGAGGAGATCGCGCGGATGGTGCGGCTGCTCAGCCGGACAGCCTAAGAGAAGGATCAGACGTGGGGATTGGCAGGTTGTTTGGTTTGCGGGGCGGTGTGGGGAGCGTCACACCCGGCGACGCGCACCAGCGCCAGTCGGCGGGCAGCCTCCTGATTGATGTGCGCGAGCGCCAGGAGTGGAACAGCGGTCATGCACCGGGGGCAAAACACATTCCCCTCGGCCAGCTCGCGCAGCGCGCCAGGGAATTGCCGAAGGACCGGGAGTTGCTGGTCATCTGCCGGAGCGGCAACCGCAGCAGTGTCGCTGTGGAGCTGTTGCAACAGGCCGGCTTCCCGCAGGTGCACAACGTCACTGGCGGTATGGTCGTCTGGCAGCGGGTCGGGTTGCCGGTGGTGAAATGAGCGTCTGATGTCGAGCTTTGTCCTGCTGGCATTGCTGGGCGCCGGCATTGGTCTGTCGCTGGGCCTGCTCGGTGGCGGTGGCTCCCTGCTCACGGTGCCGGCGCTGGTATACCTGGCCGGCCTCTCTGCTGAGCAGGCGTCTACCACGTCGCTGGTGATCGTGGGTGTGACGGCGCTGGCGGCAGCGCTGCGGCACGGGCACGCCGGGCGTGTGGCGCTGCGGGCCGCGTTGCCTTTTGCCGCGGCCAGTATTCCCGCCGCACTGGCCGGCAGCCTGCTCAGCCGCGGGTTCCCATCCGGCGTATTGCTGGTGCTGTTCGCCCTGGTCATGCTGGCGGCGGGGGTTGCGATGTGGCAACGGCGAACGGCCGCGATAGAAGACGTCGTGGGACGGCGATCGGCGCCGCTCTGGAAGGTGATCGTGGCCGGCGCCGGCGCGGGGCTGCTCACCGGGTTCTTCGGCGTGGGCGGTGGCTTCGTCATCGTCCCGGCGCTGACGATGGTTGTGGGGCTTCCCGTCACCACGGCAGCCGGTACTTCGCTGGCGGTGATCGCCATCGCCTCGGCGGCGGGCCTGGTCGGGCGGTGGGGCGGCGGTATCGCACCGGGCGTCACGCTGGCGTTTGTGGCCGGCGGCGTTGCCGGCAGTCAGGCCGGGGCGCTGCTCGCCGGGCGGCTGCCGGAGCGGGCGCTGCGCCGGGGCTTCGCTCTGCTGGTGTTCGCGCTGGCGGCGTTCCTGCTGGTGGAGAACCGCTCCGTGCTAGCGATACTGGCGTAGCTGAGGGTAACAGGGATCGAGGAGGACATCATGGACGTGATCAGCATCCGCACGCCGGGTCTGGGGGATGCCACGTACCTGCTGACGCACCGCGGGCAGGGGCTGTTGGTCGATCCGCAGCGCGATGTCGACCGCTTCATGGCGGCGGCAGACGTGGCCGGGGTACGGCTGCGCTATGTGTTGGAGACGCATCTACACAACGACTACATCTCCGGCGGCCAGGAGCTGTCGCGCCGTTCCGGGGCAGATCTGGTGCTCCCCGCCGCCGCCGTCCCCGCCTACGACCACATCCCCGCCTTTCATGGCGAAGAATTCAGCGCGGGCGCGATCACCGTGCGGCCGCTGCACACGCCCGGCCACACACCGGAGCACACGAGCTACCTGGTGCTGCTCGACGGCCATCCGGCGGCGCTGTTCACCGGAGGTAGCCTGCTGGTGGGGTCGGCGGGGCGGCCGGACCTGCTGGGGATGGAGCGGGCCCGGCAGCTGGCGTTGGCGCAGTACCGCTCGGTGCAGCGGCTGGCGGCGCTGCCGGATGACGTGGGCCTTTACCCCACGCACGGCGAAGGGTCGTTCTGCACGGCCTCCAGCGCCGGCCGTACCACCTCCACCATCGGCGCCGAGCGGCGTGAAAACCCCATCTTCCGTTATGCAGACGCCGAGGCGTTCGTGCGCGGACAGCTGGCAGGTCTGGTGCCGTATCCGAAGTACTACGCGCACATGGGCCCGGCCAACCTGTTTGGCGCCGCGCCGATGCCGCCGCTGACCGTGCCGGAGTTGACGCCCGCGCAGGCAGACGCACTGCGCCCCGAAGCGTGGGTGGTGGATGCCCGCCCGCGCGAAGCCTTTGCCGCCGGGCACATCCCCGGCGCGATGGGCATTGAGCTGGCTGATGACTTCGGCGTGTGGGCCGGGTGGGTGCTGCCATTCAACAGCCCGCTGGTGCTGGCGCTGGCGCCGGAACAGGACGCCGAGGAGGCGCTGCGGCAGCTCGGGCGGATCGGCTTTGACCAGGTGCGTGGTGTCCTGCGCGATATGGCCGGCTGGCAGGCGGCCGGGCTGCCGCTGGAGCAATACGAGACCATCGACGTGGACGGCTTCGCCCGCGCGGTGGAGAGCGGCGCGGCCCGCCAGGTGCTGGATGTCCGCGCGCCCGGCGAATGGAACGAGGGCCACATCGAGGGCAGCCTGCATCGCTACGTGCCCGACCTAATGACAGCCATCCCGGCGGCGCTGGACCCGGCCCAACCGCTGTACGTCGGTTGTGCCAGCGGCTACCGCGCCACGATCGCGGCCGGCATCCTGCAGCGGGCCGGCTACCGGCCGGTGGTGCTGGAGCGAGGCGGCATCCCCGATGTGCTGGAGCGGCTGCCCGCCACCCAGCGGGCGTGACATCAATCAGAAGTGAGGTATCGACCATGACCGAGCAACGCACCCGGTACGGATTTGGCACGCGCGTGGCACTGAGCTATGCCGAGGCGGTGGAGCGCACCAAGGCAGCGCTCAAGGAGCAGGGCTTCGGCGTGCTCTCCGAGATCGATGTCAAGGCGACGATGAAGGAGAAGCGCGGCATCGACTTCCGCCCGTATGTCATCCTCGGCGCCTGCAATCCCCCGCTGGCGGAGCAGGCGCTGACGGCGGAGACCGACATCGGCCTGCTGCTCCCCTGTAACGTCATCGTCTACGAAGCGGATGGCGGCAGCGTCGTCGCGGCAATGGACCCCCAGCCGGTGCTGGGCCTGGTGGGCAACCCCGATCTGGAGCCGCTCGCCGCCGAGGTGCGCCGGCGGCTGATGACCGCCATTGACCAGGTAGCGCAGAGCTAAGCCTGCAACCAGAGACGACCGGCAGCGCGGCGTAGCCAACCGGCCGGCCCCGCGCTGCCGGTTTCCTTGAGCGCCCTGGCCGCGCACCGCGGTGGTTGGTGTACCAGTGCGTCCCCTCCGCGTACGCCTGTGGCTGCCCGTTCGATCAGCGATGGCACATGCATGCGCCCGATCCCTATGGCCGCGGGGTCCGCTGTGCTGGCGCCGGAACGGTATCCCGCAAAGGACGGCACAAGAGCTTGTCCGTATGACACGTGCGGACTAGCATGCAGCGTACATGGTTCACCCAGACAAGCACTGCCGTCTCGATGACGGTGTGTGGTCGCGCCAGATGTGCCTGGCGGAGGGTGCAATGCACGTGCCGGCCCGCCATGTCCTGTTCATGCCTGATGCCTGCTCCGAGTGGGCGGCCGCGCGGGCGGCGCTGGCGGTGTATCCGGAGCCGCTCACCATTACCACCCTGACCCCTGCGACGTTGCTCTCCGGCACAGCGGAGACCGCACTCCCGCCTGTGTTGCTGCTGGCGGGAGCCGAACACCCGGATGCGCTGCTCGCGCTGCGGCAGCTGCGCACGCATGACCCGGCAGTGCTGCTGGCCGTGGTCGCTGCGCGTATGTCGATGCGATGGCACGTGGCCACGAGGGAACTGGAAGCGGCTGCCTACTTGTTGTGGCAGGATGTGCCGGCGGACCGCTGGCCCGCGCTGCTTAGCCTGTTGCTGACCGGCGGCATCCGTCTGCTCAGCCGCTCCGTGGGGATGGCCCTGGCGACCGCCACGCAGACCACCGAGCGCCAGCTAGAAGAGCGGCAGACGGCCCGCGCGGCGAGCCCCCCATCTCCGTCACTATCCCTTACCGCGCGCGAGCAGGCGGTTGCCGCCCTGCTGTTGCAGGGCTGGCAACAACGGCAGATCGCCAGGCAGCTGGGCTGGTCGCTGCGCTCGGTGGAGCGGACGGCTGCCGGGCTACGGGCCAAGCACGGCGCTGCCAACGACATCTGCCTGGGGGCCCGGCTGACCGGCAAAGCCTGCCCTTGCCCGCTGCTCCTCGGCAATCACGCGGGCGGAGGCGGGCCCTGAGGGATGTTGCCCTCCCGGCGGCCGGCACGCCCATGCTGGCCCCATCCGGACATATCCCCATCGTCACCGCGGGCCGCTGCCGCGCTTCCACGCCGCTACCAAAGTGGCTACCTCGCCGATCTGGTGGCGGTAAACCGTCACCTGATTGGCGGGCAGCCGCCATCAGATTGGCGGGTAGCCACCTTGGCAGCGGCGCGGCGCCATGCCACGCTGCAGGGCGATCAGCCCATCCCCTCCCGCCGGGGTGCCGGTATGCGCTGCCCGCCTGTCTGTGTCGCTGCCGCCTGCTCGCGCCTGCTGCGCCGTGCCCTCCTCTCCGCCATGCTGCTCCCGTTCGTGGCGCTCTTCCCCGCGTCCGTGGCCACCGCCCTGCAGGGGCCAGCGCCGGCCGCGGTCAATGCCCAGGGGGCGCTGCCGGCTTCGATTGCCCCGGGCGGTCCCTCCCTGGCACTCACCTGGGCCGGCGACGGCGCCCAGGCAGTGGTACCGGCGCTGCTCACCATCACCGCGCGGGACTGCGCCGGCCGGCCGGACAGCGGCCGCCAGGGCACGGCGCTCGTGCTGGTGGAAGACGGCGGCGCCCGTGCCTGGCGCGAGCCCTCCGGCGAGGCGCTGGCCGGTACGCCGCTGTCCACCACCCGCGCCGCCACCCGCTTCGCCGTGCCCCTGAGCAGCGGGGTGGCCCGGTTGCGCGTGCGCTTCGCCGTCCCCGGCCGCCAGATCGTGACCGCCACCCTGGCCGGCGCCCCCGCGATCGGCGGGACGGCCGCCGCGCTGGAGGTGCAGGATACCTTCCTCACCGTCGAGGGACCCGCCACCGCCACCCGCGGCGCCATCGCCAGCCGCTACACCGTGCGGGCGCGCGACGCCGCCGGCCGGCCGGTGCCCGGCTACAGTGGCCCGGTGGTGCTTGCCACCTCCGACCCGACGGCGACGATCCTCGACCCCGGCACACCGGGACAGGAGGTGCGCGGGCGGGCGCGGCGCGAGCTGCGGCCGGCAGACGGCGGCAGCGTCACCTTCGACGTCCTGTTTGTCTCCGAGGGCGCGCACACCGTCACCGCCCACGATGCGGACGACCGCGAGCGCGCCGCCGTCCGGGCGGTGGCTGTCTCTGGGGCCAGTGCCGAGGCGGCCAGCCCGCCCCCCACGCCTACGCCGGCCGCAACGCCGCGCCCGACCGGTACCCCGACGCCTGCTCCGGCCCCGACGCCGGCTACCACGCGCGGGAGTACGGCCGGCGCCGGGGGCGAGCTGCGCCTGCTGCCGGCCGCGGCGCCGGCGGCACTCGTCACCCCGGTGTTCCAGGTGCAGGTGAGCACCACCACGGCGCAGGCCGGAGTCTACCTGCAGCTGACCGTGACGGCACTCGACAGCGCCGGCCAGCGGGATCTGAGCTATCTCGGCACGGTGCAGATCACCGCCACCGATCCGGCGCTGATCCCCACCCCGGCCTACCGCTACACCTTCACCCGTGACGAGACCGGCCAGCACGTCTTCGCCGTGCAGTTCAACACGGCCGGGGCAGCCCAGACGATCACCGTCACCGACGTGGCCACCCCCGCGATGACCGGCGCCTCCCCGGCGGTGAGCGTGGCCGAGACCGTGCTCGCCTTCGCCGGCGTGCCGGCCACCGCGACGCAAGGCACCGCCACCGCACTCACCGTGCGGGCACAGACGACTGGCGGCCAACTGGTGGCCGGCTATCAGGGCACCGTCACCCTCAGCGCCGCGTGGGACGCCGTGGCATCAGACGCCTGGGGCAACGGCACCAGCCCGGCGACGTCCTGGTTCACCTTTAGCCTCTCCGACGGCGGGGCGCGGGCGATCACCCCTACCTTCCGCTATGCCGGCACGCAGACGATCACCGTCACCGACATCTACCAGCCGTCCCGCACCGCCACCACCCCGACGATTGCCGTGGCCAACAGCCCGGCGGCCCCCTACGCGCACGACTCCGCCCCGGCGGCGCTGACGCTGGCCGACGGCTCGGTGCTGTGGGCGTTCGTCGGCAGCCAGGGACGGCTGATGGTGCGGCGCAACGCGGGCACGCCCAGCGAGCCGGCCTGGCGGCCGTTCCAGGTGGGCGGCGCCTGGCAGCAGGTGGTGACCGTCCGCGACGTGACGCAGGCGGCGAACGGACCGGTGGGGGCGGACGCCCCGGCGCTGGTGCGGCTGGGCTCCACCATCGCGCTGTTCTACAGCTACACCGACGGCACCTCCTTCCAGGTATGGATGCAGCGCTCCACCGATGAGGGGGCGACCTGGACCAGCCCGGTGCAGCTCACCACCGAGGACGGCCACGCCGGCCGCATCCAGGCGGTGGAGAGCGGCGGCACGGTCTGGCTCTTCTGGAGCCGGCGGGACACCTCGCGGCGGCTGCTGTACCGCACGAGCACGGACCTGGTGAGCTGGTCGGCGCGCACCCAGACCGGGCTGCCCATCGGTGCCGAGTCCAAGAACACCACCAGCGCCTTCGCGATCACGCGCACCGCCGCCGGGCAGTGGCTGGCCGGCTGGCTGTACCCGGGAGCGACCTCCGAGGGGCAACCCGGGGTGGCGTGGAACACGGCTTACCCGGTCGTGCGGGTGGCGCGCTCGGTGGACCTGGTGGCCTGGACGGACTCGGTGGAGCTGCACCTGCCCGCAAGCCAGCCGGGGGCCCGGTCGGTGGCGCTGGGGCGCGACCCGGCGACGGGCACGCTGCGGGCGCTGTTCGAGCGGGCGCAGGCGCCGCAGGACAGCTACCTCGTCCAGCGCACCAGCGCCGATGGCGGGCTGACGTGGGCGGCGGAGACGGTGATCGGGTACGACCGCTCGGCGGTACGCGACGGTAATCAAAGCTACCACGGGGCGCTACCGGCGGTGGCAGCCGGTGGCCGCGTCTGCGGCTGGTCGGTGGAGGTGGCCGGCGGGGCGCTGCAGGCATACGGACGCGGCGACCACACCCACCCGGATGCCGGCAAGGGTGTGGCCCTGCTCGACTGCGCCGCGCCCGCCGAGACGCCGCTGATGCCGTACGGCGCCGACCCCCTCACCCGCCCCGTCACCGGCGGCGCCGGCCCGATCACCGGGCTGTACACGACCGGTGGGCTCGACCTCCCCGCCATTCCCGGCCGGCGGATGGCGCTGGCCCCGGCCCGCAGCTACTCCAGCTTCGACGCCATCGCCGGCCGGTCTGGGGCCTTCGGGCCGGGCTGGACCTGGGCGTACGGTGCCCGCGCGGTGACGCAC
>CAUJGQ010000039.1 GCA_963170165.1 Chloroflexota bacterium | reverse complement strand
TCCTCACCGACGTGCCCGGGGTCAAGGACGGTGATGGCGTGGTGCGGGCCCGCATTTCCGCAGCAGAGACGCGGGCGATGATGGCGGCCGGCGTGGTGGCGGGCGGGATGATTCCGAAGGTGGAGGCCTGCCTGCGCGCGGCAGAGGGCGGGGCGGCCGCCCTGATCATCGATGGACGCGAGCCGCACGCCCTCCTGGCGGCGCTGCGGGGCGCGGAGAGCGGCACGCGTGTGGGTTGAGGGCCGGTTCATAGACGTATCGATTACCGGACCCGCGCGTACCCGCGCGGGCAAGGAGTATCTTCCATGACGACAACCACAGACTGGACCGCGGTTGAGCGCAGTGTCTTCTTCCAGACGGGGCGGCGGGCCCCGGTTACCCTCGTGCGCGGTGAAGGCGCGTACCTGTGGGACGACCAGGGCAAGAAGTACCTCGACTTTGTTGCCGGTATCGCCGTGGTCAGCATCGGTCACTCACACCCGGCGCTGGTGGAAGCGATCCGCCGGCAGGCGGAGACGCTGATTCACGTCTCCAACATCTTCTACACCGTGCCGCAACTGGAACTGGCGCAGCTGCTCGTCGAGCACTCCTGTCTTGACCGTGTCTACTTCTGCAACTCAGGCGCAGAGGCAAACGAGGGCGCGATCAAGCTGGCGCGCAAGTGGGGCAAGGAGCAGAAGGACGGGGCCTACGAGATCATCTCCACCCTCAACAGCTTCCACGGCCGCACGCTGGCGGCGGTGACCGCCACCGGTACCGAGCGGTACAAGGCGCCGTATGCGCCGCTGATGCCTGGCTTCATCAATGTGCCGTGGAATGACCTGCAGGCGCTCAAGGATGCGACGACGGAGAAGACCTGTGCCGTCATGCTGGAGCCGATCCAGGGTGAAGGCGGCGTCAATATGCCGGACGCCGGCTACCTCCAGGCCGTGCGTGCCTGGTGCGACGACCAGAACCTGCTGCTGATCTTCGATGAGGTGCAGACCGGTGTCGGCCGGACCGGCACGCTGTGGGCATACGAACAGTACGGCATCGAGCCGGACATCATGACGCTGGCCAAGGGATTGGCGGGTGGTGTACCCATCGGCGCGCTGATGGCTAAGGAGTCGGTGGCGCTCACCTTCCAGCCTGGCGACCATGGCTCGACATTCGGCGGCAACCCGCTGGCTACTGCCGCCGGGTACGCCGTCCTCAAGCACATCATCGACAACGATCTGCCGGCGCAGGTGGCGGAGAAGGGCGAGCGGCTGCGTGCCAAGCTGGCGGCGCTAGAAGACCGCCACGGCGGTATTGCCGAAGTGCGCGGGCTGGGCCTGCTCTGTGCCGTTCAGTTCGAGCAGGACATCGCTGAGGAGGTTGCCACTGCTGCCCGTGCAGAGGGGCTGCTACTCAACAACCTGCGCCCCAACGTGCTACGGATTGCCCCGCCGCTGACCATCTCCGATGCGGAGATTGATGAGGCGGTGGCGATCTTGGATCGCGTGCTAGCGGCGCGGACTGCTAAGGGTGGCAGCTAACGCCTGCCCGTCACCTCGTGTTGGGTAGCAGGGCGGCCGGGCTTTGGCACCGCCCGCTACCGGGCACTGTCTGTTCCGGCAGCGGCCGGCGGCCGCCGGCCCATGCGCACGGCCGCCGCCGTTACCACGAAGAACAACAGCATCGCCACCTCGTTGAGCACGCCGCCGGCCTGCCGGACTGACGTTGTTCCCGCCAAGTCACCCCCAACGCGCAGCAACAGTGAGAGATGAAGCAGGAGCAGCGGAGCGTAGAACATCGGGCGGTAGGGCACTGCCTGACCGGTGATGGCCGGCAGAATGATCGGCGCGTGGGCGATGATCATGCCGAAGACGAATCCGACGAATACCGTATGTAATTGGGCGTCGTACACCGGCCCGCCCAGCGTGGCGCCATGCCACAGCAGCAGTAGGCCGCCGGCCGCCAGCCATGTGTATCCGGACAGCACGCACGTGGCGATGAAGCGCGACAGCCCCGAGCCCCGGATGGTGCGCTCGGCGACGTCATAGCGCGCCAGCCACACCGGCATGAGCAGCAACCCTGCGCCCGCCAGCCTAGCGCCGGCATCACCCTCCCAGTGGCCTGCTAGGACACCGGTCACCAGCAGGGCGGCGGCGATAATGAACCAGGCGCGGGCACGGGCAGAGGGCTGTCGCAACCGGCTCAGGTCGAGCCGCTCCCCGGCAATGGTCAGCACGAGAAAGGCCGTCCACCAGGGCACGGCGCGCTGCACCGGCTCACCCGCTAGCCACAGGGCGTTGCCGCCCAGCCACGCCACGGCCCCCAACGTCATGATCACGGTGAACAACGCTGTCAGCCGCCACAAGATCACCCCGAAGATGGCCACGAGGACAGCCGCGGACGCGGTGACAGCCAGCGCTGCCGTCCACACCGGCAGGCCGGTGAACATTGCGGCGGTGCCCAGGCCGCTGAGCATCGGTGCCGCATACGCCCAGCGCCTGCCGATGGCCACCGCCCGCTCCAGGCTGATGACTGTGCCAAGGAACCCGGCAACCATCAGCGGCCCGTGGGCAGAGACCAGTTCCCGGCTGAGTTCGGGTAGCGTCAGGCCCAAGCGCAACAGCCCCGCCCATAACGCCACCAGCAGCGCCACCAGCGCGCTGCCCAGGGCGATGAAACGCAGCGGTCGCTGTGGCAACGGTACAGCGCGCGGAGGGACGTGCCCGGCTGAGGCGTTGCTCAACGCCATGTACCCTCCCGCAGCCGCCGGACGACCTCGGCATGGTCCGCCTCGACCGGCGGCGGCGACACCACCTGCAAAACGACCATGCGGGTGTCCGCCTGAATCCCGCGCGCCTCACCGGCGGAGATAAACGCCACAGCCCCGGGCCGTAACCCTTCCTCTCGGTCACCGGCGATTAGACGGCCCTCACCCTCGAGCACGAGCAGAGCGAGGGCGATCCCCGGCTGATGAAGCGGGATGAACTGCTCCGGCTCGAAGCAGACAAGGAGCACGCGCATCTGCGAGTCGCCCGCCAGCAGTACCGGGTTGAATTGCTCCGGCCGGAAGTCTACCGCCTGATGGTAAGCCGGGAGAAACGCGCTCATGGCCGGACCACCCCCGGCGCTGGTGCCGCGCCTGCGGCGCCCGCATCCACCGTTTTGCCGATGCGCACGCGCCACACGTCCGGCCCGCTTTCTTCGTACTCCCAGGTGAACTGCCCGGCGCGCTCATACATGAACTGATAGTGCAGCGGCTTGGGGTCGTGGTCGTTCACCAGCAGGAATGCTGCGCCCGGCGCCAACGCCTCGAACGTGCGGAAGATGAGGCCGTGCCGCTGAGGCGGCGCGATCTGGCGCACGTCGATCACCTGGGGACCTGCCTTCTCTTCCGGCGCCCCGGCCGCGTGCATCCCGTCCAGTATCCGCTGTTGCGCTTCAACACTGACGTGCTGCTCGAAAAGCGGCAGGTAAACCTCCTCCTCTTTGCGCAGATGCAGGCGGAATACTGCTTCCAGCTGCAGGCCGAGCCGTGCCAGCCGCTCCATCAGTACGGGCCGCTGCTCGGCGGTCGGGGCCATGGCCGTGGCCAGGCTCTCGATCTGGCGAATATAGTCGGTGATGACCACGTGATCGACGGACATGGTGGCGGTGGCCGAACCATGTGCTTTGATCAGCGGGTCAACGGCGGGGTAAAGGTGCCGTTCCTCCCCTACCGCGTGGGGCAGCAGGTCGCCCGTGAGCAGCTGGGCAAACCCCACAGGGTCGGCCGCGGCCGGCTCTTCCACCAGCCGCCGGACGTGCTCGCTCAGGCCGGCCAGCAGCTCGGCATGGTGCTGGTGCATGGCGTCGATGATCTGGCTCATGGTAGTGACTCATCTCCTCGCGCTATCCCCGCGGGCGCCGTGACGAGCGACCGCGGTCCATCCCACGTTCATCAGGGTATCCCCGTTTAGGGATGCCGGTCCTTGCGCTGGCGCAAACAAGCCCGGTGCTACTGATCCTGCGGTCGGGCCGGGCCGTCTTGTACTGCCTGCCGCAGCTCCGCAAGCACGGCCCCCAGCGGCTGGCCGTAGATGTGGCAGGCTTCGGCGACCGTCTCGAACCGCGCGATCGCGCAGCCGGCGCAATGCATCCGGCGGCGCACAAAAACCGGGACCGTCTGCGGCCAGCGCTCGATGACCTGCTCGATGCTCAAGTCCGAGTTGACTTCTTCCGGCCAATCCGCCCTCATGCCTGCCAGCCTCGCTGCTGCCGCTCCAATCCGCGTGCACAGCCCGCTCGACGGCGATGGGCCGGCTCGTCCGGCCGGTGCCTCGTCGCAGCCGGCCCGCATCACGATGCTAGCAGTGGGGTGACGAGGGCGTCGTTGTGGAAGCGCAAACATCAAGGTACTGGCACGGCTATCCGGTGGCGCCGCGGTCAAGCGGCAGCTCGTCGGCAATCGCCACCAGTCCGTGTGGCCGGCGTAGCACCACGCGCTCCCGCCCGGCCACGATCAGCCCGCGCTCGTCCCAGGCGCTGAGAATGCGGCTGGCGGTAGACAGCGTCGTACCGGCCAGTTCGGCCAGGTCCTGGCGGCTGAGCGGCAGACCGAGCTCAATGCCCTCCGCGGTCTTCGTGCCGGTCTTGTTCGCCAGGCGCAGGAGGGTGCGGGCGATGCGTCGTTCTACCCGCTCGGTCTGTAGCTCGCGGATACGCGCCTCCGCCTCGCGCAGCCGGTCCCCCAGCTCACGCACAACCGCCATGGCGAACTCGGGGGACGATGCGACCAACGCCGTGAATCCGGCAGCGCGCAGCCGCAGCACCGTGGTGGTCTCGAGCGCGACGGCCCCGGCGGGATAGACCGGCTCGCCCCATCCGCCCGCCGCTCCGAACAGCTCGCCCGGGCCGATAACGCGCAGAATCACCTCGCGCCCATCCTCGGTCTCCTGCACGATCTTCACCCGTCCGGTGGCAAGGACGTAGAGCGCCACTGCCGGATCACCTGCGGCGAAGATGGACCGGCCGCGGGCAACGCGCACGGTGGACAGCCGGGCCGCCAGCCCGTGCAGCGCTCCCGGTGATAATCGTTCAAACAGCCGGGTGGTAGCCAGGAACGCGCACCGCTCCTCAAGGTCCCACCGGGCCGCACGTTCCGCGCTCACTGCCCGTGTCTCTCCCAACGTTGTTCGGTCTGATGCGCCGGAAGTCGAAACGGGCAAGGCGGCCGCGACCGCACGTATCAGGGCGACGTACCGCAGACCAGCCATCCAGGGCCAGCGTCCGGCTCCTCGGCCAGCGCTGCGGCGCACAGGCGGGAAACCGCTTCGCCGTCACCCGCTGCCCGCGCCAGGTAGGCCAGCGCGTCGAACAGGCAGGCGCGCCCGTATGCCGCTTCGCCGGTAGGGCCGCTGAGCGCTGCCTCGAACTCGGCCACCGTCGCGGCGATGAGATCAGGCACACGCCCATCGTCGCGCACAAAGGCAGTGCCGTCCCACCAATGGGCGCGGAACAACAAAGGACTCTGAGCGTACGAGCCGCAGTATGGCGAGAACCAGGTGATTACCCCGTGTTCACCCACGTCAAAGGCGGCGGAGTTGCTGCCTTCGTGCAGCACCTCGGCGAAGCCACCAGCCACATCATCCCACAGGTACAGGGATAGCGAGCCGGAGTGCGCCCCGACGTAGAACGTGACCTGGAGCATATGGCGGTCGCCGATGCGCGCCCGCGCGATCGCACCGCCCGGTGCGAACTCCTCGGTGATCGTAAGGGAGACCCGCCAGCCTTCGGTCGTGGCGATCAGCACCGTGACGTGCGCATTCGCAGCAAACGCCGAGCCCGCGCGCGGCGTGAGGTACATCACCGCCCAGTCGCGCTCGCCATCGTTCGTGAGGTCGGCGAGGAAGCCCTCAGCGACGCGGGCATCCGCAGGCAGTAGCGCCAGCACAGCATCCGGCAGCGCGGGTTGGGCGGCGACGGCTGCCGGACGGCTCGCCATGCCCCACAGGACCGGAATCAGCACCAGCACGACGGGTAGGATGCCCATGGTGGCACTCCCGAAAAGGTGCCTGACACCGGCTGATCCCAGCACTGCGAGGGCGTACACTGGGCCGTGACGCTTATCTCCCCGTTTATACCACGGAGGATCACTGATGGCCCAGCAGACCGAGCAGCTGCGCGATCTGGCGCGGCAGCTTCGCATTGACGCGATTCGATGCAGCAGCGCGGCCGGTTCCGGCCATCCCACATCCTCGTTGTCCGCCGCCGACCTGATCGCCGTGTTGATGGGCAACCACCTGCGCTACGACTTCAATGACCCCGAAAACCCCGCCAATGATCACCTGATCTTCTCCAAGGGCCACGCCTCGCCGCTGATCTACGCCATGTTCCGCGCGGCAGGCGCCATCTCGGATGAAGAACTGATGAGCTTTCGCCGGTTCGGCAGCCGGCTGCAGGGGCATCCCACACCGCTGATCCCTTGGATCGATGTCGCCACCGGCTCCCTGGGTCAGGGGCTGCCCATTGCCGCCGGCGTGGCGCTGGCCGGCAAGCGGCTGGACAAGCTGCCGTACCGCGTGTGGTGCTTGCTCGGCGACTCCGAGACGGCTGAGGGCTCCGTGTGGGAGGCGTTGGCGTTTGCTGCACATGAGGGGCTGGACAACCTCGTGGCCATCGTGGATGTCAACCGCTTGGGCCAGCGCGGGCCGACCATGCTGGGCTGGGACATGGAGGCGTACGCTGCCCGTGGCCGGGCCTTTGGCTGGCAGACGCGAATCGTCGATGGCCACAACCTGGAGGAGATCGACGCGGCCTACCAGTGGGCAGTCACAGGTGATGGCGCACCGAGGCTTATCCTCGCCAAGACGGTGAAGGGAAAGGGCGTGTCGTTTATCGAGGACCAGCCCGGATGGCACGGCAAGCCGATGAACGCCGCCGAGGAGCAGCGGGCGCTGGCCGAGCTGGGCGCTCGCCCCGACCTTACGGTGAAGCCCGCCATTCGCCCGCGCGCCATGCCTGCCACAGCCGCCACGGCCACCGCGCCAGACCTTCCGCGCTACCCGGTGGGCGAGGGCGTGGCCACCCGCAGCGCCTACGGCGACGCCCTCAAGGCGGTGGGTGCGGCCTGGCCGCAGGCGGTTGCGCTGGACGCCGAGGTGAGCAACTCCACGTACTCCGAGAAGTTCAAGGCGGCTTTCCCCGAGCGGTTCGTTGAGACCTACATCGCCGAGCAGCAGATGGTGGCTGCCGCGGTCGGGCTCCAGGTGCGCGGATACATCCCCTTTGCCTCGACCTTCGCCGCCTTCCTGGCCCGCGCCTATGACTTCGTGCGGATGGCCGCCATATCCGGCGCGAACATCAGGCTGGTGGGATCGCACGCCGGCGTCTCCATTGGTGAGGATGGCCCCTCGCAGATGGCGCTGGAAGACC
The DNA here is from genome assembly GCA_963170165.1 of Chloroflexota bacterium. Taxonomy (GTDB): domain Bacteria; phylum Chloroflexota; class Dehalococcoidia; order CAUJGQ01; family CAUJGQ01; genus CAUJGQ01. Next base: position 971 of record CAUJGQ010000039.1, on the reverse strand, counting down.
TGGCTATGTTCCGCGCTGTCCACGGCAGCACCGTGCTCCACCCTTGCGACGCCAACCAGACGGCGGCGCTGGTCGCGGCGATGGCGGTAATGCCCGGCATCGTCTACTTGCGCACGATCCGCGGCAAGACGGCGGTTATCTACGACGCGGGAGAACCGTTTCCCATCGGCGGCAGCCGCGTGCTGCGCCGATCCGCCCAGGACCACGTGACGATCGTGGCCTGCGGCTCCACCGTGGAGGAGGCGCTTGCCGCTGAAGAGTCACTGCGCGGCGAGGGTATCGCTGCCCGCGTAATCGACTGCTACTCGGTGAAGCCCATCGATGTGGACACGCTGGCCGAGGCAGCGCGCGAGACAGGCGCCATCATCACGGTCGAGGACCACTGGCCGGAAGGTGGACTGGGCGATGCCGTGCTGGAAGGGCTGGCGGCTACCGGCGCACCATTGCCGCCGGTGCGCAAGCTCGCCGTCCGGGGAATGCCCGGCTCCGGCACACCGGAGGAACTGCGCGACGCCGCCGGCATCAGCGCTCAGCACATCGTGGCGGCGGCGCGTGCGCTGGCAAGCGCGAAGCCGTCCACGGTTGCCGGCGGTTAACGCCACAGAGTTGCACGAGCGGGACGGCATGCCAGACCGAAGGCGCCGTCTCTGCGCGCCGTCGTCCGGCGCCAACCCGGCGACCGCGCCCAAGGACCCGGCGCGGCCTTCGCCGTGGCTGCTCGCGCCACCGCCTGGGCATCGACGCCGGTGGCTGGTGAGCTTTCAACCGGCACGAATGAACGAGCTAGGGGAGGGCGAGGAATCCGCCCTCCTCTGGTCACCGGCGGCAATTCACTCCCCGCCTACGAGTAGCGCTCTTCGGTCCAGGGATCGCCGTGGATATGGTAGCCGTACATCTCCCAGAAGCCGGGGCGGTTGCTGTCCATGAACTCCAGACCCCGCACCCACTTGGCGCTTTTCCAGAAGTACAGC
>CAUJGQ010000038.1 GCA_963170165.1 Chloroflexota bacterium | reverse complement strand
TCATGCCTGCACCAGCGCCGCGAAGGGCGCGGACAGGGTGATGTCGATGGCGGGCAGACAGCCGTTCAAGCAGCGCCTCAAGCACAGCCTGGAGAACCCAGATATCCCGATCGCGCTGCGCCGCGGCTTATCGACCTTGCTGGAGCGCCGCAACGCACTCTTTGCGCCGGACGAGTTCGCCACGGTGCAGCACGACATCGGAGAAATCAAGCGCGCCGCGATCGCCCGGTTGCCGGAGCTTGTCGAGCAGTTCACCGCCGAGGCCACGCGGGTTGGCGCACAGGTGCATCTCGCCGCCACGGTTGCTGACGCCCAGCGCATTATCGGCGAGATTGCCGTTCGACATGGCGTGAAACTGGCCGTCAAGTCCAAATCAATGGCGACTGAGGAGATCGAGCTCAACGATTACCTGGAGCGGCAAGGCATCGAGGTGGTGGAAACCGACCTCGGTGAATGGATCATCCAACTGGCGCGTGAGCACCCATCGCACCTGATCGCCCCCGCCATCCACATGACCCGCGAACGCATCGCTGCGCTCTTCTCCCGGGAAGCGGGCGAGCCACTCCCTCCCGAGACCCAGGCGCTCGTCAAGTTTGCCCGCAGGACACTACGCGAGAAGTTCATCGCCGCGGACCTCGGCATCACCGGCGCGAACATCGGCATCGCCAGCACCGGCACCATCGCCATCGTCACCAATGAGGGCAACGCCGATATGGTGACGACGCTGCCGCCGGTGCATATCGCGGTGCTCGGTATCGAGAAGATCGTCCCGACGTTGGATGAAGCAACCCAGATCCTCAAAGTGCTGGCGCGCAACGCCGCCGGTCAGCGCTTCTCCACCTATGTCAACATGATCACCGGCCCCAGTCGCACCGGCGACATCGAGATGGAATTGGCGGTCGGCGTGCACGGCCCGTTGGAGCAGCACATTGTTCTGCTGGATAACGGCCGCTGGCAAACGCGCGAGGACCCCGACCTGATCGATGCCCTGAGCTGTATTCGCTGTGGCGCCTGCGCCAACGTCTGCCCGCCGTATGCAGTGGTGGGGGGACACGCCTTCGGCCATATTTACACCGGCCCAATCGGGCTGGTGCTGACGGCCATGCATCATGGCTTGGACGCGGCCGGCCCACCGAACACGCTGTGTGCCTCCTGCAATGCCTGCGAGCGCATCTGCCCGGCCGCCATACCCATCCCACGCCAGATTATCGACGTACGCCAGCGGTATGTCGCAGCGCATGGCCTGCCGCTGCAGAAGAGAGCGGCGGTTGCGGTCATCGGCCAGCCAAAGCTGCAGCAGTTGGGGCGGCTCGGGCAGAGACCGTTTGTTCGCGGCCGGCAGGTGCAGTGGCTACCGCTGGTCAACGAACAGCTTTCTTGGCGTTCGCTGCCGGCGTTGGCGTCTCCCCCGTTTCGACGGCGCAATGTGCTCAGCCGTCCAGCCCCCCCACTCGTGCCTGGCTCACAGGCCATTGGGATGCGGGTTGCCTATTTCCCCGCGTGTCTCACCGACCTGCTGGAGCCGGACACCGGTGAAGCGGCCGTACAGGTGTTGCGCGCAGCCGGCTGTGAGGTCTCAATTCCTGATAGCTGGACGTGTTGCGGCCTGGTGGCGCACAACGCCGGTGACGCCGTTCAGGCCCGGCGCTTGCTCAAGGAGACAATCACCGCCCTGGAGCGTGACACCGCGCACGCCGATGCGATTGTCACCACTTCGACCAGCTGCGCCGTGATGCTGCTGCAAGACGGGCTGCACCTGTTACGCGGCGAGCCGCAGTGGCGGGAACGCGCCGAGCGGCTCGCGCACCGCATCTTCGACTTCACGCGGTTCGTTGACTTCGTTGTGGCCTGGCCGGACGGCGCTCTCGCTGGAGAGAGCTCAGCCGAGCCGGTCACCTATCACGACGCGTGCCAGTCAGGTAATTGTTTGGGACTGGGCGAGGAGCCGAGAAACCTGCTCCAGCGCCTGTGCGGGCTGGAGGTGCGGGAGATGGCGGAGTCCGGTGTTTGCTGTGGCTTTGGCGGCACGTTCTCACTGCAGCATCCGCGCGTTGCCCGACAAGTGCTCGAGCGCAAGCTTGTCAACGCAGAGGCGACCGGCGCCCCACGCATCGTGATGGACAATCCCGGATGCCTGATGCACATCCGGGGCGGTCTGGCGGCGCAGCAGCGCCCGCAGCGCGCTGCGCACCTTGCAGAGGTTCTGGCCGAGCGGCTACCACGTGCTGCGGAGGGAGCCACGGACCGGTAGCCCGTCATGCTGCAATCGCCACGCTCCGGCGGCGGCGGGTGAGCAGCCCCACAACGATCAGTGCACCGGCTGCGCCGGCAAGCACGCCGGCCCCGGCCGCGCCAACGCCGGGCCGCACGCGCCAGCGCACTGGGATGGAATCGGCATGACCGACGGCAGGCAGGTCGGCTGCCAGGACGCCGGCCAGTGCGCGGTTGGCCCGCTCTTGCCGGGTCAGCACCTCTTCGCAATGCGAGCAGGTGGTGATGTGG
>CAUJGQ010000037.1 GCA_963170165.1 Chloroflexota bacterium | reverse complement strand
CGGCAACGCCATGGATGCCGCCGTGGCGATGGGCTTCGTCATGTGCGCCGTCAAACCGATGATGACCTGCCTGGGCGGCATCGGCCTGCTGGTGGCGCAGGACGGGACGACGGGCGAGGCCTTCGCCGTCGAGGGGCCGCCCCGGGCGCCGCTGGCGGCCACACCGGACATGTTCACCATCGAGGGCATCGACACCGGCGGCGTCGGGCTATTCAAGACCAAGAACGATGAGAACCGCATCGGGCACAAGGCCGTGGCGGTTCCTGGCAATGTCGCCCTGCTGTGCGCCGCCCACGCCCGCAAGGGCCGGTTGCCGCTGGCGGCGGTGCTGGAGCCGGCGATTGGCATCTGTGAGGACGGCTTCACGGCAGACTGGTTCCTTACCACCCACACCGCGCTGTGCATGCCCGAGCTGGCGCGCAACGCCGCAGCTGCTGCTATCTTCCTGCCGGGCGGCTTCCCACCCAGCTTCATCCCCGGCGACGGCCGGTCGCGCATCGTTCAGCGCGACCTAGCAGCGACCCTGCGGCAGATCGCCCGGCAAGGCCCGGACGGCTTCTACCGGGGTGAGGTGGCGGAGGCCATCGAGCAGGACTTCGCCAAGCACGGCGGGCTGATCACCCGCGAGGACCTGGCCCGCTATCAGGCCCGCATCACCGCCCCGCGCGCCATCCGCTACCGCGATGTGGAGGTGCTGGCCCCAGCGCTGCCCTGCGGCGGCACGACGGCGCAAGAGACGCTGCGTATCCTGGAGCGCTTCGATATCGCCCGCGCGGGGCACAACACACCGGCGACGCTGCACGTCTACATCGAGGCTGCCCGTCGCGCCTTCGCCGACCGCTTCGCCTACCTGGCTGACCCGGACGTCGTGCCCGTGCCTGTCGCCGGACTGCTGTCTGCCGGCCACGCCTCGGACATGGCGGCGCGCATCAACCGTAACCGCGCGACATCCGCACCGGCGGACGCGGAGCCGTGGGTACACTACGCGACGGCCACGCCGGAGGGCGACCCCTGGCGCTGGAACGACAGCCCGCGACCGGCGGCGGTGCTGCCCGGCGGCTTGCCCGACGATGACAGCTGTACCACCCACCTGACGGCCGTCGATGCCGAGCGCAACGCGGTCAGTTGCACCATTACGGCCGGCGAGTTGTTCGGCGCCCGCGTGGTGACACCGGGCACCGGCATCCTCTGGAATGGCGGCATGGCCTGGTTCAACGCCGGTCCCGGCGCCGCTAACAGCATCGCCCCCGGCAAGCGGGCGCTGACGAACATGACGCCGGTGCTGGTGCGGCGTGATGGCCGGGTCGTGCTGGCGGCCGGTGCGCCGGGCGGGCGCAAGATCATCGGCGCGGTAACGCAGGTGGTGAGCAACGTGGTAGACCACGGCATGACAGCCCAGGCGGCCGTTACCGCGCCGCGCGTGGACGCCAGCGCCCGCGCCGTGCAGGCAGATATCCGTCTCGACCCGGCGACGGTGGATGCCCTCCGCGGCCGGGGTCACACGGTGCAGGTGGTGGAGGAGATCCCGGCGATCAGCCAGTTCGCCAGGCCGGTCGTGATCCAGGTGGACGCAGACAACCGGCTGCGCTCTGGGCTGGCGCCACACTACATCACTATCGCGGCGGGTATCTGAGGAACGGGACCTCCTGCAGGCAGGCAGCGGGGATCGCGACGGCGGCAGCCAATCATGTCTACTGTCGCTCGCCGTCCCGATTTCGGGTCATCTCCTGCGGCCGGCTCCCGCGCCCCCGCGGCCGCGGCCGCACTGAATTCCGTGCCGCACTCCGGCGGATACGAGGGTGTTCGTCGCGGCGCTCGCGATGGATCATCTGCTTGGAACCGGCACGTGGGTTCCGCCGCTCCTTCCACAACGCTCCCTCAGTACAGTGCCTCCTATCCCTCCAGGTATTAGAAATTTGTAGATTTTCTTCGGTTCCATATATTCCGATATAGCGAAACACGGATGCGCGGTCCATCATGTCCGGGGGGAGCCGCGTAACCAGTTCGCTACCGCATAGGGCCCGTGGTTGGCAGCCACCCGCGGGCGCCGGCCGGAAACGCCGTGGTGGCATCCCTGCCCGCGCGTTCCGTGGCCGGCGCGGGTCCGGTTCTGCTGGTGGATGACGCCTGGTACCAAGGAAGGGGCCTATGGAACAACGGGTGCATGTGCCCTCAACGTGTCGCATCACCGAGCAGGAGCGGTCCTGCGCGTCATCCAGCCCCGCGCACGCCGAGCGCCTAGCGCCTGCAACCTCAAGGGTTCGCACGCTCCATCCAGCATCCGTCCACGGAGTAGCAGCGTCCCGCTGAGCTGTGGAGAGCCATCGTATGGAGCCCGACGAGGCACACGCTGAGCATGTGATGGAAGGATCCGCCCCTGAACCGATAGGAGTGCAGGCAAGCGTGCCGGAAGAAACCCCAAATGGAACCCCGCACAGCGGCTGGAACCGGCGCAAGTTCCTCACCGCCGCCGCGCTGGGCACGGCCGCCGCCGCCGTCGTCAATCGGAGCCGCGAGGGGCTGCATCTCGGACCGCTGACCGCCTATGCCGACGATCTCAGCCAGTTCCAATGCACGGCCAACGACGTGCGCATTCTCGGCCCCGGCCAAGTGATCAATGAACCGTGTAGCTGCACGGGCACCTTCACGGCCATCGTGCAATTCACCGTCGAGAACAATGCCGCCTCTGACCGCGGCTGCATCACTCTGCATACCTGCCCGGCGACGCTCTCCGGCGGCGGCACCTTCGCGCCGGGCGACATCGTGCTGCAGGGGACGATTCCGGGCAAAACCACCCAGGTGATGACGGCCACGATCGCGAACTACCCCTGCGGCGCCGGCCTCGTTTGCTTCGGGGCATCCGGACAGGACGCACGCGGCCGGTGCGACTCCGGCACGTGCTGCTCCACCGTCACCTGGACGGTGCCCGGCCAGGACGAGTGTCCGCCTAGCAAGCAAATCTCGTCGAAGTGCCGCCACCAGCAGATCTGCATTCAGGGCCGTGGCAGAACCACGCTGGACTGCAGCACGAGCACCAGCGGTGTGCAGACTACCTGCGCGGTGGGTTGTGGCGAGACCGCGACGCTCCGCCTGTGCACCACCAACGCGGCCGGCCTTGGTCCGTTCACCTTCACACTCAACGGCCAGAGCTTCGGCCCGACGGCCGACACCTGCCATGACTTCACCGTGGGCCCGATTACGGCGAGCACAAGCTTCACTGGCACCGTGACGGACGCTTCGGGCTGTGCCAAGTCCACCTCGGTGACGCTCACGGCCAACCCGATCACCGTCGGCGCACCCGTCCGCGTCGATAACCCGTGCTCCGGCGCGGTGACCTTCCAAGCGGGGACCGTCACGGGCGGGAGTGGCGCCACGGCGTTCGCCTTCAGCCTGGACGGCGGCACGTGGGTAGCCGGCGTCGGGACGAACGGCAATCAGTTCGTCTATCACCCGACACTGGTCAGCGGCGGCATCGATACGAGCTGCCACGCGCTGCGGTGCCGGGCGACGCGCGGCACGTGCTCCGCGACCAGCGGCGCGACCACGTTCAGCCAGTGCATCAGCACCACCACGGGCTGTACGCCGTAGCGCCTCACCGTATCAGCGAGGCCGGGGGCTGCTGCCGGGCAGTTCCCTGGCCCCCACAACGGCTGGCCGGCCAGATCCTAACCTTTCAACTAAGGACCGTTCGATGGTTACGATTGAGAAGGTCATCAGCACCGCGCCCCACCGCCGCTGAGGCGACCCACCCGAGGTGGCCGGTGCGGCCGCCCAGCATCAGCACATCGCCGGCCAGTACAGCCCAGGCGACGAACTGCCCTGCGCCGATGCCGCACTGCTCGTGCCACTCAAGCGCTCGGCCCCCTACCGGGCGATCCGGGACCGGGTGGCCCAGATCACGCCCATCGATGCATGGCAGGACGCCGGGCTGCACTTTTTCGTCTTTCCGTTGCAGCAGGTAGCAGGCGGCGCGGTAGACGGCCCGCCGGTGGCGGTGTTCGCCATGGAGCCACACACGCGCGAGCTACTCTCAGCGGTCGTGGTCACGCCTCGCCCGGGTATCGAGGAGGCGGAGGTAACCGATCTGCTGTTGCCGGGCGTCAGCTATACGGCGCCTCTCACCTAGATGGCGAGCGTGCTGGCCCTGCGGCTGCGGCGGGCAACGCCGTGTCCGGATGTGCTCGCACTTGACTCGCGCCATGCTCCCGGCACAGCGCCGTGACACGATGCCCTAGTCGCGTGACGCGCCTGCCTTGGGCTTGTCATCACCGCGGCCAAGGCGCTCCTTTACAGCGTCCACGGCGTCTTCGGCTTTGTCTTCTACCTTCTCGGCGATGTCCTCAATGCGCTCGCCGATATCCTCAGCCGTGTCCTTGACGGTATCCACGGCCTTATCCACCGACTTCTTCACCTTGTCGAACAACCCGCTCATGGTGCTGTCCTTTCTGCGCCGGTGTGCGCGCCCGGCGACAGGCGTTGCCCTCGCCTGCTCGCTTGCATCAGCGTAGCAGGTTGCCCAGGGCGCGCATACGGACTACTGACCGAGCGGGTTGCTCCACAATTCCCCCAGCGCATTGATCTTGAGCTCACGGCCACCCAACATCGACTGCTTGATCGTGAAGCTATCCACCTTCTGCACGCGGGCCGGGAGCAGGTGACCCTCGGTGTCCAGGACGCGTGCCCGCTCGGCCAGCGCAAACACCTCCTCCAACAGGATCTGCTCTTCGGCAGGCAAGGAGCGATGGAAGGCGCGCACGTGCTCGGCGAACGACCGGGCTACGGCAGCGGCTTCGCTGTGGCTCTGGGGGTCGCTCATGGTGGTGTTCCTCCCTCATCTACGACGCGCACATACCATGCGCACTCCGGCCAGTCACGGATCTCCCGTTCGAAGGGAAAGCCGCGGCAGACACGCGGACGCTGCTCGTGAATCGCACAGGCCGTGCGCCCGTCCGGCAACTGCGCTACATGGCGGCAGGTGTATTGCCAGCCACCTGCTACCGGCTGCACCGGCACGAGCCCGGCAAGCCAGCGCCGGTCATCAGCGGAGCGATCGCGCGCCTCTGCCATCTCCGCCACCCGCTCCGGACCGGCGGGCACGAAGATATCGGTGCAGCAGCGGCCACAGCGGTTACAGGTGAGGGCGGCGTACTCTGTCGCCGTCACTCGCCGAGGCGGTACCAGCCCGCTCACCACGCGGTCCACCAGCTCGACAAACGCCGGTTGCGTGCCTGTCTCGCTCATCGCTTCGTAGCCTGCCTGCCTGCCCGCACCGGGATCTATCGCAGGTGCGACGCGTCAGTCTAGCCGTTCGATCAAGACAGCGGGCGCCTCATCCAGTGGTGCGCCAGAGCGGGGAGGAACATACGCGAGGCGGTCGCCCTCGTGCACATCGGCGGCGGCAGCGCGCTCGATCCGGCGCAGCGGCCCGGGGGCAGCGATATCGATGGTCATCGTGCGTTCACGCGAGGTGATGGTGATACTACTGCCGCTAACGGCCGTGACGCGGCCGGCGATCACCGGGCGCTCACGCGGGTCGCGGCTGGTTTCGTAACCGGCCAGGCCGCCCAGCCGGGGGACACCATCGCCATCCGCCGATGGCGCCAGGGCGGCAGGGATGACGACCACCCGCCGAATGGCGAAGTTGAGCACCTCGTTCGGCACACCCACCACCGTCACCCAATCGCCGCTGCGGACGTCCTCCGCACGAGCCGGGCGCACGGCGTAGACCGCCGTTGCGCTTCCCAGGGCGCCGGTGACGCTTCCCTCCACCGAGCCGAGGACGATGGACCCAGAGCGAGCCTGCTGGACGTCACGGGAGATGGCGCGCACGGCGGACGAGGGCGCCACAAAGGCCCCGGCGCGTGGCGGTTCCGCGTCGCGGCCAGCCATGGTCAGCATTACTGCCCCAGCGATTCCCGCCAGCAGCAGCACACCCACCAGAAGCAGCGGCAGTGGAACAGCGGGCCGTCGCATGCGCCGTAGCGTACTGCTAGACGGCGGCTGACACCAGTGCGGCAGCCGGCTCCGGCGCGGGCTCGGCGGCGGCGACGGCGGCGGTGTACGCCGCCAGCGCGACTTCGATCTGGCTGTCATCCGGCACGCGCGTGGTGAGCCGCTGCAGCGCCAGATTGGGCAGAAACAGCAGGCTCAGGGGACTGCGCTCACCACACCTGGCGCCCAGCCGCAGCAGCTCGTACGCGACCGCCGCCACCGCCGGTATCAGCACCACCCGCGACAGCAGCCGTTCGACCAGTGTCGGTGCAGCCAGCACGTCGAAGGCCAGGAAGGAGACAAAGGCCGTCATCACCACGACGAACAGAAAGGATGTGCCGCAGCGACGATGGGCAGTGGAAAACGGACGCACGCCCGCCACATCCAGCGGTGCACCGGCCTCGGAGGCATGGATGGTCATGTGCTCGGCGCCATGGTACTGGAAGACACGCCGGATACCAGGCAACAGCCCGACGGCAGCGATGTAGCCAGTAAACAACCCCAGCCGCACCACCCCCTCGGCCACGGCAATCAGTCCGTGGCCGGCGCCCAACCGCCCGAGCAGCGATGCGATCAGCGATGGCGTTGCGAAGAAGAAGGCGGCGACAAAGCCGAGCGCGATGGCTAATGATCCCCAGAAGACGCCCTCGGGAAAACGTGGCTGCTCATCGCCTCGCGCCATCGCCACCGCGGAGGAGAACTTCAGTGCCCGCATCCCCAGCACCAACGTCTCACCCAGCGCCAGCACACCGCGCACCAGGGGTACGCGCGCTGCCCGGCCGCTATGCACGCTGCCCAGTTGCTCCGCGTGGCAGACGATCGCGCCATCCAGCCGGCGGCAGGCGATGCCCATCGAGTGCGGGCCGCGTACCATCACGCCTTCGACGACTGCCTGTCCGCCGTATCCTGCCCCCGCCATGCCAGCTCCCCCTGCTGCGCGCCATCATCGATGTCCATCGCTTCAACAGCGCGGATGCGTGCTTTCCCACAGTGTAACGTTTTCGTGATGCTGTGCACGGCGGGAGACGTGTTTGTGATGCAGGAACCGGCCCGCAGCCGGCTACGCGGGCCGGTTGATAATGCTCCGGCTACGCCGGCGCTGCTCGTCCCAGACGCGCAGCACGAACCGCAGGCGGTGCCCACCCCCCGACAGCGGCAGCGCGCGGACGATGCCGTAGTTGCCGGCAAACACCACGCGGGAATGTCGAAAGCGTACGTCGCGCTCACCCAGGTTGGGGAACTGCATCGCCGCCCGGTTGAGCCACTCGGCCCGCGCCGATCGGGGAGTCGTGAAGGCGCTGCTGGTCCACTGATGGATCAGTCCCGGCCCGCGGCGTTGCCGTATGGTCGCAGCCATGCCGGCGTGGATGTCGCCGGACAGCACCACCACCTTGCGCTGCAGTCCGGCCGCCTGCCAGCCGAACAGCTCGGCCAGCAGCTCGTCGCGCTCGGCCAAGAAAGCAGAGGAGCACCAACGGTCGCGCAGCGAGGCCGCTTCCGCCACCGGCAGCCGCTCCAATAGCCGCACAAACCAGCGCGACGCGTGGGCCACCGGAACGGATGAGACAACGAATAGGGTCGTTGCCATTGCCGCCTGCGGCCCGTGCAGCCATCCGCGCACCGCCGCCCACTGCGCGCGGCCCAGGTGCCGGCCCTCGGCCCAACTCCGGCGGCCACGCACATCGAGCGCCAGCACACCAATGTCACCATGCAGAAACGCGTACCAGAACGGTGGAGCACCGGCCGTGCCGGGATTGCGGCTATGCTGATACTCGCGATACGCGTGTACCGCCGCGTCGAACCGCAGCCGGTCGCGCGCGGTCTCGCCGTCCTCGCGCAGGGCGCCCCAGTTGTTCTCAATCTCGTGGTCGTCCCACATGCAATACGCGGGGAACGCGGCGCGCAGCGCCCGGAAGTGCCGTTCCCCGAAGAAGCCACGATACATCGCTCGATACGCCGCCAGCATCTGGCCCGGTGTGGCGTCTGCGGTCAGCGCGTCCGGCACGCTGAGCCACGGTGCAATGTCGCTGTAGATCTGATCGCCCGCCAGCAACAGGAAGTCCGCACCCAGCCGCGCAAGATCGGCCTGCATCGCCGGGTAGATCGCCGCCGCGGGCCGCACGGTGAGACCGCCACCAGGGGCGGGGGCAAACGGCATGTGACAGCTACCGAAGCCAAAGGTGAGGGCAGCACGTGCTCCCGGCGCCGGGGACAGCCGCCCGTGCCGCGTCTGCCCGGCGGCGTCAACGGTAAACGCGGCGCCGGGGGCGGGTTCTGCCAGCACCAGTGTGACCGCTGCGGTCCAATCGCTGTCCGCTGAGAGCGGCACGGCTGCGCGCACGGATGGCTGCCCGGCTACGTGCAACGTCACCGATACCGACGCCACACCGGCACAGCGTAGCCACACCCGCACCGAACGGTCATCCACCGCGCCCAGCTCGACCGCACCGTCCAGGTCGCCATCGGGAAAGGCAGGTAGCAGCGCGTTCCGGTGGCCAGGAACGGGCGCGACAGCGGGCGGCATCCGGCTGTGCTCCAGTTTATAGACGCAGGCGTCTAGCCAACCGTAGCATGGCCGGTGCGGGTCCGGACCCGGGCATGCCCGGTGACCGGCCGAGTATCTTCACTCGGAGGAACGCGATGCGCAGGCTGCTCTTAAGCACGGCCGCGGCCGCCCTGGCCGGTCTCACCCTTGCCTGTGGCGGTGGCGGCGGCAGCGACTCGGCGCAGATGGAACAAACGATGCGCAACATGGTCAGCGCCTTCAACGACGGCCGCGGGGACAAGATGTATGACCTGATGAGCAAGAGCTGTCAGTCGTCTACCACCAAGGAGAAAGTGACGAAGGATGTCGCTGCCGCCCGCGCCATATTGACCAACGTCAAAATGGAGCTGACCAAGTTCGAAGTCGTCCAGCAGAAAGGTGACGAAGCCACCGTTCGCAGCACCATCGGCCTGAAGAACGCCCCTGCCTTCTTCCGGGGTGTCAAGCCGGAACCGGAGGAGAGCGAGATGGTCAAAGAGGGCGGCAAGTGGAAGACCAACGACTGCGACGGCCTGGGGGGCCTCGATTAGTGCGCCATGGCTGATCCCGCTGCCTGAGACGGCCCCCCGCTCCCGCCCGGCCGGCGGGGGGCTATCTCTCCCTACCTGGACAGCGAGCCGGCCGGCAAACCGGCGGTTCAGCTAACAGCGCGGGTGATCTGGGCAAGATGATTCAGATCGTGGCTGATGATGTGCCCGGCCAGCCAGCCCAGGGTAACGGCGCCGATTTCCTCGTGCGTGCCGCGGCGCGCCAGGTCCGCATCGGTAAGCCCGATAAACAGCGCCAGCGCCTTGGCCCGTTGCTCCGCGAAGCCCCGGAGCGCTGCCTCGGCGTCTGCGACCTGGTAGCCGCGCTCCCGCGCATACGCCTCCTGGTCAAAGCCCGGCAGAAACGGGCTGTCCTCCGCCACGATCCGGCGGTACCGCTCGACGAATACCTCCTCGGTGTCGCGCAGGTGCCACAGCACTTCCTTGATCGACCAGCGCTCCGCGTCATGCCCGGCGCTGAGTTGCACGTCGCTCAGCCCGCGCACCAGATGGCGCAGCACCACCGGCGTCGCCGCCAGCGCGGTTTGGATGTCCTCGAGGTCCATACGCTGTCCCCTCCCTGTTCCAGGATGCCGCCTCGTCGTGCCCGTGGGAAGCCGGACAACCGGCCGGGACTGTTGCCGAACCGGCAGATAAGGCATTCTGTGGGGCATGGCAGCGGTGCGGATCGGCGTGGTGGCGTTGCCGTGGACCGGCGATCAGCAGGGCGCGGGGCTGGCAGCCGGACCGCGGGCGCTGCTGGATGGCGGGCTGGTGGCGCGGCTGGAGGCAGGCGGCGCGCTGGTGGATGGCCCCCACAGTATTGAGCTGACCGATACCGAGCGCGCGGCCGGCTCGTGGTACGTCACCGGCGTGCACGGCGGCTACCTGGCCGACGCCATCGCGACGTTGCGGCGGCGGGGCGCGGTACCGCTGGCGCTGCTGGGGGACTGCACCGGCGCGCTCGGCGTGCTTGGCGGGCTGCGGCGGGCAGGAGCGCGGCGGCCGGGTGTGTTGTGGTTCGACGCCCACGCGGACTTCAACACCCCAGAGAGCACCCGCTCGGGACGGCTGTACGGGATGCCGCTGGCGGTGGCGGCGGGGCTGTGCCTGGCCCGCCTGCGCCATGCCTGCGGGTTGGAGCCGCCGATCGACATGCGCCGTATCGTTCTCGCCGGCGTGCGCGAGACCGACCCGGAGGAGCAGCAGCACATCGAGGAGCACCGCTTAGCCGCCGTTCGCACCGCCGACCTGCGCGGGGATGGCCAGCACCGCCGCCTGCGTGACGCGGTTCAGCGGCTGAGCGAGGTGTGTGACGCCATTTATCTCCACATCGATACCGACGTGCTGGACCCGAACGCGGCGCCCGGCGTCCCCCATCCCGTCCCCAGCGGCCCCAGCGCCGGTGAGCTGGCGGCCTGCGTGGCGCTGTGTTGTACCTCCGGGCCGGTGGCTGCCATCGGCATCGCCGCCTACCAGCCGGACCTGGACGGAGACGGCCGCACCGGCGCCGCGCTGCTCCACGTCGCGGAGGCGGCGGTAACGGGCCTGCGTGCGTCCGGAGTGTAGCGGAGGAGAGGCGGGCGGATGCCGGAGCGGGTGGATGTGCTGGTGATCGGCGGCGGCCCGGGCGGCAGCACCGTAGCAACGATGCTGCGGCGTAAGGGCTGGCATGTCCTGCTGCTGGAGCGGGAGCGCTTCCCGCGCGAGCACATCGGCGAATCACTATTGCCCGCCAGCCTGCCCATCCTGGAAGAGTTGGGGGTGCTCGACGCCATCCGCGCCGAGGGCTTCACCGTCAAGTGGGGCGCGACGATGCTGTGGGGCACGGAGCAGGAGCCGTGGAGCTGGTATTTCCGCGAGACCAACCCCAGCAATCCGCACGCCTTCCAGGTGTGGCGTCCCCGTTTCGACCAGCTCCTGCTAGAGAACGCCCGCGCTGCCGGGGTAGACATTCGCGAGGGGCACACCGTCATCGAACCGCTGTTTGAGGGCAGCCGCGCCGTAGGGGCGCGCTATCGCACCGACCGCGGCGCCGAGGACCTGGTGTACGCGCGGATGGTGGTAGACGCCAGCGGCCAGGGAGCAGTGCTCGGACGGAGGTTGGGGCTGCGCCGCTGGGACGAATCGTTCCAGAATCTCGCCGTCTACGGCTACTTCGAGGGAGCGCGCCGGCTGGCTGAGCCGGACCAGGGCAACATCTTCATCGAGTCATACGCGCATGGCTGGTTCTGGAACATTCCGCTGAGCAACGGCGTGATGAGCACCGGCGCGGTCGTGGACCATCAGGTTGGCGGTGAAGGTATCCGCGTCCTCGGCCTGGGCGGGTACCTGGATGAGCAGATTCGCCAGGCGCCGCGTACCGCCGCCATGCTCGCTGGGGCGCGGATGATTGGCGGGCCGGTGGTGGTGAAGGACTGGTCCTACGTCTCGGACGCCATCACCGGCGACGGATGGGCATTGGTGGGGGATGCCGCCTGCTTCATCGACCCGCTGTTCTCCTCCGGTGTGCACCTGGCGCTCACCGCCGGCATCCTGGCGGCCGCCTGGGTAACGACGGCGCTCCGCCAGCCGGAGCTGGCAGCGGCGGCGGGTCGGGTGTACCAGGATCTGTACTACCGCCAGTACGGCCACTTCCGCGCAATGGCGCAGCTCTTCTATGCCAGCAACCGCACCGTCGATTCTTACTTTTGGGAGGCGCGCCGCCTGCTCGGCGAAGATGACCGCCGCACACCGCGCCAGGCGTTCATTCACGCCGTCGCCGGCCAATCGCCGCTGGGCTACGAGCGCGCGGTGCTGGAGCGTGGACAGCTCCCCAACGCCTTCACCAGCGAGGTGGCGGAGGTACAGGCCGCCCGCGAAGCCCGCCGGACACGGCTTACCTCCGGGGTGCTGGCGGTAGAGCGGGCCACGCTGCGCCGCGCTCCCGGCGTGCGGGTGGAGCGGCGGCCGGTGCTGGCAGAAGGGGAGTTCGTCCCCGGCCACGTGCTCATCACGGCTGGCTACCCCGAGGGCGCACCGTGCAGCCCGCTGGTGGCCGCCGTGGTGCTCCTAATAGACGGCGTTACCGCCACACGGGCGATTGTCGCCCGGCTCTGCGCCGGGGCTGGACCGGAGTCGCATCCGGCCATCGCCCGCGCCGTCCACGAGACGCTGCGCATCCTGTATGTCGATGGCACGGTGGAGGAGGCGACGCCGGAGCACACCCCGCGGCCGGACGGTCCATCACCGGACCGGTAATGCAGCGGAAACACGGGCACGGTACACTCCATTGCATCCGCCAACGGGCCGCGAGAGGCACGCGCTATCGGCAACGCGCAGTTCACCAGCTACGATCCGGGGCCGTATTGGGATGAGATGTTCGGGGCCGGCGGCGCGGTACATCCCGGCTGCGCAGCGCTGCACGCCGTGTTTGACGGGTGGGACGAAGCCGAGTTCGAGCGGCGGATGGCCCGCGCCAACGCCACCTTTCAGCAGCTGGGCATCACCTTCACGGTGTACGGGGACAGCCGCGGCGCGGAACGCCTGATCCCGTTCGACCCGATCCCGCGCGTCATCCCCGGTCCGGAGTGGGCCACGATTGAGGCCGGTATCCGCCAGCGTATTCGCGCGCTCAACCTGTTCCTGCATGATGTGTACCACGAGCGGCGGGTGCTGGCCGACGGCGTCATCCCCACGGCGCTGGTGCTGGGCGGCGCCGGCTATCAGCGGCATATGGCCGGCGTTGATGTGCCGCGCGGCATCTACACCCACATTTCCGGTATCGATGTGATCCGCGATGTCGATGGCCGGTTGCTGGTGCTGGAGGACAACGTCCGCACTCCCTCGGGGATCTCATACGTCCTGGAAAACCGCGATGTCACCACCCGGATCATGCCCGACCTGTTCGCGGGCACCACGGTCCGCCCGGTGACGCATTACCCGGAGTTGCTGCTGTCCACCTTGCGCCACGTGGCGCCAGCCGGCGCGCGCGACCCAGTGATTGTGATCCTGACGCCGGGCGTCTTCAACTCTGCCTACTTCGAGCACTCCTTCTTGGCGCGGCGCATGGGTGTGCCGCTGGTCGAGGGGCGTGATCTGACCGTGCGGGACGGCCGGGTATACATGCGTACCACCCGCGGTCAGGAGCGCGTGGATGTCATCTACCGCCGCATCGACGACGATATCCTCGACCCGCTCGCCTTCCGCACCGATTCTATTCTCGGGGTGCCAGGGCTGTTTTTCGCCTATCGCTCCGGCAACGTCACCCTGGTCAACGCCATCGGCAACGGCATCGCCGACGACAAGGTCATCTACCGCTTCGTGCCTGATCTGATCCGCTACTACCTCGGTGAGGAGCCGGTGCTGGGCCAGGTGGAGACGTATCTGCCACTCGTGCCGGAAGACATGCACTTCATCGAGCAGCACGCCGGAGACCTGGTGTTCAAGTCCGCCAACGAGTCCGGCGGCTACGGGATGCTGATCGGCCCGCAATCTACCCGCGATCAACGCGACTCCTATCTGGCGCGGATGCGCGCCAACCCGCGCGGCTATCTCGCGCAGCGCACGATCTCCCTCTCCCGCGCGCCGTGCTGGGTAGACGGCGGGATTGAGGGCCGGCACGTGGACCTGCGCCCCTTCGCGCTGTACGGCGAAGATGTGGTGCTGATTCCCGGCGGCCTGACGCGGGTGGCACTAACGCGCGGCTCGTTGGTGGTCAACTCCTCCCAGGGCGGCGGCACCAAGGACACATGGGTGACAGGAAACGGGTAACGGCAAATGTTGAGCCGTGTCGCTGAGTCGGTCTACTGGATGGGCCGGTACGTGGAGCGGGCCGAAAACACGGCCAGGCTGCTCGATGTGTCGCTGCGCTTCACGCGCGAGCTGGCGGCGTCCTACCACGACGGCAGCGGCGGTGACAGTGACCTGCGGCTGATGTTGCAGGTGCTGGGCGCCGAGGAGCGCTATGCCGCCCACCATGGCCGCATCGCCGAACCGGAACTGGCAGCATTCGTGATCCTCGACCCGGACAACCCAGATTCCGTGGTCTCCTGCATCAGCACGGCGCGGGATAATGCGCGTGCCGTACGCGAGTCAATCTCCACAGAGATGTGGGAGGAGCTGAACCGCGCCTACCTCGCCCTGCACCGGGTCACACCCAGCCTGCTGCTGATCGATGGCATCCACGACTTCTGCCGGCAGATCCGCCTGGCGTCCCAGCTCTTCCAGGGTGTAACCGACGCCACTATGCCGCATGATGAGCCGTGGCACTTTCTCCAGACCGGCATCCACCTGGAGCGGGCGGGGATGACGGCGCGGATTCTCGCCTCGCGCGCCGGCCATCTGGAGCAGGCGGGGATGCTGGTACGGCCGGAGGAGGCGCACCGCTGGTTCTCGCTGTTGCGGTCGGTCTCCGCCTACGAGGCCTATCTTCGCCTGCGGCCGGGCGGTGTCCAGCCGGTGGGCGTGGCGGAGTTCCTGCTGCTCAGCCGGGACTTTCCCCGCTCGGTGGCGTTTGGCGTGCAGCGGGTGTTCGGGGAGATCGAAGCGATTGACCGCATCCTTGGTATCAACCGGCGGCAGGGGCCCGGCAACACGGCCGGCGCCCTGGCGGCGCGGTTGCGCTATACCAGCTTCGATGACCTGGCGGGTGGCGCGCTGCTCCCCTTCCTCACGGCGGTGCTGCAGCAACTGGACCAGATCGGCAACGGTGTCCGGCGGGTGTACTTCGAGAGCGCGGTGGTGGCGGGGTAGAGCGGGTATGCACCTGAGCATTCATCACGTGACGGCGTTTGACTATCCGCTGCCGGTGACCAACAGCATCAACGAGGTGTGGCTGCGGCCGATCACCGACGGCCGCCAATCTTGCCTCTCCTTCAGCCTCTCCACCGAACCGCGGGCCGAAACCCGCTCGTACATCGATTACTTCGGCAACACCGTCTACCACTTCGACATCCCCCAACCGCATGCGCGGCTGGAGATCCTCGCCCGTGCCGAGGTGGAGACGCGCCCGATTGACCTGGACGCCGTGATCGCTGCCGACTATTCGCCCTATGCGTTGCTGCAGGCGGTGGAGCAAGACCGCTGGGTAGACTTCCTCTCGCCGACGGCACTGACCGTCGCGGGGCCGGCCGTGCGCGATCTGGTCGCTTCGGTGGCGATCGCCGGTCGCAGCGTCGGTGCGATCGTGCGCGACCTGGCAGCACGCGTGACCGCCGGTATCCGCTACCAGGGCGGTGTGACATCTGTCACGACGACGGCCGAGGAGGCGCTGCAACTCGGCGCTGGTGTCTGCCAGGATCACACGCACGCCTTCCTAGCGGCGTGCCGCCAGCTCGGCATCCCGGCGCGCTATGTCAGCGGCTACCTGTGCACCGGCGCCGGAGAGGATGAGGAGCAGGCGTCGCACGCCTGGCCCGAGGCGCTGCTGCCGCGCGCCGGCTGGGTCGGGCTGGATGTCGCCAACGGCAAGCTGGTCGATGAGCACTATGTTGCCGCCGCCATCGGCCGCGACTATGCCGACGTGCCACCGGTGCGCGGCGCGTATCACGGCCCGGAAGGCAGCGGGCTGGATGTTGCGGTCTTCGTGCTGAAGGAGCCGGCAGCGCCCAAGCGCCCGCCCCGCCTGCCCCAGCAACAGGGATTGATCGGCGATCAGCAGCGCCAGGCGCAGCAGTAGCAGCGCGGCATGGGGCAGGCAGAGGGCGACGGTCAGCGTGTAGCATGAAGGCATGTCACTGCTTCATGCGCTGGTGCTGGGTATCGTCCAGGGATTGACAGAGTTCCTGCCGGTCTCGTCCTCGGGCCACCTGATCATCGTTCCGGAATTGCTGCACTGGAAAGAACAGCCGCTCGCGTTCGACGTGGCGGTCCATCAGGGCACCACGCTGGCAGTGCTGCTGTATTTCTGGCGCGATTTCGTCCGTCTCACCCGGCACGGCGTAGCGGACATCCTGCGCTGCCGGCTGCGCTGGGCAGAGTACAGCCCGCTGGGCCGGCTGGCGCTGCTGATCATGCTGGGCTGCGTGCCGGCCGTGATCGTCGGCGGGCTGTTCAATACCTGGATCGAGGACCACCTCCGCCAGCCCTGGCTGATTGCCCTGATGCTGGTCGTCGTCGGTGGCGCCATGCTGGCGGCCGATCGCTGGGCGCATCCCTCGCGCGAGATGGATAAGCTCAATCCGGCGCGGGCGCTGTTGATCGGCTGCGCCCAGGCGCTAGCGCTGATTCCGGGCGTCTCCCGCTCCGGCTCGACCATCGTCGCCGGAATGTTCGCCGGCTTGCGGCGCGACACGGCCGCCCGCTTTTCCTTTCTGCTGGCGGCGCCGGTGATCGTCGCTGCCGGCATCAAGGAGTTGCCCGACATCCGCTCCGCCGCCGGCGGCGACGTTGGCAGCCCGGCGCTGGTGGTGGGCTTCGTGGCAGCCTTCCTCTCCGGCATCAGCGCCGTGCATCTGCTGCTGCGCTATGTGGCGCGGCACCCGCTCAGCCTGTTCGTCTGGTACCGCGTGGCGCTGGCAGCCGTCATCATCGTCACACTGGGGCTGTGACGGCCCGCCGTCGCTGACGCCGTGGAGTGACTGATAGCATCTGCCGGAGATAGGGAGACCGCCCCCATGTCCGATCCGGCGCTGATCCACACCATCGGCCACTCCAACCTGACGCTGGCGCAGTTCCTTGAGCGACTGCAGGCCGCCGGCATCGAGACGGTCGTCGACGTCCGCTCCCAGCCCATCTCACGCTACACGCCTCACTTCAACCGCCCCGAGCTGTCCGCGGCGCTGCGCGAAGCAGGCATCCGCTACGCCTTCATGGGGGACACCCTCGGCGGCCGGCCGGAGAGTCCCCGCTATTACGACGATGGGGGGCACGTGCGCTACGACCTGTGGTCGGCCAGCGCGGCGTTCCAGGACGGCATCGAGAAGCTGGAGCGGGCGGCAGCGCGCTACCGGCTGACGCTGCTGTGCTCGGAGGCAGACCCAGCGGCCTGTCACCGGCATCTGCTGATCGCGCGGGTGCTGCTCAATCGCGGTTGGTCCGCCGCGCGCATCCGGCACATCGGCGCCGGCGGCACGATCACGCCTGAGGATGCCCTGCAACCGCAGGCGGAGATGTTCGCGGAGTTGAAGCCGTGGAGATCGCCACTATCGGTTTTACACAAAGTTCAGCCGAGCATTTCTTCGGGCGGCTCCGAGCCGCTGGCGTAACGCGGCTGCTCGACATCCGGCTGAACAACGTCTCCCAGCTCGCCGGCTTCGCCAAGGCGGCCGACCTGCCGTACTTTCTCGATGCGCTGTGCGGCATCAGCTACGTGCACGACCCCCGCCTTGCGCCCAGCCAAGCACTGCTCGACAGCTATAGGAAGGCGCGTGGCGCGTGGGCCAGCTATGAGCGGCAGTTCCTCGCCTTGATGCGGGAACGCGACGTGCCCGCTATACTCGACCGGCGTTCGTTTGAACAAAAGACCGTCCTCTTGTGCAGCGAGCCCGGCCCCGAGCGCTGTCACCGCCGCCTGGTCGCGGAACTCCTGGCGGCAGCATGGGGCGCGGAGGTGGAGCACCTCTGACCATGCGGATGCTGGTGACGGACCTGACGCGAATGCGCGAGGGCACGATTTGTGTCGCCGGCATCGACTCCGACACGGGCAAGCGCGTCCGCCCGGTGGGCACGGCGTCGCTGCCTGCCGCGCTGCTCAATGGCCGCGACGGGCCGTTTGATGTTGGCCGGATCATCGATCTGGGCAGCGCCTACCCTGCTCCCTCCCCGCCAGAAATCGAGGATGTGCGCGTCAATATCTACGCCTGCCGCCACGCCGGATCGGTGACGATGCGGGCGTTCGTGGAGGCGCTGCGTGCCGCCGCCGTGCGCGGGCTGGATGCCTTCGGCCCGGTGCTGGTGGCCGCGGGCCGTTCGGGGTTGGCGACCGCCGAGGGCACGGGCGCATGCTCGTTGGCCATCGTCCGGTGGGAGGGACCGCTTGATGTCAGCATCACCCCCCGCAATCAACTCCGCGCGGATCTGGGTGACGGGCGGATCATCGCGGTAACGGATGCGCGGCTCTATCAGCCGGACTTGATGACGCCCCACGCGGGGCGTGTCCGCTGGTTGCAGCAGCAGATCACATCCGGCGAGGATCTGTTCCTCGCCTTCGGCCTCAGCCGCGCCTTCTCCCAGCGGCCGGGCGAGCCCAAGCGCCACTGGCTCCAGCTCAACAACCTGCATCCGGCCGGGGCGCGCGGCTGGCAGGTTGGTTGGGATGACGGGCGCTACGCCGCTTCATGAGCCCGCGCCCCTCGTGCCTGCGCGTGATTCGGTCCACAATGGCCGGAGAGCGGCGCTGCGCCGTGGCTGAAGGATCGAGGGAGACGTATGGTCACGACCGACTACGAGAACCTGTTGGTAGAACGGCTGGGAGCGGAAGAGCGGCTGGCGCGGATCACGCTCAACCGGCCGGACCGGATGAATGCCCTCAGCCCCGACCTGCTCAACGAGCTGGACCGGGCGTTGCATGAGCTGGAAGAGGACCCGGCGGTGCGCGTGATCATCCTGCGCGGGGCGGGTCGCGCCTTCTCCGCCGGGTATGACCTGGTAACACCGCGCCGCTCGCAGGACTACCAGGCCGCCGCCGAGGGCCGCCGCTCGGTCTGGCGCACACGCACCAACATGGTGCGCGTCTCCGATCTCTATCTCTACCTGTGGAACATGGCCAAGATCACCATCGCCGAGGTGCACGGTTACTGCATCGCCGGTGGCTGCGAGCTGGCGATGATGACTGATCTGGTGATCGCTGCCGACAACGCCAAGCTTGGCCATCCCGGCACCCGCGGCCTGGGCACCTCCCGCACCGCGGTACTGTGGCCGCTGATCATCGGCATGCGCAAGAGCAAGGAGCTGCTCTACACCGGTGACAGCATCTCAGGCACCGAGGCGGAGCGCATCGGCATGGTGAACAAGGCCGTGCCCGCCGCCGACCTGGAGTCCACCGTGCTCCAGTGGGCAAACCGCATCGCCATTCAGGCGGCGGACTCGCTGGCGCTGCAAAAGCGCAGCGTCAACACCTACTTCGAGCAGACGATCTACCCGGCGATCCATTCGGCGACCGACACGGACGCCATGTACCAGTTCACGGAGCAGGCTTGGGCCTGGCAAGCCAAGGTGCGCGAGGTGACCGCGCCCGGCGGCCCCGGCTTCAAAGCCGCCCTCGACTGGCGCGACGGCCCCTACGCCGACTACCGCGCAGGCAAGGAGTAGCTGCGCGGCGGGTCATCCTGCCAGCGTGTCCGGCCGCCGTCGTGATCCCCTTACTGCCTGGGGCGGATCGCGGCGGCGGCGCCAGTCACCGTAGGCGGTCGCACGCGCAACGACCAGGGGGAAGCTCGCGCTGGCACCCGCGGCCGCCCTCACGGTGAGAGCCTGTCTCCGCCGCCTCGTTACGCCAGCGCCTCCGGCAGCCCCAGCTCCAACGCTTGAGCGACCGCTGCCAGAGCCAGATCCACGACATCCCCCAGGCAAAATCGGTCGCCGCCGGTGACGCCAAGCTCCGTCAGCGTCACGCCGTGTGTCACGGCCAGCCGGCGCAGTTCGGGCAGGCGGGCCGGAGGAAGCGAGACCACGATGCGGGACTGCGCCTCTCCGAACAGTGCGGCGTCCAGCCGCTCACCCGCGGGCAACGCGCCGGCAAAGCCGTTCCCGCCCCAGGCGGCGCACTCGGCCAGCGCGACCGCCAGGCCGCCGGCGGCACAGTCGTGCGCCGAGGAGAGCAGGCCGGCACGGATGGCGGCCAGGGTCACGCGCTGCACCGCCGCTTCGGCAGTCAGGTCGATGGCGGGCTGCCCCGCGGTGAGGGCATGAGCCAGGCTAAGATACTCGCTGCCCGCAAGCGTGGCAGCAGCGGCCGGCGCCGGACCGCCGCTGAGCAGTACCACGGTATCGCCCCCCGAGCGGAAGGCAGCGTCACAGCGCTGGTCCACATCCTCGATCAGGCCAAGCATCCCCACCACCGGTGTAGGGTAGACCGCCGTCCCCAGCGTCTCGTTGTAGAGGCTGACGTTGCCAGAGACGACGGGCGTGCCAAACGTGTCGCAGGCGGCGGCCATGCCCCGGATGGCCTGCTCTAGCTGGTAGTAGACCTCGGGCTTCTCCGGATTGCCGAAGTTGAGGCAGTTGGTAATGGCGAGCGGCTCCGCACCGCTGCACACCACGTTGCGCGCCGCCTCTGCCACGGCAATCGCCCCTCCGGCAAACGGGTCCAGGTAACACAGCCGGCCGTTACAGTCAGTAGCGACGGCGATGGCACGGCGCGTGCCCTTGATGCGTAGCACGGCGGCGTCATGGCCGGGACCGACGACCGTGTTGGTCAGCACCTGGTGGTCGTACTGCCGCCAGATCCAGCGCTTGCTGGCGATGTTGGGGGCCCGCAGCAACGCCAGCAGCATGTCTCCCGCCGCCTCCGGGGCGATATCGGGCAGCGACTCCAGATCATAGCGCTGAAGCGCAGCAATGGCCGGAGCGGGGGTTCCGTCTCGCCGGTACAGCGGCGGATCCGTCAGCAGCGCCGCGGGCAGGCAGGCGACTTCCGTGTCACCGTCATGGATACGGACCAGGCCGTCGTCTGTCACCTCGCCGATGATGGCGGCGTGCAGATCGTAGCGGTCGAACAGCGCCTTGACCTTATCCTCCTGCCCGCGCTTGACGATGACAAGCATCCGCTCCTGTGACTCAGACAGCATGACCTCGTAGGGCGTCATCCCCTGCTCGCGGCGCGGCACCTGGCGGATATCGATGATGATGCCGGTGCCGGCCTTGGCGGCACACTCCACCGCGGCGCTGGTGAGGCCGGCAGCGCCCAGATCCTGCAGGCCGGTGATCCACTCCCGCCCGCGCTCTACCAGCTCCAGGCAGGCCTCCATCAGCAGCTTCTCCAGGAAGGGGTTGCCCACCTGGACGGCCGGGCGGCGCTCCTCGGAGGATTCATCCAGCTCGACACTGGCGAAGGTGGCGCCGTGAATGCCATCGCGGCCGGTGTCCGCCCCCACCACCATCAGCAGGTTGCCGGCGCCGTCGGCCCGCGCCTTCACCAATTGCCCCTGCCGCGCCACGCCCACGCACATGGCATTGACGAGCGGGTTGGCGGTGTACGGCGCGTCGAAC
This sequence comes from Chloroflexota bacterium, assembly GCA_963170165.1. Lineage (GTDB taxonomy): Bacteria > Chloroflexota > Dehalococcoidia > CAUJGQ01 > CAUJGQ01 > CAUJGQ01. Next base: position 55,082 of record CAUJGQ010000037.1, on the reverse strand, counting down.
ACCGTTTCCCCACCGACCGTCGGCAGCCCCAGACAGTTGCCGTAGCCGCCGATACCGGCGACGACACCGCGAAACAGGTGCTTGTTGCGCGCCACATCCTCGACGGTGACGCCATCGTTGCCGTTGGTGATCGGTCCAAAACGGAGCGAGTCGAGCACGGCGATGGGCCTTGCGCCCATGGCAAAGATGTCGCGCACGATGCCGCCGACACCAGTCGCCGCGCCCTGGTATGGCTCAATAGCAGAAGGGTGATTGTGCGATTCGATCTTGAAGGCGACAAGCAGGCCATCGCCGATGTTGACGGCGCCGGCGTTCTCCTCGCCGGCACGGGTGGCGACGCGCTCACCGGTGGAGGGGAACAGGCTGAGCAGCGGCTTGGAGTTCTTATAGCCACAGTGCTCGCTCCACAGCGCGCCGATCATGCCCAACTCTACCTCGGTGGGGGCACGGCCAAGCCGCTGAACGGCGAGCTGATACTCGTCACGGGACAGGGCGATCTGTTGCAGCAGGCGGTCTGAGACGGTCATGTCCAAAGGCTAACACAGGTGTGGAGCAATCATCGGTCCGCGACAGCTATGGAGGGGCGGGGCGGGATTGGACTGCCGGAATCACGTGACCAGCGCTCAGACCTGCTTGGCCGCTGTCTCCGTGTCAGAACGCACGCCCGCCGGAGCCCGTCCGCTCTGCCTGGCGCTGGTAGTTGTGCGTATCCCACTGCGCATCTCGGGGGCGGTCACGGCGCCAGCCGGCGTTGACCACCACCGTTCCAGCGAGCTTGTCATGCAGCGTCTGGCTCTTGGCGGTCCACCGCGCCATCGCATAGCCGAGGTTGGTGATGAAGCCGGTACCGAACGAGGCATACACCAAAGCGGACACGTCGCCATACATGCCGGCGACAAACAGCGTCAGCGACAGGTCCGCCACCAGTGGACGAATGATGGCAGACAGGACAAACGGCCGTTCGCCTGTGGCGGAGTCGACCACTCGCAGGCCCATCACCAGCGCGCCGGCCGTCCGTCCCCAGACCGACAGACCGACGCCGTAGTACAACACGCTGATAGCCAGTTGGGCAGCGGCGGCCGGGCCCATCCAGCCCTTGACCCACGTCAGATCAAACACCGACTGGCCCTCAATCAGGGCGGTCTCCATCGCCTCGGCATCGGGCAACAGGTGGAACTGGACGGCAACCAGCCAGGCGACCAGCCCCAGCAACACCCGATCCAGCACCAGCGCCACCCAACGGGCGATAATGCCGGCATACTCGAACCGAGCGACGCTCATGCCGCTGTGCGCGGTGTCCTGGCGAGCCACGTGCGACGGCCGTTTAGCAGACGAGCCGCACGCCCGGCACATGAAGTCGTTAGATCGCAGACCCGCCCCGCATCGCCAGCAGCTCATCGCGCACCGCTCCCAGAGACACCCGCCACACGCTCGATGTCACACCAAATAAGGCATCGGCGAAACCGAGACGAGGGAATAGGGGACAAAGGAATAAGGAATCAATACGGCCCGCTTCGTGGGCGCGACATCCCTTGCCTTAGCCCTGCACCTCGAGCCCCTGTTCCCTCGTCCGGGGGACGATTACGGTCCCTGCCATGCGGTCACCGAGACGCTGGCGAGCGGGCGAACTCCAGACGAGCACGGCCGCCAGCAAGTAGAACCCGAAAGCGTCTACCGGGCGCAGCAGCGTGCGCAGGAGCGCCTCCCGCCAGCCGGCCGGACCGCCGTCGCGCCGCACGATGCTGATGCCCGTCGCCAGCTTGCCCAGCGTTCCTCCCCAGCGCGCCTCCATCACCAGGTAGTAGGTAAACCAGGCCCCCACCCACAGCGCCAGCGCGGGATCGGTAACGGACAGAGCAGCGGCGTCCTCGCCTGCCTCGAGATCGCCGAACAGCGCGGCGAGGAGGATGTACAGCAAACCGCCCGGCGCCAGATCAATCAGCGTCGCCAGCGTCCGCCGTCCGACCCCGATAAACGGCGGCATCCCAGCGGCGCCGGCGCCGCGCCGGGCCGCCGGGCCCGCCGGCTGGATCGCGGGCGTCATCAGTGTGGCGGACGGGAACGGGCTAGCCGTGCCACAAATGCGACAGGATGCGGCCGCCTCCCCGGCGGGCGCGCCGCATGTCGCGCAGTACCGAGCGCCGGTGCCGGCGGCGGCGCCACAGGCGGTACAGAATGCTGACAGCCGGGGTGCGCCGCAGGCGGAGCAGAACATCGCGGCCTCCGCCGCTGCGGCGTGGGGTGTGTCGCCTTCCCGCCATCATGGATCCCCCAGGGCGCTGACGCTACCAGGGGAATGCCGTGAGCATGCGGGGGCCGGATGAGGCGCAGGTTCCGCGCGAGATCACGGGTGTGCTCGGCGATGCGAAGCAACATGCTCGCCGTCTCAAGCCACCATCGCGCGAGGATGCCCCCAGCGGGAACAGCAGCGACCACAGCGTGCAGCGAAGCAGCCAGCTCCGGACGATGGCCGCAGCCGCAGTGATGGGGCTGATGGCCGCCTCGCAGATCCGGCAGACAACAGGCGCGAAACGATCAGCCGCTCTGTGGCACGGCGTCCATCGAGAAGGGCGGGTAGCGGTCGGTGAGCAGCAACTGATAGGCGCTCACGCGCATCCCCCACCGCTGGAAACCCACGACGAAGTTGAACATTCCCGGCGGGAACTTGCCGGTGAACAGAATCGAAAGGAACGCGATGATGAGGGCGACATAGACGCCGATGCTCAGCAGCCCCAGCGCCAGGTAGTGAGGAAAGACCAGCAGCCACTTGATGAAGATCAGCCCGCGGGAGAGCTGCTGCGGGTAGTCCAGCGAGAAGCGCACCGGCGGATAGGCGCCCTCCATCCCGTTGAACGGTGGGTAGTCATCGCGTAGCAGCAGGCTGTAGGCGTTGAGGTTGGCCGAGAAGCGCAGGGTGCGCACGGCGAACTGCCACATTCCCGGCGGATACCTGCCCGTGAACAGGATCACCCACCAGGCGATACCGGTGACGACGTACAGGCCCAGGCCATATAGCATCAGCACGATTGCCTGCGGGAAGATCAGTAAACCCTTGACGAAGATCAGCAGCCGCGACAGGCGCTGCGGATACTCGACGTCATACTGCACCAGGCCAGGAACCGCGACCGGCGGAGGTGCCCCCCAGCCACTCGGCCCGGCGTAGGGCTGGGCGGTGTAGCCGCCATGAGAGACGCCCGGTTGCCAGTAGTCGCCCACCGGCTGCGGCGGATTCATATAACCGGGCTGCAACGGCTGGAAGGATGGCTGCGGCGCCACCGGGGCGGGCGGTTGTCCGCCGTAGGCGACCGGCGCCGGCGCGGCCGGCATATCTGTGGGAGTCACCGGCTCGCCGCACTGACGGCAGAACTTCTGGTCCGGGTTTAGCGGGGAGCCACAGGCAGAGCAGAATTGTGATGCCATGGGCACGGTCTCCCTCATCCTCAGATTGGCGGGCCTACACCCGTGCGGCCTGCATGGCGTTGATCATCGAGCGCCAGATCACCAGCCCGTCTTCTCCACCCATCAGCGCCTCGCTGGCGCGCTCTGGGTGCGGCATCATCCCCAACACGTTGCGCCGTTCGCTCAGGATGCCGGCAATGTGCTCCAGCGAACCGTTGGGATTGGCCTCCGGCGTTACCCTACCGTCAGGTGTGCAATAGCGGAAGGCCACGCGGTCCTCGGCATTGAGCCGGGCAAGAGTGGCGGCATCGGCGTAAAAGCGGCCTTCGCCGTGGGAGATAGGCGTCATGAGCACCTGGCCGGACGTAGCCTGGTTGGTGAAGGGGCTGTTGCACGTCTCTGTGCGCAGGTACGTGTCGATGCACCGGAACTGGAGATTGTCGTTACGCAGCAGCGCGCCCGGCAGCAGCCCTGCCTCACACAGGATCTGGAAGCCGTTGCAGATGCCGATGACCAGCCCGCCACGCTCTGCCAGCCGCGCCACCCCCTCCATCACCGGTGAGAAGCGGGCGATGGCGCCGGTGCGCAGGTAATCACCATAGGAGAAGCCACCGGGCAGCACGGCGGCGTCGTAGCCGGACAAATCGGCATCCTTGTGCCACACCAGGTCTGCCCGCTGCTCCAGCCGCGCCGTCAGCACGTGGTGGCAGTCATGCTCCGACCACGTCCCGGGAAAGACGATCACCGCCCACTTCATCGTTTACCTGCTCCACCCCGCACCCTAGCCGCCCTTCTTCTCCACAATCACCGACTCAAACAGCTTGACGAACGGGTGGGTCTCCAGCACGCCCGAGAGCGATCCCTGCCGGTGCCCTTTCACGAATGACTCGGACTTCGTCCAGGCGTCAAAGGCCGCACGGCTCTGCCACACGGAGTGCGACACGTATTCGCCCGCGGCATCACCCTTGAGCAGTGCGAACTCAACGAAACCAGGCACCTCTTGCAGGTAGCTCTCGCGGTTTTTCCACTGGTTCTCGAAATCGGCCTCGCGGCCCGCCACAACCTTGAAGTTGTTCATGGCGATAAACATGGCGTCACTCCTCCCCCGACGTAATTCCCCGCGCAGAGTGTACCACGGGCGACGCGGTGGACTCGCTGCCTATGCGCCCCCGCCCCCGGCGGCGCGCACGGGGTCGCCCACGGCCGGCCCGCTGGCGGTCTCGGGGACGCCATCCGGTTCACCGTCGGTCAGCCCGCTTTCTGGCATGCCTGCGTCGGGCGGATCCAGCGAGGGTGGTGGAGCAGCCGGCGTGATCAGTGTCAGCCGCCCCTGGGAAGCGGGCGGCAACGCAGCCTTGCGCCGCCGCTCTTGCTCCACCGCCGTCGGCTCCGGATATTCGACGCGCGGGTGATAGACGGCGCGTAATGATTGCTTGAAGCTTTCGGCCACCCGGCGTAGATCCTTCAGCGTCAGGTCGCAGTCGTCAAACTGCCCTTCGGCCAGCCGCTCGGCGATCAGGCTCTCCACCATCGCGTCGATGTGGCCGGCAGAGCGTTCCTTGGCGGCGCGCACCGCCGCTTCGCAGGAGTCGGCGAGCATCACAAGCGCTGTCTCGCGGCTCTGGGGGCGGGGCCCCGGATAGGTGAAGATTGCAGGGTCCACCTGCGGGTCACGTTGGGCGGCCAGCCGGTAGAAGTAGGCGGTGCGCAATGTGCCGTGGTGCTCCTCGATACAGGCGCGCACCCGCTCCGGCAGGCGGTGGCGGCGGGCCAGGTCCTGGCCGTGGCGCACGTGCTCCTGCAAGATGCGGGTGCTCTCCTCCGGCGGTAGCCCCTGGTGGGGATTCTCGCCAGACAGCTGGTTCTCGGCGAAGAAGCCGGGGCGGCCCATCTTGCCGATGTCGTGGTAATAGGCGCCGACCCGCACCAGCAGGCTATCGGCGCCGATCAAGTGGGCCGCGCGCTCTGCCAGGTTGCCGACGATGATGCTGTGGTGGAAGGTACCGGGCGCCTCATCCTGCAACCGGCGCAAGAGCGGTGCATTGAACTGCGCCAGCTCCATCAGTTGCAGACGGGTGGTGATGCCGAACACCGAGCCGAGCACGGCGAACAGACCCACCGTAAGCACGGCAGACAGCCCGCCGCTGATGGCGCTGGCCCCCGCCATCCAGGCCAGATCCAGCGGCCGCCGCGCGCCATCGAGGAACCAGAAGGCCAGCAACCCCAGGAAGGAGGCGAGCATCACCGCCGCCCCGGCCAGCAGAAAGCGGTTGAACCGCTCCGCCCGGTGCATCACCACCACGCCCGCCAGGCTGCCGAACAGATAGGCAGCCGTCATCTGTAACGGCTGGGCGCTGGACAGCCCCACCACGCCGGACAGATCGGGAATATACAGCGCCGTAAACGTGGCGAGGATGGTGGCAACGACGGCAACCACCACGGCAAACGGCGCCTCGAACAGAGCGGCCAGGAGCATCGGCACCGCCGCCACCGGCAACACAAACGGGAAGAAGCGCCGGTCCGTATCCGGCACCACCAGCGGCAGGTAAAGCTTGGCCACCAGCGCCAGCCCGCACAGCAGCGAGATCGGCGCCAAGAGCCGCCGAATGCTGGACAGCGAGGACGGCTGGAAGACCATGATGTACAGCCCCAGCGCCCCGGCGCTCAGCACCGCCACCACCACCACGGCCGCAATATCGTCCAGGCTGATGCCGAAGTCCAGCAGCCCAGCGGCACGCAGCGACTCTAACCGCGCCTCGTCGATCACGTCCCCCTCACGCACGATCACCTGATTGCGGGCGAAGGTCACCGGCTGGGGGCCAACGGCGTCACGGGCGCGGTCGCGCGCCTTCTGCGTCTCCGTCTCGTCCTTCTTCTGGGTAGGCACCACCAGCGGCTGCACCAGCGCCACAACAAGTTCCGCCTGGGCAGCGGCAAAGCCATCCTGTACCTTGTTGCGCACGGCGGACTTGCGGTCCTCCAGGTCGGTGCCGGAGAAGGGCTCTTCCAGCACCGCGCCGAGCACCCGAAACGACTCGTCAACGACGCGGAGCCACTGCTCGGGGGTGAGGTCGAGAATGGCGCCACGCTGTGCCGGCGTCAGGCTCTGCCCCTGGATCCGGGCGATACCTTCGTCACGGGTGCCGCGGGTGAAACCGGGGTTGTTGCGCAGCCCCTCGATGCGGTTAACGATCTCCGTCAGGCGAGCCAGTTGCTGGCCGCGGACGTTGACGTCGTACGAGACCACATCGCGCACGGAGCCGATACGCTGCTCTTGAATCTGGCGGCGTACCACGTCGGAGTTGTAGCTGAACTCGCGCGGGGCGCGGATGGTCTGCGCCGCCACATTTCCGCGCTCCACCGCCGGCCGGTTGGGCAGAATCGGGAACAGTACCACCACCAGCAGCCCGGCCAGCAGCGTACTAAACAGCACGACCCGCAGCGGCGGCACCGGCACATTGGGGCGCAGGGTGACGCGGGTTGACATACGGCGGTCGCTCCCCGGCCATCATAGCAGGGCGGGGCAAGCCCAACCGCCGCCGGCCATTACCCGTGAGGACGGCGTGTGCTAGCTTCGGTCACAAGCCCGCCCGGCGCCTCCGGCCGCTTCGCGTCACCCCGCAGACGGCGCTGCCGCACCGGCAGCACCCAGCCCGCGTCAGAAGGAACCGCACATGGACTTTCGTCTTTCACCCGAGCACGCCGCTTTCCAGCGTGAGGTCAACCAGTTCGTCGACGAGCTGCTGCCCACCGGCGGGGGTGACGCTCGCGACGAGCCGGAGTTCGCCGCCGTCGCCCGCCGGGAGCTGGCCAAGCGCGGCTGGCTGGCGCTGCCGTGGCCGGAGGAGTACGGCGGCAAAGGCGCCTCACCGATGCAGCAGATGCTGTTCAACGAGATCATGTCCTACCGGCGGGTGCCTTCCTTCAGTATGGGCGTCGCCTGGGTGGGGCCCTCGCTGATGCTCTACGGCACCGACGAGCAGAAGGCGCGCTTCCTGCCGCGCATCGCCTCCGGTGAGGACGTATGGTGCACCCTCTACTCCGAGCCGGGCGCCGGCTCGGACTTGGCAGCGCTGCAGACGCGGGCCGTGCGCGAGGGCGACGACTACGTCATCAACGGCCAGAAGATCTGGACCTCCGGCGCTCACCGTTCGGACTGGGGCTGGCTGGCCGCCCGCACCGACCCCGATGCCCCCAAGCACCGCGGCATCTCGCTGTTCTGCCTGCCGATGGATACGCCCGGCATCAGCATCCGGCCGCTGGTGAACATGACCGGCGACCATGAGTTCAACGAGGTGTTCTTCGATAACGTGCGCGTGCCGGCGGCGCAGCGGGTGGGGGAGGAGCACCGCGGCTGGTATGCCCTCGCCGTCGCCCTGGACTTCGAGCGGTCCTCCATCGGCGCCACCTCCGCTGCCCGGCGGATGCTGGAGGATCTGGTCACCTACCTCAAGGCTCAGCCTGCCCCGGTGAGCGACGCGAACCGCATGCGCCTGGCCGATTGCGCGGTAGCCGTCCAGGTGCTGCGCTTCATGGGCTATCGTATCGCCGCCGAGCAGGAGAAGACCCGCATCGCCCCCACCCTGCCGGCACAGATGGCCAAGCTGTTTGCCTCCGAGCTGAACCAGCGCATCACCACGGTCAGCATGCAGGCGCTGGGCCTGGATGCCCAGGCGCACCCGGCCGCAGCGGCGACCGAGCGCTGGACTCACGGCTTCCTACGGGCAGTGGCGAACACGATTGAAGGCGGTACCAGCGAGATCCAGCGCAATGTCATCGCCACCCGCGGGCTGGGCATGCCCCGCGGCTAACACCGGTCAGGGGATACGTCCGGCGGCGGCGACCGCCTCAGCCATCGCCGGCACCAGTTGCTCGGGATGCACGCCGATACTCTCGACCAGGATGACGGTGCGGCCGGCGCGCAGCACCGTCACCTGCCCGGTGAGGGTGATCTTGCCCTCCAGGTCGGGTGGCAGCTTGACCCCGAACAGGTAGACGGCGTGCTCCTCGCCGGCCAGCGGCTGCGGGTAGTCAATGCTGTTGGGGTCGCCGGTCATGCGGTCCCGGGCAACGGCATAGACGTACGCCGGTGTCAGGCGGGCGTAGGCGGCGCGGGCATGAGCGGGGTCGGAGAAGCGGGCCACGCGCACGCCGGCGATCGCGGCATCCTGCGGGTCACCACCGAACCGAATCTCGTGGCCGCCCTGCCAGCCCGGGGCGGAGCGCAGCAGCCAGTATGGCCGGCTCTCGCGCACGGGCAAACCCAGCGCCTCACGCGCAGCGATGGCAATCGCCTCCGCCTGCGGGTCATCGGGCAGGCCGCCAAGGCAGCCTGCCAGCGCCAGCACGGCAATCAGCGTCACCAGGTTCACGGCGCGCCACACGGCGCCCTCCTGCGGGAAGAGAGGTCGCCCGCCTAGTGTAGTCGCTTTCCGCCGCGCGCGGAGACGGTGGCAGCCGGCACCCTACCAGAACTCAGCCACGCCCCCCGGGTGCCAGCTGCCGGGCAGCGGCCTACACCGCCGTCGCGCGGAAGAACTCGGCGACGGGATTGGCGCGCAGCATCTCGGCCACGGGGTTAGCGGCCAGCGCCTCCTGCGTGGCGGCAACACCAGCGGCCATCGCCTCGCGGTTGGCGTTCCACACCTTCTCCAGGCGGGCACGGCGCTGAGCACCGGTGCTGGTCAGATCTTCGAACCAGGCCCGGCCAAGCTCGAACGCCTGCGCCTGCGCCTGCACCTGCGCGTCAATCAGCGCGACCCAGTTGCCGGCGACGTCGGTGGGCTGGTCAGCGAAGCGGCGCATCACACCCAGGTTGCGGCGCTGGGCGGTCGCCATCTCGGTGTAGAGCCGGTCAGCGAAGCGGGCACGCTCCTCGCGGGCGGCCTTCAGATCATCCAGCACCGCACCGGCCGCGGTCTCCAGCGCATCGACGTAGCGGTTCGTGCTCTCGGCGGTCATCATCGTCCTCCTTGCGCTCGTGGCGCAGTTCCTGCTTTGCAACTATGTGCAATCTACCTCTATATGCTGAAGATGTCAATCATCGTTGACCACCTGCAGCACCTAGATGCAAAATAACGATAGTAGGGGCAGGGAGGCCGTGCGATGGCGGAGCCGCAGCGCCCAACCGGCGCCAGGCCGGACGCGGGGGATCCCGAAACAGCGGGTGCGCCACGCCTGCACGGCGATCTGCTCACCACCAGCCTGCTGGCGCTGCTGCGCGGCTGGAACGCCTACGGCTATCAGCTGGCCCAGCGCCTGCGCGCCTGCGGGCTGCCGGTGTTTGACCAGGGCACGGTTTACCGCACGCTCCGGCAAATGGAGAAGGGCGGGCTGGTGCACTCGTTCTGGGATACCTCGGAATCCGGCCCTGCCCGGCGCATGTACTCCCTCACCGCTGCCGGGGAAGCCTTCCTCACCGGCTGGTTGGATGCCCTCGACCGTTATCAGCGGTTCCTCGGCTCGCTGTGGGGCTTCCCTCCACCGGGCGGCGCGGGTCCGGTGAACGCCCCCATGTCCCCTGCTGCAACGCCACCACCAGCCGCGGACGGCAACACCGATCGTGATCCGCCGGAGTAGCGTGTCATCCCTCTGGCGCGCGCCCTGCATGTGGAGACGGCGCCGTATGGCGCTTGCCGGCGGCGACGTTCAGCCGTGTCGGGTAACACCCGTCCGACGTTCAGCTAATACACTGTTGATTCCTATCAGACATCTTGCCATACCTTCCGCATTTGGTGACGCTTTGGTCACCGTCGGGTGACCAGGAGTGATGGGAGACACGTGATGCGAAGGTTGGGACTGGCAGGGGCGCTGGCGGCGATGGCGCTGCTCAGCATGACCGGGACGCGTCCGGCACGGCACGCCGAAGCTGCTACGACATGCCTGTTCGTAACCTCCGGGACAACCATGCGGTTGCAGGGCAACTGCACCACGGACAGTAGCATCATTATCCCGAACGGCTTCACGCTCGATGGCCAGGGGAACACGATCACCGGTGTGGACCCGCTAGCCGGCCATTTCACCGGCGGTGTGGTTCAGAACGGCGGCGCCGTGGCGCACGTCCGGCGGCTGGCGGTAACGGTCTCCGGACTCGCCAACGTCTGCGACGCCGGCGCGGCGCGCCTGCGCGGCATCCTGTTTGACGACGCGGGCGGCAGTATCCAGAACACCTCGGTCGTCAACATCAACCAGGGCCCCAGCGGCTGCCAGGAAGGCAACGCCATCGAGGTGCGCAACTTCAGCTCGGCGGTCGTACGCGATGTGAAGATCACCGACAACACCATCACCGGCTACCAGAAGACGGGTATTGTCGCCAACGGCCTGGTTAACGCGCGGATCGAGGGCAATACCGTGGATGGGCTGGGCCCGGTAGGCTATATCGCCCGAAACGGCATCCAGATCGGCTACGGCGCCACCGGCCAGGTGATGCGCAACACCGTCAATGGCAACTCATATACCGGCTCATCAGCCGTGTCCGGTGGCATCCTCGTCGTCGGCGGTCCGGGGTACGGTGGTGACTACGTCACCGGCGTGCAAATCGTGGGAAATACGATCACCGGCAATGATGTGGGTGTGTACCTCAGCAATTCCGCCGCGGACTATGGTCCACCGCCGTCCGCCACCAACAACCATGTCGTCAACAACATCATCAGCCACACCGCCGTGACGAACGGATACGTCTACCAGGCAGGCGTCTCGGATGCGGGCAACAACGACAAGATCATCAACAACACGATCTCCGGCGCGGGCTACAGCCCGTGTCTACCCGGCTTCTGCGCTGAGGTAGACGCTGACCTGAGCTTCACCAACCGGCCCAAAGTCCACGCCAACAAGTAACGACCCTACCGGCAAGCAGACCCATTCCCTGCCCCCTCCCGACGCCGCTCGCGGGGAGGGGGCTTTGATCTTCCGGCAGATATGGCGTGCCCCATTGTCAGTTGAGCGACAACGCGACGCGCACACCACCAGGGACAGGCTTCGCCGTTGGCTCGTCCAAACATGCAGGCGGAGCCGGCGCCGGCAAGGTAACGCCATCGGGGCAGGTGGCGCCGCTCAGGGCGGCGCGCTCCAGCGCGAACAGCAGCTCGAAGCCGGACAGCACGGCCGGAGACGGCATCACAGACTGCGCCCCTTCTCCGTGGTGCTGCCGGCTGTTGGGGCCAGGGCCAGGCACCCCAACGGCATCAGTCGTACGGGAATACCTCAGGATCCTGCCGGTGCGGGCACACCGGATGCGTGCGCGTCACCACGGATAGGTTGGTACAATGCGAGCACGATGGACACCGCCGTTCCGGCGCCGCCGGCCGCGCAACCACCCATGCCCCCCCAAGCCGTTCGCCGGCTGCTCGGCCTGCCGCTGCTATGGAAAGTGCTGATCGCCAACTCGCTGATCATCGCCTTAGGCGCGGTGACGGGCACGGTGATCACCGCGCACATGGTCCGTTCGCGCCCGGATGCGCCGCTGCTCAACCTGGTGCTGGTGCCGATCATCGCCGGCATCCTGATCAGCGTCGTCGTCAATCTGATCGCCCTGCGCGCTGCGCTCACCCCCTTGCGCCACGTGCGTGAGACCATCGATGACGTGCGCGGCGGCCAGCTGGAGGCGCGGGTGCGGCTGGGCCTGCTCACCGACCCGGAGATCCAGCAGGTGGGCGAGACGCTCAACGGCATGCTGGATGAGCTGGAGATGGTGCGGGACAAGCTACGTGCCCTCTCCGCCGGCATCATCGACGCCCAGGAGGAGGAGCGCCGCCGCATCTCGCGCGAGCTGCACGACGACACGGCCCAGACCCTCACCTCGTTGCTGCTGTATGCCAAGGCGCTGGAGCAGGGAGATGTGCCACCAGCGGTGCGCGAGGCACTGGCCGAGCTGCGTGAGGAGGTGGCACGCAGCCTGGAGGGCGTCCGGCGCATGGCGCGCGAGCTACGCCCGTCGGCGCTGGACGACCTGGGCCTACCGGCAGCGTTGGAGGGCTATACGAACGAACTTGCCCGGCGCACGGGGCTACCTGTCCACTACCGCGCAACCATCGGCGGCGAACGGCTACCGCCGCGGGTGGAGCTAGCGCTGTATCGCATCGCCCAGGAGGCGCTGACCAACGCCGCCAAGCACGCCCGCGCTGCACACGTTAACATCACCCTGGCGCGCGACGCGGACGCCATCACCCTGACCGTGCAGGATGACGGCGCGGGTTTTGAACCCGATCGGGTGTTGCCCGCCACCGGCGTGGGACTGTTCAGCATGCGCGAGCGCGCCGAAATGGAAGATGGCGCCCTCCTCGTGCGCAGCGCCCCCGGCGATGGCGCCACGGTGCAGGCGCGGCTGCCGCTGCGCCCCACGGTGCTCCGGGCGCCGCGCAACGCCAAGACTGAAGGATAAGCCATGGAGCGCATCCGCATCCTGCTGGCAGACGATCACCGGCTGGTCCGCTCGGGGCTGCGGCGGCTGCTGGAAACCCAACCTGACATGCTTGTGGTGGGCGAGGCCGGCGACGGTGAGGAAACGGTAGCCGAAACGCTGCGGCTCAAGCCGGACGTGGTGGTGATGGATGTCGCGATGCCCAAAGGCGGCGGGCTGGAGGCGACGCGCCGTATCGCGGAGGCCGGTATGCCCGCGCGGGTGCTGGTGCTGACTGCCCACGCCGAGGAGCAGTATCTCCTGCCGGTGATCCGCGCCGGCGGGGCGGGCTATCTGCTCAAGAGCGCTGCCGACGAGGAGCTGCTGGACGCGATCCGCACCGTGCACGGCGGCGACGCCTACCTGCCGCCGCCGGCCGCCGCCATGCTGCTGCGCGACTACATGCGCCGCTCTGGTGAGGGTGGCGAACTGGCTGAGCTGTCCCCGCGCGAGCGCGAGGTGGTGCGCCTGACCGCAGAGGGCTACGACGCCCGCGACATCGGCGAACGTCTGTATCTGAGTGCGAAGACCGTCGAGACGTACCGCCGCCGGGCCATGGAGAAGCTGGGGCTACAGTCGCGCGCCGAGCTGGTGCATTACGCCCTCAAGCACGGGCTGCTAGCCGCCGACGCGTAGCGCGCGGGCACGGCTGTCAGCGTTTTCCTGACAGGGCTGTCAGACTTTTGCGTGCGCGCCATCCGCCATTGCCCCACTTCTCAGCCCTGCAAGCTCGTGAAACGATAGACTGGCAAACCAGGGCAGCGACGGCGCCGGCCGGCGTACCCTCATGTGGCTGGGGAGCACACATGGGGCGAGCAGGCCGGCTCCGTCCCTGCCCTGGTTTGGTGTTAGGGCGCGCAGTCCGCACACCGCGGCTCACGCTCGCCTTCCGGGGCAGCCGGGGCGGTGGCGCGTGCGCCGCAGCGGCATACATAGCCGATGACGCGGGCGGGATTGCCAACCACCAGGGCAAAATCCGGGACGTCCTTCGTCACCACGGCGCCGGAGCCGACCATCGCCCAACGGCCGACGGTCACGCCCGGCACCAACACCGCGCCACCGCCGATGGCCGCGCCGTAGCAGGCCTTCGCCGGGCTCACGACCCAGTCCTCAATGCCCTTCAGCCGCCCATCCGGCATGATCGCGCGCGGGCGTTTGTCGTTGAGGAAGGCGACGTGCGGGCCGACAAACACCCCATCCTCCAGCTCGGCGCCCTCGAACAAGCTGACGCGGTTTTCCATCTTGCAGCGGTTACCGACGATGACCCCCTCGCCGATATACGTACCTTTACCGATGATGCACTGCTCGCCCACGTGGGCGTTTTCGCGCACCTGCGCTTCGTTCCAGATCTTGGTGCCATCGCCGATCTGCGCCGCCGGGTGCACCCGCGCCGTCTCGTGAATGAACACGCCCATCAGGCTGCTGCCCTCCTTCTGCCGTCATCGGGCATTGTACCGGCCAGCGGTGCTGAGCAAGCCGCCACCGACCGCCCAGTCGTGAATGCCGGTGACGATGCGCTCGGCGGCGTGGCCATCGCCGAACGGGCTGACCGCGCGTGCCATCGCGGCGTAGGCGTCGCCATCGGTGAGCAGGCGCGTGGCCGCCGCTTCAATCGCCTGGGGATCTGTCCCCACCAGCAGCGCTGTCCCGGCCTGTATGGCCTCCGGCCGCTCGGTCGTCTCGCGTAGCACCAGCACCGGTTTACCCAGCGCCGGCGCTGATTCCTGCACACCACCGGAGTCGGTGAGGATCAGGTAGCTGGCGGCCATCGCCCCGACAAAATCGAGATAGTCCAGCGGTTCCACCAGCCGTACGCGCGGATGGTCCCCCAGGGCGGCGGTGATGGCGGCGCGCACCACCGGGTTGCGGTGCATGGGGAACAGGAGCGCCGTATCGGGGAAGGAGTCCAGCACCCGCCGCAGCGCACCGCACATCGCCGCCATGCGCGCACCCCAGTGCTCGCGCCGGTGCAGCGTCACCAGCAGCAGCCGTTCGTGGGGTGAGACGTGCGCGGGCGACGGCAACGCGCCGCGCCCGCGGATCAGCCGCAGCGCATCCACCTCGGTGTTGCCGGTGACGGTGATCACGGCCGCCGGCACGCCTTCAGCCAGCAGGTGCGCCCGCGCCCGCTCGGTGGGGGCGAAGTGCAGATCGGCCACGGCGCTGATCAGGCGGCGGTTCACTTCCTCGGGGAATGGGTCGTGCCGCTGGTGGGTGCGCAGGCCGGCCTCGACGTGCGCAACGGGGATTTGCTCGTAAAACGCCGCGAGTGCGCCGGCGAAGGCACTGGCGGTGTCTCCCTGGACGATCAGCAGCCGCGGCCGCCGCTCGCGCAGCAGCCCGGCAATCGCGGCCAACGCACGGGCCGCCTGCTCGGCCAGCGGCAGGCCGGGAGACATCAATGCCAGGTCGGCATCGGGCCGGAGGTCGAACAGGGCCAGCACCTGATCCAGCATCTCGCGGTGCTGGCCGGTGACTGCCACGGTCTGCGCCACCCAGGGCGCCTGTGCCAGCGCCAGCACCACCGGCGCCAGCTTGATCGCCTCTGGCCGGGTGCCAAACAGCGTCATCACGGGCAGCCGCTCGGGCACCGATTTCTCCCTGGTCAGCCCGCGCGAACGGCCTCCGCCGTGTGTGCGTCCGCTCCGGCACGGTAACAGGCAACGGTGGCCGTGTAGCCGTGGGGAGTGACGATGGACTGCCGAGGATTATTGAAGCGCACCGCCGCCCGGTCCCGCCACCAGCGCGCTACATCGCGGGGCAGCGTATGCCAGTAGCCTTCCTGCCCGCGCAGATGATCGAGAAAGCGCTCGTAGATCGCCAGCCGTGCCGGGGAGTTAAGGTAGTCAGGATGGGTCACCGCCAGCGCCATGCCGCGGTTGCGGGCGATGAAATCGAGCTTATCCAGCCACAGCCGGGGCGTGCGCTCGCGTAGGGAGATCATCAGGGTGTGATCCTGGACGAGCGTGTACGGCAGCTCAACAAACCGGCCCAGGAAGAACGGCCAGATGGTGAGCACCCCGCCCGGCATCGACTCTCGCGGCTCCGTATCGAAGCAGGAGGCGTCGTACTCGACCTCCAATGCCTGCATCCACTCCGGCTGGCGGTGGACCAGCGGCGACCGGAATCCGACCGCTCCCCACCGCCGGATGTACTCGTTGATCTTTTGTACCCGCTGATCCCAGGTCGCGCGCGAGGCGAACTCGCGGCCATCGTGATGCAGGCCGTGTACACCGATCTCGAAGCCGCGGGCGCGCAGCTCGGCCAGCACGCCGGGATCAACCTGGTAACGCTCCGGCACGAAGTTGAAGGAGGAGCGAAAGCCGTACCGCTCCTCCACCTCCGCCAGTTGCAGGGCGAAGTCGTGCCCGGCCTGCGTGTCGACATCGTGCGTGAGCACCAGCGCGTATTGGTGGCCGTCCGGCCAGAACGCGGTATAGGGCGCGGTGCACATACCGTGCTCGCGCATCACCCAGGCGAACACCGCCTGCTGGAACTGCACAAACCGATCCTCCACCGGCCAGCGCAGCGGAAAGGCGCGCATCGTCGGCCGGTGATGATAGAGCGTGCGCAGCGCCGTCACCACCGGCCGGGGCATCACCTTGCGGATGCGGTAGCCCTGATGCACCGGCCCGGACATCTGCCAGCGGCGGCGGCCCATATAGCCTTCGCCCAGGGTGTGGTCGAGCAGCGTGGCGGTATCAGGCTCCGCTAGCGAGACGCCGTCCGGCAGCAGCGGCGCGCAGGCAGCCGCGGCCTCCTCCCAGGCAGCATCATCGAACGGCAACAGCGGACGCCAAAAGGACGCTGGGTCATTCTCGGCGAGCAGATGCGGGATACCCGGGCGTGCCACCATCATGTGCAGGCCTGCCGAAGCCGCGCTTGGCGCGATACTTTACCAATCCTGACACGGGGTGCTTGAGCGGTCATGGCCCGCAGGTAGTAAAGGTGTCACCGAGCGGTTACGCGAACACCGACGCTCGACGTTCGGTTGATGGTTTGCTCACCATCGCTCGCCCAGCCGCCCGGCTACTCGGTAGCAGACGAGCGCAGCGGCGCGCGGCCGGACACACGATCAAAGCGAATGCCGTAGCGGCTGAGCAGGTGCGCCAGCTCCGCCGCCAATGGCGACTCGCGGGCGGCGCGCTCCTGACCGGCCAGGTCCAGCCACACGCCGTGACGGCGCTCCACATCCCGCCGCCACTCGGCCGGCAGCGGTGGCAACGACAGCACCACCACTCCCGCGGGCAGATAGGGCAGCGCTGGGGGCAGGCCCTCCAACGCCACGTACAGCCGCAGAGGCGGCCGGCGGCGCAGGCGGGTACGGCGGGCGATATCCCAGCGCTCCCAGCCGCTGAGCTCTGAACGCCGCACCTTGAGCCCGTGATACCCCAGTACAGCAGCGAACTCATCCAGCAACGGGCCGAGCACACGCCGCCGTTCCATGGAGGACAGCGGTCCGGGTCGCTGCTCGGCCGGGCGGACAACCCGCGCGGGCACACCCGCGGCCAGCGCACCCGGCGGCACATCGCGCGTCACCACCGCCCCCGCGCCCAGCGTGGCGCCCTCGCCGATAGTGACGCCGGGCATGACGAAGCAGTGCCAGGCCACCCACGCATGACGGCCGATGGTAACCGGCGCAAACTCCACGGGATAGCCCTCCAGCACGTTCTGCCAGGAGGAATGGGTGAAGACGCTGCTTTTGCCAGCGATCACCGTGTGATCGCCGATGACCAGCGGCTTGGAGGGATTGAGCACAACGAACTGCTGAATCAGACAGTGCCGGCCGATCTCCAGCCGGGATTCCGGCAACGGCAGCCCGCCAGCAAATACCTGCTCGTTGATCTTGCTGTCTTCGCCGATGGTGAGGCGCTCGACATCGAGAAAGCTCAGCGCCCCGATGCTGACATGGCGGCCGATTCGCACCTCTCGCCCGCGCACCACCGTGCCGAAACCGATGCGCGTACCGGCGCCGATTGCCAGGTGACGGGCGATCACGACGCTGCCAGGGCCAATGTGTACATCCCGGCCGATGCGCGCCCCCCGCAGCCGGTACCATGCCACCTTCAGCGGCGAGGGCAGCAGCCCCTCTATCAGCATCCGCGCCACGGGCAGGCGGCTCTGCCCCGTCAACATGGCCATCCTGCCGTCCCGCGGGTGGCCGCGGCCTCGGGCTGGATCGCCGCCAGGATCGCATCGGTGACGAAGGTGACGAGGGTACCACCGGCGGCCGGTGGCGCCAGGGGCCCAGCACGCCGGACGATGGGCATGGCGGCCACATCTGCCGCGCTGGTCAGCAGGCGCAACCGCCCGCGCGCCACCAACTCACGATCGACGGCGCCCGGCCGCCCCTCGAAGGCGGTGAATGCCGGAACGCCCAGTGCCGCGGCCTCACGGTTCATTGTGCCACCGGCGCTAATCACGAGGCCGGCATGTGCCAGCAGGTTGGGGCCGTCCAGCGCCTGGGCGGGCACCAGCAGCCGGTCGGGTGGTATGTCCCGTACGGTCGCCGCCTGTTCGGGCAGGCGGGGGAGAAAGACGGTGAAGGTACCCGCCGTCTCCAGCACGCGGGCCAGTGCCGCCCGAAACAACGCACCCTCGCCGTGGTAGTAACCAGCCCAGGTGCCGGGCGGACGCATCACCACCAGGATGCGATCCTCTGGAATACCGTGCTCGCGCAGGAAGCCGGGGGAAGGGACAAAACCGCCCAGGTACAGTTCTTCTTTCAGCCCGGGATAACGGACCGCCTTGCGGGCAGCGCCGAACCGCCGCAGCGCGGCCTCTGGGAAGGGCGCGGGCACCAGCACGCGGCGCGCCAGGCGAAAGGCAAGATGATTGGCGCGGTGGTGTTCGTAGTCCATCATCGTGACGAACGGGATACCACGCAGCCGCGCCGCCAGTCCCTGGGAGTACGAATTGTGCGACAGCGCCAGGTCAATCCGCCGCCCGCGCAGCCAGCGCAGCAGCAGTAGCACCCGCTGCAGGTTGACACGCAGCGGCGCGAGCCGGCCCCCGCCCGCGCCCGCATGCCGGCCGAGCGGCGTGTGCACCAGGCCCATCCGGTCTGCCAGCGCCACGGTCTGGGCGAAGTCGCGGCTGGTGATGACGACGTGGTGCCCGCGCCGCTGCAATTCAGCGATCACCGGCGCGAGCACCAGCACCTGCGGTGAGTTAACCAGATCGACCCAGATGTGCATGAAGCGCGTATCAGCCGGTCAGCGTGTCAGCAGGACAGCACCATGATAGCGGAGCAGCAGGCGCGGAGCGGGGCCACGACCCGGCCGGCGCGGGGCGGTCAGGTGGCGGCCTTGCCCTCACCCCATGCGGCGGGCGAGCACCAGGCGCACCCGCGGCTCCGGCCGGTGCTGCCGGCGCGCCACGCTGGGGCTCGTTGCCCCCACATGATGCGTCCGGGCTAGATCAGGCCCTGGGCCAGCATTGCCTGAGCGACTTTCATGAAGCCGGCGATGTTGGCGCCGTTGACCAGGTTGCCGGGGGTACCGAACTCCTCGGCGGCATGGACGCACGTCTCGTGGATGCCGCGCATGATCTCCTGCAACCGCCGCTCAGTTTCCTCGAACTTCCAGGCGTCGCGCTGGGCGTTCTGCTGCATCTCCAGCGCGGAGGTGGCCACACCACCGGCGTTGGCTGCCTTTCCCGGCCCGTACAGGATGCCGGCCTGCAGGAATACCTCCACTCCCTCGGGCGTGGTGGGCATGTTGGCGCCCTCGCCCACGGCGATACAGCCGTTCCTGACCAGCGTCTCGGCGTCGCGGCCAGTAATCTCGTTCTGGGTGGCCGAGGGCATCGCCACATCGCAGGGGATATCCCAGATGTTGCCATGCGCCAGGTACTTCGAGCTGGAGCAGCGCTCGGCATAGACCGAGATGCGCTTGCGTTCGACTTCCTTGATTTCTTTGATCAGGTCCAGGTCGATGCCGTTGGCGTCGTAGATTACACCGCCGGAGTCGCTCATGGCGACGACCTTGCCGCCCAGTTGCCGCACCTTCTCCAGCGTGTAAATGGCGACGTTGCCGGAGCCGGAGACGAGCACGCGCTTGCCTTCGAACGACTGCTCGCGGGTCCGAAGCATCTCGTTGACGAAGAAGGTGCAGCCGTAGCCGGTGGCCTCGGTGCGCACCTTGCTGCCGCCGATGATCAGCGCCTTGCCGGTGAGCACGCCGGCCTCGTAACGGTTGGTGATGCGCTTGTACTGGCCAAACATATAGCCAATCTCGCGCCCGCCCACGCCGATATCACCGGCGGGCACATCCGTGTACTCGCCCAGATGGCGGTACAGTTCGGTCATGAACGACTGGCAGAAGCGCATAATCTCGCCATCGGAGCGACCTTTGGGGTCGAAGTCCGAGCCGCCCTTGCCACCACCAATGGGCATGCCCGTCAGCGAGTTCTTGAAGATCTGCTCGAAGCCCAGGAACTTGATGATCCCCAGGTAGACCGAGGGATGGAAGCGCAGGCCGCCCTTGTACGGGCCCAGTGCACTGTTGAACTCCACGCGAAAGCCACGGTTAATCTGCACGTTGCCGCGGTCATCCTGCCACGGTACCCGGAAGATAATTTGCCGTTCCGGCTCGCAGATGCGCTCGATAATGCGCTCAGAGGCGAACTCCGGGAACTTGGCCACGACCGGGCCGAGCGATCCCAGTACCTCTTTCACCGCCTGGTGAAACTCCGCCTCACCCGGGTTACGGCGAATGACGTCTTGATAGATGGCTTCCAGGTCTTCGTGCAGGGTCACCTTGGATTCTCCTATCTCGACTGTCTGAACCATGTGCCTGCGCCTTCCTCCCCAGATTCGTCCAGCAACTGCCTGCAACCACCCGCCACCGCTCCACCCGCCCCACCGGACGCACAAGTTCCCCGGTTACGGCGCAAGCCCGCTGTATTCGGTATAAACGCATGCTGCCATATGGTCCAGCACCCAGCGCACAAGCGGTCGCGCCGCAGCGGGCAATCCCGGACAGCCCGTTCCTTGGTAACGACGTAGGATGTCGGTGTGGAGGGCGCGTGATCGCAGAGCATGATGGCGCCGAGCACGGCCAGCGCCACCGCCACCGCGCCCGGATGCGGCAGGTAGCGACCGTGCTGGCGCGGCATGGAATGGCGCACCTGGCGGCCGTCAGCGGGCTGGAGCGGCTGGTCCCGCCGCGGCTCCACCGCCCCCAGGCGGAGGGATCCCCCGCCGGCGCGGCCGAACTGCGCGAGGCGCTGGCAGAGCTGGGGGTTACCTTCATCAAGCTCGGCCAGCTACTGTCCACCCGGCCAGACCTACTGCCGGCCGGCTACGCCGAGGAACTGGCTAAGCTGCAGGATGCCGCGCCACCGGAGCCGGCAGCCGTGATGCGCGCGACCATTGCCGCCGAACTGGGACGGCCGGTGGAGGACGTGTTTGCCACGTTTGATGACGAGCCGCTGGCGGCCGCCTCCATCGGCCAGGCACACGCCGCCACGCTGGCGGATGGCGCACAGGTGGTGGTCAAGGTCCGCCGCCCCGGCGCTGTGGAACAGGTAACCGAAGACCTGGAGATTCTGCGCAACCTGGCCGCCGCCGCTGCCCGCCGCTGGGAGGTGGCCCGCGCCTACGACCTGCCCGGGCTGGCCGAGGAGTTCGCCCAGACATTGCGCGCCGAACTGGACTATCTCCAAGAAGCCCGCAACGCCGAACGGTTTGCCACCAACCTGGCAGAAGAACCGGGTATCCACATCCCCCGCGTCTACGGGGAACTGACCACCTCCCGTGTCCTCGTGCTGGAGCGCCTTCGCGGCCTGAAGATCGATGACCTGGCAGGGCTAGACGCCGCCGCCATCGACCGGCCGGCACTCGCCCGCCGTGCCGCAGCCATCGAGATGCGCATGGTGTTCGAAGACGGCTTTGTCCACGCCGATCCGCACCCGGGCAACTTCTTCATCGAGGCGGATGGGACTATCGGCCTGATTGACTTCGGCATGGTGACGATGGTGGAGCCGCGCACCCGCGAGCACCTAGCCGATGTGCTACTGGCGCTGACGCGCAACGACAGCGACGCACTGGTAGATGCGCTGCTGACACTCGGTATCGCCCGCGGTCATGTCAATCGGGACGGGCTACGCCGCGATATGGAGCGGCTGCTGTCCCGGTACTACGGCAAACCACTGGGGGAGATCGCGGTTGGCCCGCTGCTGCGCGAGGTGCTCGCGATCGTCCGCCGCCACCAGCTCCAGCTACCTGCCAATATGGCGGTGCTGATCAAGGTGCTGATCATGAGCGAAGGGCTGGGCGCCCGGCTGGACCCGGCGTTCCGGCTGACCGAGGTGCTGGAGCCGTATGCCCGCCGCTTGATCGCGCAGCAGTATGCCCCACGGGCACTGGCGCGACGTTTGCGGCGGGCCGGGCTCGATGCGGCACGCACCGGATTGGATCTGCCGGTGCAGCTGCGGCGGGTCTTGGATGCCATCGAACGGGGAGATGTGGCCGTGGGCGTGCGCCCGGACGGCTTTGAGCCGCTGGTGCGGCGCATGGAGCAGACGGCCAACCGGCTGGTGCTGGCGATGCTGGCGTCGGCGTTTATCGTCGGGCTGGCAGTGCTGCTGTCGGTATACGAGCCGCCCGGGCGTGAGGCGCTGCTTGGGGCGCTGTTTGCCGCGGGATTCCTGTTCGCCAGCGCGCTCGGGGTATACCTGGCCTGGGGCATCCTGCGCTCCGGACGGCGGGGTTAGCGGCTGCGGCCGTCACCCAGCCGTACCACACTGAAGCCTGCAGCGGTCCAGGGCGCCAGCGGCAGGAAGTTGCGGGTATCCACCGCCAGCCGCCGGGCCATACGCGGGGCCAGCGCCACCGGCTCCAGGTCGCGGTAGGCGGCGTGGTCCACCAGCAGCAGCAAACAGTCGGCTCCCGCGGCCAGATCCGCCACCGGCGTGCCGTCCTCCACCATCGCATCATGGGTGCGGACCGTCGCGCCCTCGTGGCGCAGATGGGTGATGACGCCAGCGGCGGGCGACTCACGCAGGTCGTCAACGTCCGCCTTGTAGGTCAGCCCCAGCGCCAGCACGGTGCGCCCGCTCAGCCCGCCCAGTGCATCGGCCACCAGGTCGGCGACATGACGGGGCATGCCGTCATTTACCGCGCGGCCAGCGGCGATCAACGGCGTGAAGCCCGGCGCGGCGTTGACCACAAACCACGGGTCCACAGCGATGCAGTGGCCGCCCACCCCGGGGCCGGGCCGGAGAAATTGCACGCGCGGATGGCGGTTGGCCAGGTCAATCGCCTCCCACACGTTGACCCCCAAGTGCTCGGCTACCAGCGCGAACTCGTTTGCCAGGGCAATGTTGACATCGCGGTTGGTGTTCTCCATGAGCTTGACCAACTCGGCAGTGGTGGCATCGGTCAGGAACATCCCGGCACGGACAAAGGTGGCATACAGATCGCGCGCCGCCGCCGCGGAGCCGGTATCGATACCACCGATGACGCGGTCGGTGTTGACAAGCTCATCAAGGATGCGGCCCGGCAACACCCGCTCGGGGCAGTGCGCCAGCCAGAAGTCTTGCCCGGCGACAAGACCGCTGCCCTGCTCCAGCAGCGGGCGCAGCACCCGCTCGGTGGTGCCCGGAGGAGCGGTGGACTCCAGCACGACGAGGTTGCCGGGACGGAGCAGAGGGGCAACGGCGCGGGCAGCCGCTTCGATGGCAGCCAGGTCGGCGCGCTTATGCGCCAGGCCACGCACCGGTGTCGGCACCGCCAGGATAAAGGCATCGGCCGGCACAGGCGCGGCCGCACCGCATAACTGCCCCGCCGCCACCGACGTGGCCACAACCTCGGGCAGGCCCGGCTCCTGGATAGTGACCTGTCCGCGCGCTAGCGCGGCCAGCACCACCGGGTTGACATCCACCCCAGTGACGCTCAGCCCCGCCCCTGCCAGCAACGCTGCCGCTGGCAGCCCAACGTACCCCAGACCCACAACGCAAACGTGCATCAGGATGAGGGTACAGGGAACGGGGGCCGTCCTTCCATGTCTCTAATCAGTTCACTGTTAGTACATCATCCAACACTGGCATGTTAAGCGCATCTGTGCGAATATGGGATGGCGCCAGGGCAACTGGCGAGGGCGGGTGCAGATGGCGGTTTCACAGCGGGATGCCGGACCGGTGGCAGTGACGCGGGCGGTGGACGGCCCGTGGTGGGTGCGCCAGGCAACCAAGGTTCGGACGTTCCAGTCGCTGGGCAACCCACATTTCCGCATGCTGTGGTTTGGGATGCTCGCCAGCTTCATGGCAATGCAGATGAACATCCTCGCCCGTGGCTATCTCGCCTACGACCTCTCCAAGTCGGCCACCGCGCTCGGCATCGTCACGATGGTGCGCGGCCTGCCGCAACTCTTCCTGTCGCCGCTGGGCGGCGTCATCGCCGACCGTGTGGACAAGCGGCGGTTGCTGCTGATCACCCAGGTGATGATGGCCGTGCTGTCCTTCGCCAATGTCATCCTGATCGCCACCGGCATCATCGAGGTGTGGCACCTAGCAGCGCTTAGCCTGGCTGAGGGGTTCGTCTTTGCCTTCAACATGCCGTCACGGCAGGCGATCATCCCGGAGATCGTCTCCGACGAAGAGCTGATGAACGCCGTCGCCCTGAACAACTCCGGCATGAATCTGACCCGCGTGCTCGGCCCTTCGCTGGCCGGTGCGCTGATTTCGTTCGGAGACATCGGCATGGAGGTGACATTTACGCTCGTGGCGCTGTGCTATGTCGGCTTCCTCACGGCGCTGTACAACCTGCCACGCAAGCGCCGCATCGCCGCTGCCTCCAAGGGGCCGTTCCTGGCCCAGCTCACCGGCGGCATCAAGTACATCCTCGGCTTCCCGGCACTGGCCGCGCTCATCGGGCTGGCGTTTATCCCAGTGCTGTTTGGGATGCCCTATCAGACTTTCCTGCCGGTGTTCAGCACCAAAGTGTTCGGCACCGGTGCATCCGGCCTCGCGCTGATGTCCGCCTTCGCCGGCGTGGGCGCACTCGTCGGCTCGCTCACCGTCGCCACCATCTCTCAATACCCGCGCAAGGATCTGCTCCAGGTCGCCTTCGGCGTACTGTTCGGGCTGTCGCTGATCGCCTTCGCGCTCACGCCGTTGTTCCCGCTAGCGCTGCTCTTCGTGTTCGTCGTCGGGCTTTCCGGCAACGCCTACATGGCGCTGAACAGCACGATGATCATGTCCACCTGCGAGCGCTCCTATCACGGCCGCGTGATGAGCGTGTACATGATGACGTGGTCGCTGATGCCGCTCTCCACCCTGCCACTGGGCAAGGCGGTGGATATGCTCGGCGTCCAGAGCACCACCATCATCTGCGGCGCCATTCTTGCCGGCTTCGTCGCGGTGATCGGCATCGGCCGCGTACGGCGCGGCGCTCCCGTGCTCAAGCGGGCGGCGTAGCTTCCCCATCGCTCGCGGCCAGCCGGGCAAAGGCATCGCCCGGCGGTCCCTCCGCCAGCCGCCGGGCGATAGCCGCCGCGCAGTCCTCCGGGCTCAGCACCGACGTGTCGACCTCAAGGTCGTAGACACCCGGGTGATGCACCGACTCCTGCCAGCGTCGCACCGGTGCGGGGATCGGGTCCGCGGCTGTACCGGTGAGGTAGCCACCTTCTCTGCCCGGTTGACCGGCATTGCGCCGCGCCATGATCACCTCGACCGGGCAACGCACCCCCACGAACAGTACCGGCAGCCCTGCCAGCCGCCGGGCGCAGTCCGCGAGGACGCCGAGCGGGCGGCGGTAGCCGTCGTGATGACCGGCATCCACCACCACGTTGAGACTCAAGCGGCTGTGAGCGGCGATCGATTCGTACAGCGCCGCGTACAGCACCGGCACGAGCAGCTCCAGATCAGGGCGCTCACCGCCGGGGCGCAGACCGATGCCGGGCCGGTAGCGCGGCGGCGTCACCTCGCGCACGAAGGCGTCTACGCCGAGGTTCATCCATACGCCGGCAAAGCTCTCTTGAATGGCGCGGGCGATGCTCGACTTGCCCGAGCGGGGAGCCCCGTTCAAGATGATGATCTGGCCGGGGGTGACTGGTTGACACATCGTGCGTCCTCGTGCGGTCGGTTTCCACGATACACGACCCGGCCCGGCCATCAGGGAGAGGGGAGACGTACCGGATGAGCGCCCAAAGCTACATGAAGCAAAGCCTGAACTTCATCCATGGCGCCTATCGCCAGGCGGCGGACGGCCTGTCCGGCGAGCAGATCCACATGGTCCCGGAGGGCGAGAGCCACTCCATCGCCTGGATCATGTGGCACGGCGCGCGGGTAGAAGACCTGATTGTGCAGCAGATGATCAAGGGCCAGCCACAGGAGTGGGTGGCCGGCGGTTGGGCCGATCAGCTCGGGCTGCCTGCACAGAGCTTTGGCACCGGACACACCACCGACGAGGCCCGTGCCATCCACATCAAAGACGCTGCGGCGTTCCAGCGCTACGCCGATGCCGTCGCTGCCCACACCCATCACCTGCTCGACACCGCCTCCGACGAAGAGCTGGAGCGCGAGATCAGTGTCGGCCAGCGCAAAGAGACCGTCGGCCAGGCAATCACCCTCCATCTCGTTACTCACCTCAACGGCCACCGCGGCGAAATCAACCTGCTGCGCGGCATGATGGGATTCCCCCCCGTGGCGAACAACCAGGGTGGATAGGCGGGAACGGGCCGGATAGGGCGAATGTGACCTTTCCCAACTCCTTTCGCCGGGTGCGATGCAGTCCCAGCCGGCGAAAGGAGTTGGGCATACGGCCCCAATGACCCGCGGAGAGGCCTGCTGATGACTGCGGCAGCCCGGCTGGATCTGACGGGATTGACCGGCGAGCTGGCGGCCCACGCCGGCGAGGTGGATCGTACGCGGCGCGCGCCGGCAGAGGGGCTGGCGGCACTGGGGCGGCGCGGGCTGCTGGGCGCGCTCATTCCCCGCGCATACGGCGGGCTGGAGCTGTCCCCCGCCGAGCTGTTCGAGGTGGCAGCCGCCATCGGCGCGGGCTGCGGCGCCACCGGGCTGATCTGGGGGCAGCATCTGGCCAGCAGCGCCTTTATCGCCCGGTGGGGTAACGACGCCGCCCGCGCGCTCTTGCCCGAGGCGGTGGACGGACGGCGCCTGTTCGGCATCGGCGTCGGCTACACCAGCCGCCCGGACGGGCCGGTGCAGGCGCGACGCGAGAACGGCCGCATCCTGATCAGCGGTGAGGCGACCTGGGTGACCGGCGCGTCACTGCTGACCGACGGGCTAATATCCGCCCAGGACGCCACAACCGGCGGCGTCCTGATGGCTGTTGTCACAGCGGCGGAGCTGGCGGCAGGTCCACCGTACGGCATGGTCGCCGTCACCAGCGGGATGAACTGCACCGTCACACTGCGGGATGTGGACGTGACCGACCGGCTGCTGTCTGCGCCGCTGGACCGCTCGCAGACCAGCGCTGTCTTCACCCAGAACAAGGCGCCGCGCGACGCCGGCTTTCACACCGGTCTCAGCCGCGCCTGCTTGGCCCTCGCTGCCCAGGCGCGCACCCTCGACGCCGCCGGCCGCGACCGGCTGGATGCCATCACCGGCGAGGTGGAGGAGGCCGCTGCCGCGATGCGCCGGTGGCTGGAGCCGCATACGTACGAGCACATTGATGCGCAGGCGTTCTGGCAGCGCTACGACCGGCTCGCCCGGCTGATGTGGCAGGCGGCGGGGCTGGTGATGAGCGCCGGTGGCAGCGGCGGATTGCTGGACGGCGCGGAGCACAACCGCCTGGCCCGTGAGGCGATGTACTACCTGGCCCGGATCAATCTCGCCCGGTGGCTGGCGCGGGACTAAGCCTTCTCGATGGTGGCTGTCAGCCCGCGCGACTCCAGCCGGTCGCGGTACAGCTCGGCCCGCTCCTTGGGGCAGGTGATCACCCGTGCCTCGCCGTGCTCATGCGCCTCCAACATGATCTCCACCGCCTGTTCTACCGTGACCTCGGGCACACACAGCACGATGGAGTGCACCACATACAGCATCTCGTTGTGGTCGTCGTTGTGCAGCACCACCGCATACGGTGGCAACAGCCGCGTCAACTGCTCTAGGTCCAGATCCGGACGAACCTCGGTCTGCGGCACGGTCATCGCGCGTCCTCTCCCGTGATATAGCATACGAGGGAGCCGCGTTCATCCGTACCTGACGCGCAGAATAGCGAGCGTTCGCCATGCATCCGCACCTAGGCCGCAACGATCTTTGCCACTGCGGCAGCGGCAAGAAGTACAAGCGCTGCCACCTGGCTGAGGATGAGATTATCGCCCGCGAGCGGCGCGCGGCGATGCCACAACCGCTGCCGCTGCCTGTCCTCGGCCAGCCGGGCCTTGCCTTACCCGCACCCGACCCGGTGCTCAACGAGTTTGAGGCGCTGCCATACGACCATCAGGTCGAGCGCTTCCGCGATCTGATGGATGCCGGCGAGCTGGATCCTGAGATAGCCTTCGAGATGGTCAGCATCCTGCGCGATAACGTCGAACGGCTCGGGGATTATGACCGCTTCGCGGCGCTGATGGCGCAGCTGCATGCAGCGCAGCCTGACGTCTACGAACACGACCTGATCTGGTATCACGGCTGGCTGCTGGAGGATGCTGTCGCGCAGCGCGCCACCGAACAGCTGCCGGCCCTGTTCGCGCCGATCGCCCTCCGCACCGAATCGAACATCGACGAAGTGATGCGCCTGATCGATGTCATGCTGTTCCACGATCAGGCAGACGCGCTCTTGGATGCGCTGGTCCCGGTCTGGCCGGAGGTGCTGGACAGCGACGACATCCTCGCCTACGGCAAGGCAGAGCTGGGCGCCACGCTGATGATGCTGCGCCTCTACCGTTATCTGGAGCGCGGTGGCGTGCCCGAGGTGTCACCGGCGCTTAGTCAGACGGTGGCTGACCTGGGCGGCATGGATGATATCCGTGTCGGCGCCATCCTGCGCGCCGTGGCGGGCGTCGCGCTCCCAGCTTGGACGGCGGCAGACTTCGTGCGCGGCGCGCACGGCGTGTGGGCGCGAGATTCCGGCAGCCAGGGCGCCGGCCTTGCAGATCTCACGCGGCCGGATGAGGGGGACGAGCCGGCGGAATTCGACGACATCTCGGGCCTGCTCGGCCTGGGTGCGGGGGATGACGACCTGCTCGATGACCTGGAGGATGAGCAAACCGCCAGCCCCGAGCAAGCGGCATCGAACGCTGCTGAGCGGCTCCTAGGTGAACGGCTGTTTCTGCTGCTGTTCGAGTGGGCCGGCTGGATGTGGCGCGAGCGTGGCGTGCCGCTCGCCCGCGTGGAGGTGATACGCGATACACTGCACAGCGCGCTGCTCAACCAACCGCCCGGGCCAGAGATGCAGGCACGGTTGTTGCCCGACCGCACGATCATGGACCGGCAGATGGCGGCACTGCTATCGTTCCTCAGCAGCCACACCTACAAGGCCGCCACCCTGTTCGCACTGCTGCCGGACTACATCGACTTTCTGGTGCAGCGCGGTTTGGCGAGCGCCGGCGAGGCGGCCCGCGCCCGCGACGAGATCCTGACCCTGAAGTCGCAGGTGCGCCGCGTGATCGGTGAGACCAGTGCCGACCCCGAGCTGCTTGCGGCCGTGCGCCATGCGGGAGCGCACCGGTAACGGTACACTGCCCGCGCAGGAGGCAGCGTAATGGGTGACGTGCCGGTCGGCGGCAGCTGCGATCCGCGGTTCGAGCGCGTCCGCGAGGTGTTCACCGCAAACTTCACCGAGCGCGGCGATATCGGCGCCTCGGTGGCGGTGACGCTCGACGGTGTGCCGGTGGTGGACCTGTGGGGCGGCTGGGCCGATGAAGCGTGCACCCGGCCTTGGCAGCGCGACACCATCGCCGCCGTGTGGTCTGTGGGCAAAGCGGTCACCTCGGTCTGTGCGCTGCGCCTTGTGGAGCGCGGCCTGATCGAACTAGAGGCGCCGGTCGCGCGCTACTGGCCCGAGTTTGCCCAGGCAGGCAAAGAGCGGATTCCGGTGCAGATGCTGTTCAACCACCAGGCGGGGCTGCCGGCCATCCGCCGGCCGCTGCCACCCGGGGCAAACATCCTCGACTGGGACCTGACGGTGGCGGCGCTGGCCGGGCAGGAGCCATGGTGGGAGCCGGGCACCCGCTTTGGCTACCACGTCAACACCATCGGCTTCCTGCTCGGCGAACTGGTCCGGCGGGTAGATGGCCGCACGATTGGAACATACCTGCGCGAGGAACTGGCACAGGGTATGGGCATCGACTTCCTGATCGGCGTGCCGGAGGCTGAAGATAGCCGGGTGGCGCAGTGGCTACCATATCGGGCCGCTCCCGGTGAAGAAGCGCAGCGCCCCTGGTTAGAGCGCGACCCAGCAGAACTGGAGGGCGTGGATCTGGCGCGCGTGCTCGCCTACCGTAATCCGCCGGCAATGGGTGGTGGCGGCCCCAACTCCCGCGTGTGGCGCGCCGCGGAGTTCCCCTCCACCAACCCGCACAGCAACGCCCGTGCCATCGCCCGCTTGTTCGGCGGGCTGGCCTGCGGCGGCATCATCGACGGACGCCAGCTACTGACACCGGAGACCATCGCCCGCGCCACGGTCATCGAATCCGACGGCGAAGATGCCATACTCGGCCGGCCCAACCGCTTTGGCCTCGGATTCCAGCTCACCATCCCCGGCGTGCGGCCACTCGGCCCCAGCCCGCGCGCCTTCGGCCATTACGGCAACGGCGCCGTGCTCGGCATGGCCGACCCGGATACACGTCTCGGCTTCGGCTACGTCTGCAATCGCGCCGGCAAGTCTTGGCGGGACCCGCGCAACATCGCCCTGATGGATGCGGTGTACGCAGCGGCCATGGCGTAGTCTCTTGCGGGGTCACCGTCCGCGCCTGGTCGCCGCGTGCTCACGGCAGATCGCCCTGGGTACCGGCAAAGCGCGCCGCCGGCAAGCGCCGTTGCCAAACCCTCCGGAGCGGCGCGGCGGCTCGCGGGCCGGACCTTGGGGCCATCGCGAGCCGCCTGGTAGCCGGAACGACGCGGATGCGGGAGAGCCGGGCAACCGCTATCGTAAGACGTGCGCGCGGGCGCGCAGAGCACGACAGCAGCAGGTGAACGATGATGCGTGCGGCGTATGCGGTGAAGCTCGGTGGCGAAGACCCGCTGGCGAACCTGGAAATCGGCGAACGACCGGTGCCGCAGCCGGGACCGGGCGAGGCGCGGGTACGCGTGCGTGCCGTCTCACTCAACCATCATGACCTGTGGACGCTGCGTGGCGTGGCCGGTGCGCCGATCGAGCTGCCACGCATCCTCGGCTGTGAGGCGGCAGCGGTGGTCGATGCCTACGGACCCGACCGCCCCACGGGCTCGCCCGATCCCGGCGCCGAGGTGGTGCTGTACCCGGTGGTCACCTGCGGGCGCTGCACCGCCTGTCTCGGGCCGGATGAGACGCTGTGCCGTGAGTTCGGAATGCTGTCTGACAAGGTCGATGGCACACTGGCCGAGTATGTGGTGCTGCCCGCTGCCAACCTATTGCCCAAGCCGGCCCTACTGTCCGACGCCGAAACCGCCTGCCTGGGCACAACATTCCTCACCGGCTACCGGATGCTCTTTACGCGTGGGCGGGTCCGCCCCGGAGACAGTGTGCTGATTCCGGGCGCCAGCGGCGGCCTGTCCACGGCGCTGATCCAGATGGCGAAGGCGGCGGGTTGCACGGTCATCGTCACCTCGCGCGATCAGGCAAAGCGCCAGGCAGCGCTGGCCATCGGCGCGAACCACGCGCTGGAGACGGCGCGCGGCTCCTCGCGCCAGGTACTGGCGCTCACCGGCGGCCGGGGCGTCGATGCCGTAATGGAGTCCGTCGGCGAGCCCACCTGGGGTGAGAGCCTGCGCTCTGTGCGCCCCGGCGGCGTGATCGTGGTCTCGGGCGCCACCGGCGGCCCCAACCCCCCGGCCGACCTGGCCCGCGTCTTCTGGCGGCAGATCAGCGTCGTGGGTTCGACCATGGGTACGCGCGACGAGATGCTAGCCACCGTCCGCTTTGTCGAGGCAGCGCAGATCCGCCCGGTGATCGATGAGTCCTTCCCGCTGGAGCAGGCACACGCGGCACTCGCGCGGATGCAGGCGGGGCGGCACACCGGCAAGATCATTGTGACGGTGTAGCCAGGCGCTCTGCGGCCAATCCCTCCTCGATGAACCGCAGGAATCGCTCAACGAATGGCGGTGCGGCGGCAGCGATCGCCACATCCGTCACCTCGCTGCGCCCAAGTGCCGCCGTGGCAGCGGCGAAGCACCGGATTTCCTGCCCAATGAATGCGCGCGCGTCACTGTCCAGACTGTCGCCGCCGCCGGTCGTCTGCACGAACCGCCGGTAGCGCGTCCGCTCGAAGCTGCCGTCTGCCAGGTAGGTGTGCTCCAGCAGGGCGGCTACATCCAGCGCGCCCGGCTGCACCGAGAGTGCCAGCACCCAGCCGTCGATGTCACCGAGAAGATCCGCTGCCGGTGCATCCCGGTCAAAGGCATCCTCCACGCTACCCGCTGCGCCCGCCGCCACGTAGTCATGCAATGCCTTGCCGGCGTCACCGGACCAGCTCACGGCGGCGCGCATATCGCACCCGGTCTGCCGCGCCACCAGTTGGGCCGCTGCCGTGGGCGCTGCCGCCGCTTCCAGCGCCGTGATCACATGGCCGATGTCCAGCACCTGGCCAGCCGGGGTGATGACAAGCTGCCCGGCAAACAGCGCCGCTATTGCCGGATCGGCCGCATCGATTCCCGGCCCGGCGCCGTACACCAGCGCAAATAGCCCCTCGCTATACGCGGGGAAACTCCGGCGAATCATGCTGACATCGTAGCCGCGTACCGCATCGACAAAGCTCGCCAGCGCGGGCACGGCGGAAGCGGCGCGGGCAGGCGATGGCGCTGCCAGGCTCAGCAGCAGGAGCCAGGTAGCAAGCGATAGCAGGCGGTTCATGTAACCTCCATTGGCGGGAAGCGTGCCGGAACTGCATGAAGAGCAGGCGGTGACACCCATGCATACGCTGCCCGGAGACCACCGGATCAGCGGATCGTACCCATGGCAGGTACAGAGAAGGGCTTCCTGGACCGTCAGTTCGCAGTCTGCGATATCTGACGGTAGGTATTCTCAGAGATCAACCAGCGCCCATCCCGCCGCACGAACCGATAGAACTCGTCATAGGTCGTGGTCACACCGCTGAGACGCCTGCCGCTGGCTTTGTCATGCGTGGCAGTGCTCCAGACCTCTCTGGTACTGAGGCTGGCTCCGTCCGGTCCTTCCAGATCAAACCGCGTCAGCGAGATGGTCACCACGCCCGTGACGTGATACTGGCCGGCCGCCTGCAGGCGCTGCACCTCGGCGCTGTATTGCGTGAGCGCAGCGCCGGTGAACACCTCCCGCAGCGGCGCGACATCGGGACCACGCACCGCCGCGGCATACACGCTGCCATTGCGGTTGAGCAGCGTCAGCACCTCGCGCTCCTGCTGCGTCAACCCGGCTGGGATCGGGACCTGCGCGGCGGGCGCCGTTGGCAGCGACATACGCACCGGGGTCGGGCTGGCCGTCGCCGGCGTGCGTGTAGCCGTGGCCGTGCGTACCGTGGCCGTGGCTGTGCGCGACGGAGCAGGCGTGATAGACGCCCGCACCGTGGCCGCGGCGGTAACGGTACGCGAAGGGGAAGGCGTGGCCGATGCGGTACGCACCGTTGGCAGCGCGGTGAGCGGAAAGTCTCGTGGAAGCGTAGCGGTAACGGTGACCGACGGCTGGCGCGGGCGAGGCCGGCCGGCCTGAGCCTGGCCGTTGCTGCCGGAGGTGGCAATCACCACCGCTACCACCGCCGCCCCGGCCGCAGCTACACCTCCCACCACGAGCAACCGGCCGCGCCCGCGTGGGGGCGGCGGCGGCGGCATCGGGCGCTGAAACGTGGGGGCATCTTGCAGGGGTGGGGCAGGCGCCGGCGGACCCGGCATACTCGGGGGCGCAACCTGGGCCGGGGACGGGGCTGGTGTTGCCGGGACGGCAACCGTCTCCGCCGGAGCGCGCTCCATCTCCGCCAGCAACTCCAGCGGGCCGGCCGGCCGTGCGGCCGGATTCTTGTCCAGCCCACGCATGATGGCGGCGGCAGCGTGCGCAGGCACATCCGGCCGCAGGCTGGTGAGCGCGGGCGGCATCTGGTGAAGGATCGCCATCAGCACCCGCGCGGTATCGCCCTCAAACGGCGCGCGGCCCGCCAGCAAGGCATACAGGGTGGCGGCTAGCTGGTAGACATCGGTGGCGGCTCCGGGCTGGCCCGGCCCCGCCTGCTCCGGGGCAAGATAGCCGGGGGTGCCGAGCACCGAGCCGGTGGCAGTCAACCCGGCGGCGCCCATGTCGCGGGCAATACCAAGATCCAGCAACACCACCCGGCCAATACTGCGACCGTCCGCAGCCGGATTGACGATGATGTTGGCAGGCTTGATGTCACGGTGCAGCAGGCCGGCGGCGTGCACCGCGGCCAGCGCCGGGGCAACCTGCCGGGCGATGGTCAGCACATCAGCGAACGGCAGCGGCCCGCGGGCAAGCACCTCGTCCAGCGGCTGGCCGTGCACGAATTCCATCGCCAGGAAGGCCGTTCCATCGACCTCGCCGGCATCATGGACCTGTACAACATTCGGATGGCGGACGCGGGCCAGCGCCCGTCCCTCGCGCACAAACCGCTCGCGGAACTCCGCATCCCGCGCCAG
Source organism: Chloroflexota bacterium (assembly GCA_963170165.1). GTDB lineage: Bacteria > Chloroflexota > Dehalococcoidia > CAUJGQ01 > CAUJGQ01 > CAUJGQ01. The sequence goes on along the minus strand of CAUJGQ010000037.1, from coordinate 20,566 downwards.
GTGGGGATGCAGCACCTTGAGTGCCAGCTCGCGCCCCAATACCGGATCATGGCCGTGATAAACGGTGGCAAAGCCGCCCGTCCCCAGTTCGGCCACGACCTGATAGCGCCCTACGGCCTGCCGGCCCGCGCTCATGGACTGCCACCACCAAGCCTGACGTTGCCCACACTATAGCGAACCGGTGTCAGGTGGCGCTCAACGCGAGCGTGCGCGGGCACTGGCGCGGTGGCCGGCATGCACCGGCAAATGGGAGCGCAGCGGCCGGTCAGATCGGCGGCGCGGCGGCGGCGAGGATGCAGGCGGCCGCCTGGGCGGTGACCTCGGGAAGTCCGCGGCGTGTATCGAGAAGGACGGCATTCGGCAACCGGGCGGCCAGCCTGCGATAACCGGCGATCTGCCGGCGCAGCTCGGCCGGTGGCAGTTCAGGTTTGCGCTCCATCAATGACTGCTCGTCGCAGTCAAGCACCAGGAACAGGTCTGGGCGCGGTACCGCGCGGGCTGCCAGCCGTGCGGGCCAAAGCGGCGCACGGTAGCGAAAACGCAACGGGTCAACCAGAATGTCATCGTAATAGCGATCGAACAATACCAGCGTCGAGCGGCGCAGGAGTGGCCGCAGCCGCAACCGGTAGCCACCGGCATAATCGGCCAGCATGGCGGCCAGCTTGACCAGCGACATCACCGGGCCATACGGCGGACGGGCGTGCGGCTGCCACGGCCCGGCCGTGTGCTGGGGCCGCACTAGGCGCGGGCGCAGGTGGAACGGCTGCACCGCGGCGAACCGGGGGCCGAGATGCTCGCTCAGCGCCGCGATCAGCGCGCTCTTGCCGGTGCCATCGGTGCCCAACACGGCAACGAACAGCCCAGCGTGGGGCCGGGAGAAGGTGGCGGCGTTGCGGCGCATACACGGCATCTCTGGCGGGGATGCGGTCGCGCAGGTGAGCAGGAGCGGCTGAAACCACCATCCACCCCTGCCGCCAGATGGCAGGGGTGGACATGGCGTACCGCTCGGGCGGCCCGCTAGCTGCGGCGGCGGGCCCGCGCGGTGAGCGCGCCGGCGCCGAGCACTGCGGAAGCGGCCACCAGCAGCAGGACCAGCGCGGCGTTCACACCAGCATCACCGGCGTCAGAGCCAGTCCGGGGCAACGCCGGTTGGGCGGCAGCCGGGGCAACCGCGACCACCGGCGCAGGCGCAGGGGTCGCCTGGCGGGTGACGCCTGCGACCGTGGTGAAGCTCACGGAGCGCACGCCCTGGACGTTGCAGCTCACGACGTTCGTTTGGCCGCCGACAGGGCTGCAGCTCGCGCCCTGGACATTGACGGTGAACCCGGCCGGGCAGGCGATAGTGAGCGTGACGCCGTTGGACTGCACGTTGCAGGGCTGGCCGCCCTGGTTCTGCACTGTCACGCCGCCCACCGTCGCCGAGCCACCGGGAGGCGCCTGGCCGGAGTCTCCCGGGGCCGTCGGGGCGGTTTGGCCGAGCACGGTTGATGGGAAGGGGTTGGCCACGACCATCATCAGTGCAGCCAGCGCGCCAACCATCACGGCTGCCACCAGCCGGCCCCGCATCGTTCCCAGCATTTGGCGCATTCCTGCTCCTCCTCGCACACACGGTCGTCCTGACCGCAAACAGTACCGGTCATACCGGTTCAGCCGGGCCGCCTGGGATGGAGACGGGCTTGTTCGGGGATGCCAGGAAGTGGCCCGCGGGGCACGGCTACTCGGGATTATGCGTGGACATTGCTCAGGATGTCAATTCCGCACGGGGTATCTCTGATGTATGCCTCTCATCGTAGTATGATTCATCCACAAACCGGCCGTTCGGTGTGGTTATAATCCTCACCTTCGATGCATCACGATTGCCCCGCCGGCACAGATGGCCGCTACCGTCCACAGCGCCGCTAACAGGGCGGCCGGAGCGGGTCGCTCCGACGCTGGAGGTCCGGCCAAGGCGGCCTCCAGCTGCGCGCGGCCGCCTCCCACCACGGTGGAATCACTACCGCGGACCGTGTATGCCCCCACCGCCCGCACGGCACAGGCAAACTGTCCCCGATCTGCCAGGCAGGGGGTCAACGTGCCGCGCGCCACGTCCAGCAGCGCCGGTGTCCGGCCCGCGATCAGTGCCTCATCGGTGAAGTCCGGCGTCACGACGACGGTCACTGCGCCGGCCAGTGGTGTCGATGCCGTCACCACCACCCCCGTTCCGGCCAGTGCCCCGGCCTGGTCCGGAACGCCGCCAGCGCCCAACCCCACCAGGGCACCGGCAGGCAACGCCCCAGCCGGCACGACCAGGCGCACACCGGGGAGTGTCAGCGTCGCACCACCGCCATCCACGCGGGTATGGGCTGTGTGCTCCCGCACCCGCTGGACCGTGGTGGTGCCGCTGTCTGCCGCTACCGAGGTCAGTGCGAGCCCGGCAACCACCGCCACCGCCAGGACCATACGGCGTCTCACGGCACACCTCGCAGAGCGGGGTTGCGCACATCCACCACCCGCACATCACGACGCAGGCCGAGCGTGCGCTGCGCGTACCACAGCGTGAACGTCACGTCATCGCGGGCCGAGTAGTACGTCGCGCCGGGTGGCAGCGCCGCCAGGGTCTCCCGCGCGAACGCCAGCGCCGAATCATCACCACGCAGGTTGACGGCCTGGCCAGCGCGTACGGCGTGCGCGGCCAGCACCAGCAGCACGGCCGTGGTGGCCGCCGCTACCGTTCGCCGCGGTGACCGATCCATGAGCCACACGGCCACGCGCGTGACGCCGGTCCCGAGCAGCACCGCCAGCACGATAGTCACCGGCAACACGTAGACATGGCGATCGGTGGTGCGATAACTCGCCGCCAGCAGCAACATACCCGCCGCCGTCAGCGCGAGCTGCCAGGCCATGCGCCGCTGGTGGTGCGCCAGCCACCAGCCTCCTACCGCGACCAGCGGCGCCAGGACAACCGGCAGCTCGCGGGCGGCCGTTCGGAGCAGCTGCCCGAGCGCGGTGAGCGTTTCGGTAACGGCAAACGGTTGGAAATAGTCGCGGTACTGCCGGCCGGTGATATGGGCCAGCAGCCTGCTAGGTGAGTCGGGATCGCCCCAGTTGGCCACCGGGTCTGCCGCGGCCCGCACCGGGAGTAGCAGGTAGAGCGTCAGCGGAGCGAGCACGCCCGCACCGAACCAGGCCAGGGCCCGCCACCGGCCCGGACGCAGGGTGACCGCCAGGGAAGCCACCAGCAAGACGGCGCTGGTTAGGTGGTTGGTGAGCGCCAGTCCGAGCGCGGCGCCACGCAGGGCCGGATGGGTGCCACGGCGCGCCTGGAGGAGCAGCACCAGCGCCACCAGGGCGGCATGCAACGCATACACTTCCGCAATGATCGCCTGCGACCAGTACAGCGGCGCTGTTCCGCAAGCCAGCACGCAGGCCGATGCGCCCAGCGCCGCCGGCAGTGGGTGCGTACGCTGCCCCACCAGCACGAGGACCGTCAGCCCCGCCAGACCGGCGCCCGTCGCCGCCAGCAGCGCGTTCATGGCGTTGACCCGCCCAGCGACATCCCCGACCGGCACGGCAGTGGCGGCCCGACCCAGCAGCACGAACAGCGGATAACCCGTTGGGTGTGGCACGCCCAGCCCCGCTGCCGCCGAGGCAAGTTCACCGCTGTCCGCGCCGCCATGCCACCACGTCACGGTGGGCGCCAGTGTCCACAGGTACAGCACCAGTACCAGCCCCACAGTAGCGGCCACGCCGGCTACCGGCGCTCTCCCGTGCGCAGGACCGGTGCGGGCCGGGCAATCTGGGCGGCGGGAGATAGTCATTGCCGTTGCATTCACCTCGCTGGATGCCTCAGCATCGCGCAGCAGTCACGACCTCGTCACACTTGATCGGTATTCGTCGTACAGCCACCGGCAATGAATTGACCGGCTCGTGCTTGCCATGTGACTATGGAAGACAGTGACCGTCCTGTGCGGTCCTGATGTCCTACATTCCCCCGAATGGTACCCCCGGCGGGCCGGCGGCCCACACCGGTGCGCGATGGAACTTCGACGCTACGCCGCGATTATCTGGCGGTGGTCATGGCTACTCGTACTCGGAACGGTGCTGGCCGCGACAGCCGCATATCTCGTCTTCTCGCGCAAGACCCCCGTTTATGAAGCCCGCTCGACCATTCTGGTCAACCAAGCACAGGCCGCCACCGGACCAAGCTATCAGGATGTGCTGGCCAACCAGCAGATCTCCAAGACCTACGCGCAGCTGATTCTCTCCGGCCCTGTGCTCGCTCAGGTTGGGCAGAACACGGGTGTGGCGCCGGCTGAGTTGGGACAGCTTGTCAGTGCCCGGGTGCGGCGCGACACCAACCTGATCGACATCACCGTGCGCAATACCAGCCCGGAGCTGGCCGCCCGCATCGCCAACGAAACGGCGACGGTATTCTCCAACCAGATCCGTCAGGCCCAGCTCGGCCAGCAGACCAACGCCGAAGAAGACCTGGAAAAGCAGATAGCGGCGGTGCAGAAAAGCATCGACGAAAAGAGCGCCGCGGTCAGCCGGCTGGCAACACCGCAGCTCGGGGTGCCTGATGATCAGCGCCGCCAGCAACAGCAGCAGGTGCAGGTTGAGGTCGATGCACTCCGGCAGAACCAGGCCACGCTGCAGCGGCGCCTTCAAGACCTGCGCGTCGAGCTGGCCCGCTCAATCAACAGCGTCACGCTCGCGGATCCGGCCACTCCGCCGGTGGAGCCGGTGAGCCCGCGGGTCACGCTGAACACGATTCTGGGCGCGCTTCTCGGGCTGGCGCTGGCCGGTGGCATCATCGCGGTGATCGAGTACCTGGATGACACCGTCAAGTCTGCCGACGAAGTCAACCGTGCCGTCGGCGCCTCGACGCTCGGGGCGATATCCGCCTTTGGCGGCCGGGGGACACGCCGCGGGCGCCGTGGCATTGTCCCGCGGCTGTTGACGAACATGGACGGCCGTTCCACGATCGCGGAAGCCTATCGCATGGTGCGCACCAACCTCGAGTTTTCACGCAGCGGCCGGCCGAACAAGACAATGCTCGTCACCAGCGCGCTGCCCGGCGAGGGCAAGAGCACCACCACGGCCAATCTCGCGCTGGTGCTCGCCCAAACCGGGCAGCGGGTAATCCTGGTCGATGCCGACATGCGCCGCCCCACCCAGCACCGGCTGTTTGATCTGCCCAATACCGCCGGACTGTCGACGTTGTTTGTGATGGATGACCCGGCAATCGATGGCTTTCTGCGGATGACGCCGCTGGATAACCTGCTCGTGCTGCCCAGCGGCCCATTGCCGCCCAACCCGGCCGAGTTGCTGTCGTCAGCGCGGATGGAGCACATCCTTGGGCTGCTGCGCGAGCACGCCGATATCGTGCTGTTCGACAGCCCACCCCTGCTCGGCGTGGCCGACTCATCGGCGCTGGCCGCCAAGCTCGACGGCGTCGTGCTGGTGATCGACTCGGGACGCACCCGCAAAGCCGTGCTCACCCATGCCGTCGAAGTGCTGGGCCGGGCACAGGCCACGCTGTGGGGCGTGGTGCTCAACAAGCTCAAGGCGCGTCGCGGCGATGGCAGCTATTACTACTACTACAGCTACCGGTACTATGGTCATGACGACAGCGGCAGCGCACCCCCTCCTGCCGCCACCGGTCCTGACAGCAAGCGCACGCGCCGCGGGCAACGGCCGGATGCGAGCCTGCCAACCCGTGCCGCCTCACTCATCGACCGTCCTGACTACCCCGAGCGACAACGATAAAATCGGGATGGTCGCATTTGACACCAGGTGTTCACCGTGGGTGCGGGACTGCCCGGTCAGGCGGCTGGTACCGTACACGCGAGACCAATGACAACGCAGGTGATGCACGGTGCTAATTGCGCGAGCGCCGGTGCGGCTGAGCCTCGCAGGTGGTGGAACCGACCTCGAAGCCTACTACAGCCGCCGCCCCGGTATGGTGGTCAGCGCCACCCTCGACAAGTACTTCTACGTTCACATTTCCCCCACCCAAGAACCTGACATCCAGATCGCGTCATCGGACTTCCGGGCGTTCTTTCGTCATCGTGGCAGCCACGCCGGTGATGACCGGCCGATCTGGGATGGTGATCTCGCGTTGCCGCGGGCCGTGCTGCGCCACTTCGGCGTGAACCACGGCTATCACCTGTTCCTTGCCTCCGAGATCCCGCCGGGTACCGGCCTGGGCTCCTCCAGCGCGGTGGCGGTGGCACTGATCAAGGCCATTTCCACACTGTCCGGCCGGCTGCTGGGCAAGGCCACCATCGCGGAATGCGCCTGTGACATCGAAATCAACCAACTGGGTGCGCCCATCGGCAAACAGGACCAGTTCGCGGCGGCGTTCGGCGGGCTCAACGCCATCAGCTTCACCCCGGACGGTGTCAGCGTCGAGCCGCTGGCCGTGACCTCCGACACACGCGCGGCACTGGAGGCACGGCTGCTGCTGTTCTTCACCGGTTCCTCGCGCAATGCCGCCACGATCCTCAGCGAACAGCGCCACGCCACCACGCACGACCCCGAAACGCTCGCCCGGCTGGACCGGATCCGCGCACACGCGGACGTGACCCGCGCGGCGCTGGAACGGGGCGATATCGACCGCCTGGGCGAACTGCTGCACGCCTCGTGGCAGGAGAAGCGACGCCTGGCCAAAGGCGTCACCAGTGACCGGATCGACCGGCTGTACACGGTGGCCCGCCAGCATGGCGCCGCTGGCGGCAAGATCACCGGCGCCGGCGGCGGTGGCTTTCTGATGCTGTACTGCGCTGAGACCAAGCAGCCACGGGTGAGCGCAGCGCTGGAGGCCGAAGGGCTATATCGCATGGACTTCCGCTTTGAGAGCGGCGGCGCAAGGGTGCTGGTCAACAACCTCTCCGGACCTGCCCTGTCGACTCCCCGCCACCACGAGGCGCCGCCCTCCTTGCCGAGGAAGGTATCGTGACACGTCCCAGTAGCCGCGGCGAGTGGCGGGCATTTGTCCTCACCCTGGTGCTGGTCGACGCAGTAGCCGTGCTGGCCGCGTACGTGCTGGCCTACGTCGTGCGGTACGAGCTGGAGTGGCTGGCGCTGCAAGAAGTCGCCGTCAACCGCCGGGGTTACGTCGTGGTGGTGGCGCTGGCGCTGCCGGTGTGGATCGCCATCCTCAGCGCCTGTGACCTGTACCGCCGCGATACCCTACTGGGCGGTCCCCAGGAATACGCCCGGCTGGTGACGGCCGGCACGTTCGGTTTCGCCGCCGTGGCGCTGCTCAGCTTCTTGAGCGCCGGTGCGCCCGCGGTGTCACGCGGCTGGCTGGTCGCATCTTGGCCACTGGCGATTGCCACCACGGGAGCCGGCCGGTTTGCGATGCGGCGGCTGGCATACACGCTGCGGCGGCGGGGCTTCTTCGTCTCGCGCACCGTGATCATTGGCGCCAATGCCCAGGGGCTGGCGATTGCCCAGCAAATCGATGATCCGCGTGGCTATGGTGTGAGCGTGGCCGGCTTTTTGGATGACTATCTGCCGGCCGGCGCCATCATCGGTGATCGCTGGCCGGTGCTGGGGGCGCCGGATATCCTGGCCACCCTGCCTGCTGATGAGGCAATCGTGGTGCAGCATGCCCTCACCTGGGAAAGCCTGCACGACCTGATGCGGGCGCTGGCGGCGGGCGCCCCCGGGCCGGCAGTTCGGCTGGCGCCAACCTTCATTGACCTGCTGACCGCCGGCATGAGCGTCACCCACCGGGCGCATGTGCCGGTGATCTCGCTGGACCGCTCGCGCATCGCCGGGCTCGACCGGATGCTCAAGACCGGATTCGAACTGTCGGTAACGGTCCTGCTGCTCTTTGCCCTCGCCCCGCTGATGGCGGCTGAGGCGCTGGGGCGTTCCATCCGCCGTCAGCGCATGCTGGTACGTGGACGCTATCGCGGCCTGCGCGGGCGTGTGGTGACGTTGCCGTGCTTCTGCCCGCTCGCGCCCGAAACCGCACGTCTGCGGCAGCTTGTGGAGAAGAGCCCCGCGCTGATCGGCGTGTTGCGCGGTAAGGTGGCGCTGATCGGTCCGCGGCTGGTCGCCATGGACGATCAAAGCGGTGCGGGCCACGTGGTGCTGCGGTCCATCAAGCCGGGACTCACCGGCCCGGCATCAATCTTCGGCGTGCCGCTGCCGGAGGAGACGGCGCTCGCCCTGGAACTAAACTACATTCGCAACTACAGCATCTGGCGCGACATCCAGATTGTTTTTCAGCGCATCCTCGTGCTGCTGCGACCGCAAAAGGCACACCCACCGCTCCCTGCCGCCGAAACCGAATTCACCGCGCCGTGGCCGGCGTCCGAGGCCCCAGCGCCGGAAGCATACCGATGAACGACATCCGCAACCGCCTTCAGTCCTACCTCGACCGGGTGCAGGCTGCCGCCACTGCGCTCGATACACGGTCGATTGCGCGCATCGTGGAACTGCTGATTGCGGCACGCCAGCGGGATGCCACGGTGTTTGTCTGCGGTAACGGCGGCAGCGCCGCCACCGCCAGCCATATGGCCGCCGACCTGGCCAAGGGCGCGCCGGTCGGCCCCATCACCGGCCTGCGCACCATCGCGCTGACAGACAGCGTGCCGCTGCTTACTGCCTGGGGTAACGACCTGGGTTATGACCGTGTCTTCGCCGAACAGCTACGCAACCTTGCCCGCACGGGCGATGTGCTGGTGGCGATCTCAGCCAGCGGCAATTCTCCCAACGTGCTGGCGGCGGTGGACGAAGCACACGCCCGCGCCATGACCGTCATCGGCCTGAGTGGGTTCGGCGGGGGAAGGTTGGCGGACATGGCCGACGTGGCCGTGGTGGCGGACAGCAACGAATACGGCCCGGTAGAAGACATCCACCTGATGCTGAACCACGCCATCGCCGAGTCAGTGCGGGCGGGTATCACAGCCGCCACACACCGTAACGGACAGCGGCCCGACACATGCGGCTAACATCCGCCGGGCCACGGCGGCCAGGCTACCGCAGTCCCGCCAGTTGCAGGTACAACCGGCCTAACCGCGTCAGCGCGGCGTCCGGCCCGGCGCCGTCAAAGAGCTGGATGCCGCCATACGCGGTGGCGAAACCCTCGGGGACGGCAATCGCCGCCGCCCAGATAAACCACCGCTCGATGTTGAGCCGGCCGGCATTGGCATCAAGCCAGCCGAACACGTCGCGCATGTACCGCTCGACATGCTCGTAGGCATAGTCACCCACCGGCTCGATCCGGCCATCCTCGCCAAAGCGCATCCCGGGGTAGCCCCAGTGGATGCCAACCTCCGTCAGCCACAGCGGCTTGCCGCGCTGACCAGGACCCTGATCCAGCCAGGCGCGCATCGCTTCAATCTCGCCGATGTTCAGTCCGGCGTTGCCGTTGGGGAAGTTCGTCCAGTCCAGCTCGTACACATGCAGGGTCCAGATGTCGAGCGGCGGCTCGCCCCCATAGCGGGCGAGATAGGCACGGCGCATCGCCTCTGTCCAGGCGCGCCCCTGCGGGTAGCCGGGGCAACCGTTACAGGTGGTGTCCCAGTTGAGGATGTTCGGCCCGGCCAGCTTGGCCGTGGAGTCTATACGGCGGATGATACGGTCATAGTAGTGCAGCGTTTGGGCATAGCCATCGCCAGAGAGGTTGCCGTAGCCCGGCGGACTGCTGTCCTCGACGTTGGGCTCGTTGCCAATCATCCACACCGTGCCGCGCGGCGCGCCGGTGACCACCTCGGTCAGGGTATCCCCGTCCAGCGGCGGGGCGATGGGCAGGAATCGCGGGGCAAAGGTACCGGCCGGTGGCGTGTAGCCTGGATCGCAGCAGGTAAGATGCCAGGGTAGGCCCAACGCCTGCGCCTGCTCCGGCGCGCCGGCGCCCAGCACGAAGCCGAAGCGGCCGGCGCGGTCGGGTGGCTGGGCGGCAGCCGGCTGCGCCAGGCGCCAGGCGCCGCCGGCACTCAGGACAACGATCAGCATGACGGCCGCCAGCGCGGCGGGGCGGCCCCGGGCGGGGGGCGCTAGCATAGGCATTATGACCTCCAGTGACCGTTCCGTTGCTCCCCCTCTGAGAATATCGAGCGCGCGCGCCGGCGCAACAGCGCCGACCGTGGCACAGCCGCGATCCGCGCCTTCACTCTCCGGCGTACCGCGACCCCAAGCCGCCCCCGCGCGCCTTCCCGTGGGGCATGTGCTAAGGCCCGCGCTATGACGGGCCGGACCCTCCACCGCTACCGTCCCCACGGTCTGATCCGTAGCACCTTCCTGCGCAACTGGCTGGCCCTGCTTGGTGCAGATATGGCCAGCCAGGCGCTGAGCTTTCTCTCCATGTTCCGGGTGGCCCGCCACCTCGCGCCGGAGGGATACGGCGTCTACACGCTGGCCCTGTCGACCGCCGGGCTGGCGGGGCTGCTGGCGGCGCTGGGGCTGGCGCCGGTGCTGGTCACCCAGGTGGCCAAGCGCCCTGAGGCAACCCGGGCGGTGTTCCTGCCGGCGCTGCGCATCCGCGCCATCACCGTCCCAATGGCGATGGCGCTGGTCTTGCTGTATTACGCGTATGCGCGCGGGGAAGCCAGCCTCACCCTGATCACATTGACGCTGGTGCTGCTGGTGGCGGCCGGCGTGGTTGACCTGGCAGAGTCGCTGGCATTTGGGCGGCAGGTGATGCGGTACGCCTCGGCGCTGACGCTGGGTCACGCTGTGGTGTGGGTAGCAGGACTTTACGCCATCCCAGAGGCCCGGCTAACCGTTACCAGCATCCTGGCGTATTACGCCGCCCTCCAGGTAGCGCATGCGCTGCTGTTCTATGCGCTACTCTGGCGCGATGGCTACTTCCGGCCGGCGCCAGATGCCCCACCATTCCGGGCGCGCGCGTTGCTCAGCCGCTCGTGGCCGTTCTTCTGGACCGGCGCGGTGGGGCAGATGTCCACCCAAGCGCCCGTGCTGCTGCTGGCAGCGTGGTCCGGCAGCGTGGAGGTGGGGCTGTACAACGCCGGCAACCGGCTCGTCGCACCGATGCTGTTGGTCCTTGCAGGGCTAGCCCGAGCGATGCTGCCGCACTTGGTCGCCACCCGCAGCCGGTCTGAGCAGGATTACCGCCGCGGAGTGAATGATATTCTGTCGCTGGTCAGCGTGTTCGGCGGGGTGCTGGGGATTGTACTGACCGCCGCTGCGCCAGAGGCGATCGTGTTAGTGCTGGGCGAGGCGTACCGCCCTGCAGTGCCGGCCTTCATTAACCAGGTATGGACCATGTACCTGTATGCGGTGATGATCGTGTTGGGCATCGCCACCTCGGCCAGGGAGGAACAGCGCACGCTGGCATGGCTATCCACGGCCGGCGCGGTGGTAGCACTGGGGTTCGTACTGGCCGGCGCCGGGCACGGAGCGGTCGTGTTGAGCGCCTGCCTGCTGGGTAGCTACGCTGTCAATGCCATGCTCAACATCTGGGTGCTCATGAAACGGCTGCACGCCGGCCGGGCACGGCCGGTGCTCCGGCAGATGGTGACGATCCTGGCGATCGCCGCTGCCGCCCGGCTGATCCCGGTTGAGGGCGCATGGTGGCTGCGAGGAGCGGTAGCGGCGGCACTGATCGTTGCCCTGGCGCCGTGGTTTCGGAGCGAGCTGCGGCTGCTGCGGGGCGCTTGGCTGCCCGCCGGGCAGGAGTCCCAACCGTGACCGCCCCTAGTTCGCCGGTCTGGCGCGGGTACCGCTGGCCGCTGCACGAGCCACGTGCCCAGGCGGAGGTGGTGAATGCACCGGCCTGGCACTGGCTGATCGTCGGTCTGCTGCTCTCCGTTGGCGCCGGCTTGTTTGACTTCAACGCCGTCATTGAAGCTGAAGCCGGTCCCGTCAAGGTCTACGGCAACGACATGGTGTTCGTGGCCGGGGCGGCGCTGGCGCTGCTCCAGTTCAACGGGGGCGACCGCCGTCCCCTGATCACCCGCGGGGGGACGCGGACGGTGCTGGTAGCCTTGGCCCTGTTCGCGGTGCTGGCGGTGATGATGATCATCCGCGACTTCCGCGAGACCCTGGGGGACTTTGGCAACCTGCAAACGCTGGCACGCGTGTGGCCGTACTTCGCGCTGTTTTTCGCCGTTGCGGCCTTTGTTGCCACACCTGGCGACCTGAAGATGTTGCTGCGCGTGTGGTTCATCATCACCGCAGCCGGCACCGCCATCATTATTCTGCAGTCATTGCGTGGCGATGTGCTGTTGTTCGGCGACAACTTCATCAGCCGGATGCTCGTGCCACCTGGCCCCCAGATCATCGTCAAGTACGGCATCTTCCACCGCTCGAACTTCCCGATCTACTTTTCCGCTATCTGGTGGTTCTTCTTCCTGTCGGCCATGATCGCCCGCAGGCCGTCGCTGCCCGCCATCGCGGCGGCGGCCTTCTTCTCGATGGCATTCATCCTCAACATGGCACGTGGCGCGTATTTCGGCGTGGCCCTGGCAGCGGTCGTGTTCCTGGTGCTGATGGCCGGCGCCCGGCAAATGAGCCTCCGGCTGGCGGTGGTGTCATCCGCGCTGATCGGATCGTTGCTGTTTCTCATCCCGGTGCTTGGGCTAGGCGGGCTGGACGAGATCATCGTCGGCCGCACCACTTCCGGTCTGCAGGACTATCGCCTGCGCGAGGGCACCTGGCAGGGCCGGCTCGTCCAGGCCGAGCGCTACTGGGAACAGGAGCCAGAGGGCATGGATCTGCTGTTCGGCTACGGCTACACTGGCTCCCGCTCTGAGCTGAACACGCTCTTTCTGGAGTTCGGCCCGGTCGATCTGCTGTACCGCTCGGGCGTGGTGGGGACCGTTCTGCTGAGCGTGGTGCTGCTGCTGCTGGGGCACGCCGCCATTGCCGGTGTGATTCGCTGGCGTGCGCCGGTGCATGTGGCGATCGCGATGGCGACGCTGTGCTCGCTCATCAGCCAGACCGGCGAGATGCCCTCCGCCAACCACTTCTACTATCCGTACTACGCTGCCGTGATCGGCGGCATGTCGGCGCTGCTGGCCGCGGCAGCGGCGCTGGAACGGCTGACGGTACGGCCTGCCAGCACCGCAGCCGATGACCCGCCGCGGCGGGCGTAACCTGCACCATTCGGGAGTTGATGATGGCTGAGGATTGCCTGTTCTGCACGATGGCGTCAGGCGCGATGCCGGTGCCCAAGGTCTGGGAGGACGATCAGGTGTTCGTCATCCGCGACATCGCGCCGCGCGCGCCGGTGCACCTACTGGTCATCCCCAGGCAGCATATCGCCAACGCCCAGCACGTCACCGCCGAGCACGGGCCGGTGCTGGCGCAGATGCTGGCGGCAGCCACCGCGGCGGCCCGTGCGGAGGGTATCGCCGAAAGCGGCTACCGGCTGGCGTTCAACGTGCTGGGCGACGCCGGCATGACGGTCTGGCACCTGCACATGCACGTGCTCGGCGGCCGCCGGCTGGGACCGGAGGGCTAATCGTCCTCCAGTTCCTTTTCAGACATGACACGAAAGCCGACCTTCACCGTCACCTGGAAGGCGCTGACATCGCCGTCCGCAATCGTGCCGCGGATTTCCTGTACCTCAAACCAGTCCAGCCCGCGCAGCGTTTGCGCCGCACGCTTGACGGCGTTGCGGATGGCGTCAGACACATCCTTGTCTGAGACGCCGACCAGTTCGATCTTCTTGTAGGTTCGCGCCGGCATAGTGCACCTCCCTGCAGTTACGGCCAGTTTGCGGCGAGGTAACGGGGCCGGGCAGCGGGCAATGCCCGCCATTCACGGCAGCGCGCGCAGCGCCGATGCCATCTCCTCCATGTCATCCTCTGTCAGGTAATAGTGGACGGAGGACCGCACCACGGTATCCAGCCCGCGGGCGGTGAAGTCCAGGCGGGCGGAGTTCACGGTCGAGGTGGACACGTTGATGCGGCGCGTGCGTGCGGCCAGGGCGGCTTTCACCTGAGCGGCGGTGTAGCCATCGACCGTGAACGTGACGATACCGCAGCGCTGAGCGCCGGGGTCGCACAGGGTGACGCGCGGCACCTCGGCCAGCAGTGCGCGCAACCGGATGGCCAGCGCCTGTATCCGCGCCCAGATGGCATCGAGCCCCCACGCCAGCGCGTAGTCGGCGGCGGCGCCCAGACCCAGCAGGCCGGCGATGTGCTGCTCCCAGGTCTCGAACCGGCGGGCGTCGGCCCGCAGTTCATATGTCTCCGGTCCGGTCCAGGTGGCAGCGTGCAGATCCACCGGGATGGGGTCCAGCGCGGCCAGGCGCTCGCGCCGCACATACAGGAAGCCGGTGGCGCGTGGTCCGCGCAGGAACTTACGTCCCGTGGCCGCCAGCGCGTCGCAGCCCAGCGCCAGCACATCCAACGGAAACTGACCAGCCGTCTGGGTGGCATCCAGCAGGTACCAAACGTCTCCGCGGGCGCGCACCAACCGACCGGCCTCTGCTGCCGGTTGTAGCAGGCCGGACTGTGTGGGCACGTGTGAGATACTGACCGCCTTCACCCGCGGGTCACGGAGTTCCTGCTCCAGCGCCTCCAGCGCAAGCTGGCCGGCCGGCTCGTTCGGCAGATAGCGGATCGTGATGCGGCGGTCGTGCTGCGCCCGCAACATGGCGATCACGTTGCTGGGATACTCGCTGCGCGTGGTGACCACGACGTCGCCATCCTGCAGTGGCAGCGCGTGAAAGGCCATGTCATAGGCGCGGGTGGCATTATCTACTAGCGCGATCTCGTCGGGGTGCGCACCGAGCAACCGGGCGAGTGCGTGGTATACCTCCTCGCGCTGGCTCAGTGCCTCCTCTGCCGCTTCGTAGCCGCCGATCTCCGTCTCGCGCTGTAGGTGCCCAAAGACGGCGTCGATCACCGGCCGCGGCTGGAGCGCTGCCCCAGCGTTGTTCAGGTGCAGGACCGCCTCACAGCCGGGCGTCTCGGCCCGTGCCCGCACGACATCAATCGGTCTCGCCTCACGCATATCTGCCATCCGCTCCATCGCATATATCGCGCAAGCGATCAGCCGCCGGCGCCGTCATCCTGCCAGCGGACGGTACCGCGGTCACCATCGACGGTGACCAGCTGTCCTGTGCGAATCCGGCGGGTCGCAGCACGGGTGTTGACGACGGCGGGAATGCCGTATTCCCGCGCCACAATCGCCCCATGGGACAGCAGCCCGCCCAGGTCCATCACAATCGCGCCAGCCACGGTGAATAGCGGTGTCCAGCCTGGATCGGTGAACGGTGCGACCAGCACCTCACCCGGTTCGATCTCGGCGCCGTCGTCCGGGTTAAGCGCCACTCGCGCCCGCCCGGTCACTACTCCGGCCGAGGCAGCGATCCCGAGTAGCTCACCGGGGCCAGTCGCCGGCAAAGCAGGCTCCGCCACCGCCGCCGGCGCCGTGCGGACCTCCTGTTCCAGCGCAGCAATCGCGCTGTCAGGAATGGCCTCCGCAGGTTGCCAGGCGCGGAACCGCTCGAGCAGTTCTCGCCGCCCGGCGATCAGCGCCGGTAATCCGGGCGTCGCACCACCACGTTCTGCCTGCTCGATGGCCGCGGTCATCTCCTCCCGCGTGAGGAAGAATAGGTCTGCTGCGTCTGCGAGGATGCCCGCCGCAGCCAGCCGCCCGCCAATCTCCAGCAGCGACCGCCGCAGCTCCGCCTGGTACATCAAGAACAGGTGCTTGGGGTTCTCGCGCAGGGGCAGCAGGCTGCGCGCCTGGCGCAACACCAGGCGGAACACCAGGCGCCGGTACGGCAGCAGGGTGTGGAGCAGGCCGGCCCGCATCCGCCGTTGTGCCTCGCGCTCCGCGGCCCGGCGGCGGCGTTGCTGCCGGACCAGGTGCGCCGCCGGATCGGCTTCGGGACCAGCTTCCAGGTATGTCCGCAGCGTCGCGCTGATGAACGACAGGTCATCGGACCAGCGTGGTGAGGCTAGCTCGAACTCGTCCGAAGCGCGGTGACCGAAGTCCTCCAGGAACGTATCCAACGCCGCCGCCGCCGCCCCGGCGCCATCGGTGGCTGCCAGCCGCGCTGTCAACTCCGCCGGCGAGGACGTGCGGATCACGTCGGCGGCGGCAGTACCGCGGGCAGCCCGCGCCACGGCCCACAGTGCCACGGTCGCATGCGCCGTATCGTAGGCGTCCAGCCCGGTGACAAGGTCGTTTGCCAGTGCTCGGTCATCACACCAGCGCTGACACAACCCGGTCAGCATGCCGAAGGCGGAGATGGCAGCGGCCGAGCCATCGAACAGCTGCTCTTGTGGCGGCAACGACAGCGCCAGCAGCCGGGTGATGCGCTGATCCAGTGCCGGCAACGTCAGCGCCGTCACGACCTCGCGCCGCAGTGCCAGGGCGCGGCGGTGCATTGCCTCACGGTCACGGTGATACGCGGCGATGACGCGGCGCTGCCGGGAGTTCTCAGCGAGCACGGCGCGCAGTGCGCGGATCAGCCTCCGAGGCCGCAGCGGTCGCGGGGGCAGGCCGGTCGCCGCGGCCTCCTGCGGGCCACCAAGGTTCACCATCCACAGCCATGACGGCAGGCCGAACACGTCGGTGAACAGGTGATACACCAGTCCGGTGTTGTAGAACATGCGGCCGTTGATTGCCCGGAACACTGCCGGTGGCACACCATCTTTGATCAGCTGGCGCGGAATCAGGCGCAGCCGGTCCGGCGCGTTGAGGAAGATGGCGTCGCTTTGCAGCACCATGATCGAGAACGTGAGGGGCGTCACCGCCTCAGGAAAGACCTCGCCGACATTCGTACGGGTCCACAGGTCGTATGGCGTGGGGCTGTAGGCGATGTTCCAGACGGCGGCCGGATCAACCGGTGGGGCAGCGCTCATGCCTGGCTCCGGACGGTGACGGAATATCCGCCATTGCAGCACGGAGATCACCACCGCCGCAAGCTACCGGACCGCATCGAGCAGGCACAGAAACGGCCCCGCCAGTGCGGGGCCGGCCAATGACACACTGCCGCTGAAGGCGGACCGGTGGCTAGTCCGCGGAGGGGAGCACCTTAGGCTGCAACAGCTCCATCGCCACGCCACAGCAGGCAACTTCGCCATCACCTGGCTTGATGCACAACACCTCGGTATTACAGGACTTGCACTGGAACCGCTTGCCCAACTGGTTGGCCATGGGGATGCTGTCGCCTCTCTGTCCGTGCCCGTGCGGGCAGTCTTACTTTTGTTGCATCGACTGACCGCAGCAGGCCAGCTCACCGACCCCGCCTTTGGTCACAATCATCTCGGTGTTGCACTTGGTGCACTGGTACCGCTTGCCTACCTGGTTCGCCACGCGCCTTCCCTACCTTTGTCTTGGTTGCTGGCCGATCACTGCAATTGTAGCCCGGCCGTCAAGGCGAACAACCGCCTATCCGAAGCCGGAGTGTACCGACCGTCCTGCTAAGGGTCAAGCAAGAAGCCGTATACGGAGTATCTGCCGGTTAGTGCTCGCGCCCGCCCGGCGTCAGCCACGGCGAGCGCGAGCGTGGTATTTCGACAGCCGAACGCTATTGCACGATGAAGAAGGTGCCGGTCATCTCCGGATGGATATCGCAGACGAACTTGTGCTCACCCGGCGTGGTGGGAGTGAAGCGCAGCGTGGCTGTTTGCCCGCCGGGAATCAGATCGGTCTTCACATCACGGCCGCCGTCCTTCAGCCCCTGGATGTTGAGGTTGTGCAGGGCCGCACCCTTATTCTCCAAGGTGATGGTGACGGCTTGACCGGCGGGAACTGCCATGGCCGGCAGGTCAAACTTGTTGTCGGTGGCGACGATGGTCCAGGCCGTCTTGGCATCGGGGGCAGTCACCGGTGCGGCAGCAGCGGCAACGGGCTTCTGACCGCAGACGTAGCCGGTGGCTCCGGTGATGGTGATCGGCACCTCGGTCACCGGTGGGTTGGGGGCGACCAGCTCATCCTCGTGGGTGATCACTTCGATGTGCTTCCACAGCCCCGCTTCCTTGGGCGTGGTGAGCGCAATCACCAACTGACGGATCTGCTCGTCGTTGAGCGCGCCGCCCTGCTCGATGGCCCATGAGGGCATTCGTGTGCCGACACGACCGCATTCCAGCGTGTTGCGCACGAGAATCGCGTTCTCAGCCGACTTGTTGGGGTCGGTGTAGTTGATCAAGGGAGCGTTGCGGAACTCGGGGTTGAGCGCGGGGCCGATGCGACCTTCGCCGTTGTCACCGTGACAGACACGGCAGTTGCGGGCGTAGGTGTGGCCGGCGCGCTTGGCGATCTCCTCCCGGGTCCGCTCCATCTCGGTCTCCTGGCGGAAGGGGTCGTAGATGGTATAGAACCCGATGCCCACCAGGAGCATGGCCATCAGGATGATCATCGCGTTGATCTGTTTGCTCGTGTTCATCGGTCAATCCTGAGGCGGGAGGCCGGGCCGCACGGAGCCGTTGGCCGGAATGCAATCCCGGGCTGACGGCGGTGGCGGGGACGCGGGACCCACAAACGCCTCGAACCTCCCCCTCAGTTCGGGATTGCCGGGGGCGCCCCGGCTAGCTCAGCTGAATGGTCCGTTGGGCATTATCCGGGCCACCCAGGTTGATCTTGCCCGTGTCAACGACGATCGACCCGTCCGCATTCTTGGTGATGGCAAAGGTGTCCATGGGGCGCGGAGCCGGACCAAAGACACGGATGCCGGCCTTGGAGTACGTCGAACCATGGCATGGGCAGCGGAACCAGCCCTTGACGCCTTCGAAGTCGAAGTCACCACGCCACGGCACTGCGCATCCAAGATGCGGGCACTTCTGGTACAGCGCGATCAGGCCGCCCTTCTCGGCAGGGTTACCGAAGCTGGCGAACTGCGACGGCACACCTTCGCCCGCCTTAAGGTTGACCAGGTAGCCCTTCATTTCGAAGATCTTCGCCGGTTCGGCGCCCTCGGCGGGGATGCGCTCTTTGCTGATCGTGATCTGCGTGCCGAACCCCTTGACATTGCGCGGCCAGAAGAAGTTGACGAAGCCGAGCACAAAGCCAGCGAGCATCACCCCCAGGCCGGCCCAAAACGACGTCCGCATCATGGAGCGGCGGGTGACGAGGTTGGCCACCTCTTCGTTCGATAGTTGCGCTTCGGCCACCGCCGTCGGGTCCGGACGCGCCGTGACCACGCGTCCCGCCGCGGCGGCAGGAACGCGCCATTCGTCCATGCCGGCGGGCAACGCCCGGGCAGCGGGAGCCGCGGCGGTAGCGGCCCGCGCAGGGGCGGCGGCCGGCGCCGGTGCAACAGCCGCGGCCGGCGCCGCTCCGCCAGAGGCAGCGGCGGCCTTCTCGCGGGCGGCGGCCAGGCGCGCCTGGCGGGCGGCCTCTTCCTCTGGGGAGCGCTGCGGCGCGGCCGGCGGAGGAGCACCACCGCTCTTGGCGGCAGCGGCGGCCTGCGCGCGGGCACGGGCGGCGGCAATGCGGGAGGCGCGGTCGTCTCCACCCTCGCCACCCGCCTCGGCAGCGGCGGCCGGAGCAGCTGGCGCAGCCGGTGCGGCTGGAGCCGGTGCGGCACCCCCCGCGGCGGCCTTGGCGGCCTCAGCGCGGGCTTTGGCCTCAGCGATCCGGCGGGCGCGCTCATCGCCACCGTCGCCACCGGCGGGCGCAGCGGGCGCAGCGGGCGCGGCCGGAGTGGGGGAAGCGGCCGCGGGCGGCGGCGCACCGCCAGTCTTGGCAGCCTTGGCGGCTTCGGCGCGCGCCTTCGCCTCGGCGATCCGGCGTGCGCGTTCGTCCATTTGTTCGTTAGCCACTGTTACGTCACCATGTCCGGCGCCTTGGTCAGGCGCAGTTTGCCGTCACACACGGACCGGGGAGCACCGGCATCGGTCACTCGGGATGGGTGGGAACCTCCCACGGGAACACCAGCTCCAGGCCCTGGCCACGGAAGGCCGTACCGATCACCGTCAGCACGACGAACACAGCCATGAACCCCGTGAACACCGCAATCATGCCATCGCGCCGGTCCATGGTCCCCAACCAGCGGCGGATGACCAGCAACAGCACGATCGGCAGGCCGATCATGGTGGTGACGGGGATGAACTGCTCGACGAGGAAAGCGGGCAGGTCCAGCGTCTCGAATTCCTGGCCGCGGATTTCCAGCACAAACGGCAGATAGGGGATATCGCTGGCCCACTCCGGCCAGCCGATGCCGGTCTGCAGGCCGCGCAGGTTGGACAGGAAGTTAAGCTCATCCGGCCAGCAGGTGGCCACGGCGCCGGCGGCATTGACACAGTCATCGCCGGTGATGGCCTTGTGCAGCTGGTCGTAGGCGACGACGTGCTTGCCGTCGTCATACAGGACGAGCAGCACGCAGATGACGGAGGCGACCACCGCCATGAACCAGGTGATCTTCTTGGTGTTGGG
This sequence comes from Chloroflexota bacterium, assembly GCA_963170165.1. Taxonomy (GTDB): domain Bacteria; phylum Chloroflexota; class Dehalococcoidia; order CAUJGQ01; family CAUJGQ01; genus CAUJGQ01. The sequence goes on along the minus strand of CAUJGQ010000037.1, from coordinate 268 downwards.
AGAGCCGCCGAACCAGACGCCCTGCCCCTGGTTGGAGCGGTCGTAGTAGGGGAGCGCCGCCAGCAGGATCAGCGCCACGGTGGGCACCACGACCCCGGCCAGCGCCGGGTGCATGTGCAGCAGCAGCTCCTGGAGGTTGAGGAAGTACCAGGGCGCCTTGGCGGGATTGGGGGTGGCGTCGGGGTTGGCTTTATCAAGCAGCGGGCCGGAGATCGCCGCCGACAGGATGGACAGCGTGATCGTGAACAGCACGGCGCTGATGAACTCG
>CAUJGQ010000036.1 GCA_963170165.1 Chloroflexota bacterium | reverse complement strand
CCGGTACCGCGCTCAGCCACAGCGTAACGCGCCGGCGGAGTTGGGCGACGCATCGACTCGCCAACGGGCGCCACGGTTCGCGCGTACGTCACCACAGCGGCGGCCTATGCTGCTCGGAGCACCAGTGACTCAAACACCGAGCAGCGGCGCAATGACCTCCGCGACATCGGCGGTGCTGTCGGCGATGAGGTCGGGCTCACCAAGCGCGATGTCCTTGCTGCCATAGGGCGTGAGGACCAGCACCGTGCGCAGCCCGGCTGCCCGCGCGCCGGCGATATCTTTGCCGGTATCGACTCCCACAAACACGGCCTCGGCAGGAGAGACGCGCAGGTCTGCCAACGCCCGCTCGAACAGCCGGCGATCCGGCTTGCAGAAGCCATGTTCGCCGGAGACGGTCATACCGGAGAAGTGGGGCGCCAGACCGGTAATCGCCAGCTCGGCTCGGATGTAATCCGGCTGCGAGTCGGTGATGGCGCCGAGCCGCACGCGGGCGCTCAGTCGCTCGACCAGCGCCCGCGCCCCTTCCATGAGCCGTAGCGACCGGCGGGTGAGAGAGCGGTGCAGCACGACCAGGTCCGGGACAAACGTGCTGCCCGCCAGGTCCAGCGGATAGCGGCAGCGGTCGACGTTCGCCTCCAGCAGCGCGCTCCACGCCGCGCGGGCGTCCACCTCCGGATACGCTTCGGCGCCGGACGTCACCTGCTGTGCCATCTTCTCGAACCACAGCCAGCGCAGCTCGTCCGCGGTCAGCGAGACGCCACGATACTCCAGATAGCGCGACAAATACAGGTAGACATGCCAATCGCGCTCGTCAGTTTCGATATCGATCAGGGTGCCATACGGCTCGAAGAGAACGGCGCGCACGGGCAGCGATCGGTGATCGGCCGGCGTGACGTAATCCGTGCTCATCTCTCCTCCTCAGCGCAGTGCGGCATCAAACCCAGCTTACCCTGCCAGGCAGGCGGGCGAATGCCAACCGTTTGGGGTAGGCAGCACCGGTACGAATGATAGGATACCTGCGGGCGGCGTGTCCGCGCTGCTGTTCTGTCCCCCGCACCGCTCCCCGCACAGCCGAGCGCTGCCATGTCACTCCGTTTGCTGTTTTGCCTGTGCCTCTGTCTTGCGCTGCTGCGCCCTGCCTCCGCCCCTGCCGCTGCCGTCACCCTCACCCGCGATGGTGACCGGCTCACCCTGGCCAACGGCGCGGCCATGCTCCGCTATGACCTGCGCTCCGGTCTGGCGGATATCGACCTGGCCGGCATCGCCCGGATCCAGCAGGCACACGCCGCCGTCCAGCTCACCGCCGCCGGTGGTCCGGGGCAACTGCGCTCCACCGAGACGGTTCGCAGGGTATACGAGCAGGAGCCGGTGGCAGACGCCTTTGGCCAGGGGGTGCGCCTGACCGTCTCCGGCGAAGCGCCGGGGCTGGCAGCGACACTGACCCAGCGCTTCACCATGTATGCCGGCCGGCCACTGCTGCTGGTACAGGCTGAGGCTGGCCGGACCGCGGCGGCGCGCGGTGCGCCGCTGGCCGTTAGCCAGATAGAAGCACTGGCCGCCGGCGGTGTCACGCACCCGCCGGGTAGCGCTGCGCTTGCCGCGGCAAGCGATCCGCGCCTGTACCTGGCTCCGTTCTTCAATGACGGTGACTTCGCCACTCCCCCTGCGGGACTGGCACAGCAGACGGTCTCATACTGGCTGGGCGGGCTGGTTGATGCCACCAGCGGGGCGGGCCTGATCGCTGGTGCGACTGAGTCGCAGGCTTGGAAAAGCGCCGTGTGGTGGGACGGCCCGACGGCGGCGCTCAGCCTGTTCTCCGGCCTGCGGTCGCCCATCGACAGCGTGGAGCCGGCGCCACGGCAGGCGGACCGGCTATCATCGGCCGAGTTTCTGCTTGGGGGATATGCCGATCACCGTGACGGCCTGGCCGACCTGATGCGGGCGGTGGCGCTGCGTTCGCCGCCGCTGCCCGAGCCGGCGCTGCCGCCTCCGTTGGGCTGGAACCCGTGGTATCAGTACCGCTTTGGCGCGGACGAACAGATGATCCACGCAATCGCCGCCCATATGGCCACCAGCCTGGCCGGCCACGGCTACCGCTATGTCAATCTCGACGCCGGCTGGAACGTGATGGACGGCGACTGGCGGGCCAGTCCGGAGCGCTTTCCCGCGGGAATGGCAGCCCTGACGCAGCACATCCACGAACGCGGCCTGCTGGCGGGTTCGTACTTCATCCCATTCGCCGTCAATCCTGCCCTGCTCGACCAACCCGCGCCGGGCACCCCTTACCTGTTTCGCGATCTGGTATTGCGAGACGCCGCCGGCGCGCCCGTCCGGGGCAACATCCTCGACTTCGACTATGTCCTGGACGGCTCGCATCCCGGCACGCTGGCCTATCTGCGCGCCACCGCCGCCGCTATTGCCGCCGACGGATTCGACTTCGTCAAGCTGGACTTCCTCCAGATTGGCACGCAGGAAGGCCGGCGGCACAACCCGGCAATGACGGCAATGCAGTCCTTCCACCAGGGTATGCAGGCCGTGCTGGATGGTTTTCACTCGGCCGGCCGCCCCATCTATCTGTCGGCTGCTATCGCGCCCCTGTACGTGCACCCCTACGTACACAGCCGCCGGGTGGGCACCGATGTCAACTTCGGCCAAGCCCGGCAGGCACAGAACGTCGCGCTGTCCTGGTTCACCGACCTACTGTATGTGCGCAATGATCCGGACAATGTCGTCGTCCGCCACGACTGGTTTCCGGGCTACTCCGACGCAATGGCGCGAATGCACGCCACCATGAGCGCGCTGGGCGGCACGCTCTTCATCCTCGGCGACGATCCGCGTTACCTACGCCCGGAGCGGACGGCGCTGCTCACCGATCCGGAGGTGCTGGCTCTGGCCAAGGAAGGGGTGGCTGCCCGGCCACTCACCGTGGGCGAAACCCCTGCACCGGTGTGGTCGGCCAGGCTACGCGACGGTGCGGTTGTAGCAGGCTTCTTCAACTGGAGCGACGAACCCGTGCAGCGGACGGTACCGCTATCCCGCTTGGGGCTGGACATCACCCGCCGTTATGAAGTGCACGACCTGTGGGACGGTGACGCCCGCGAGGTAAGCGGTAGTCTCAGCGTCACGCTACCGCCGCGTTCAGCCGCGCTGCTCCGTATCGGCCCGTGAACGGCGGCGAAGGGCGATAGGCAGGCGCGGCACGACTACGATCCGGTCCACATACACGGCTGGGGTATGCACCTGCTCCGGGTCGATCCCGCCGGGGGCGGTCAGTTCTTCCACCTCGGCGATCACCAGCCGCGCGGCGGTCGCCATCGGCGCGTTGAAGTTGCGCCCGGCAGCCCGGTACTGGAGGTTCCCGAGCGGGTCCGCGCGGTGTGCTTTGATCAGTGCCACGCCGGCGGTCAGGCCGTGTTCGAGCACGTGCTCACGCCCGTTGAACAGGCGGATCTCCTTCCCCTCGGCGGCAAGCGTGCCGGCGCCGGTAGGGGTGTAGAACGCAGCAATACCGGCGCCGCCAGCGCGGATGCGCTCCGCCAGCGTCCCCTGCGGCACCAGTTCCAGATCAGCCTCGCCCGCCCGCCAGCGCCGCTCAAAGGCGCTTTCCTGCGCCACGGACGCCCGCACGGCGAAAGAGGTGATCATCTTGGCCACCAACCCGGCGGCGCACAGCCGGTCAATCTCGTCATCCGGGCCAACATTGGTGGCGATGCCGGTGATGCCACGCACACCGCGCCGTCCGAGGGCGCGGATCAGATTGCTGGGATAGGACGCCGAGATGAAGCCACCGAACATCACGGTCACGCCGTCCATGATGTCTGCCACAGCGGCATCAGGCGAGGAGAATAGCTTACTGGGCACCGGGCCAGGCCTCCGCGGCGGGTGCCGCCATCCTCTGGCCCGGTCGGGGTACGGTCAAGCGGCAGCTCCACCTGACACAATCTGTGATACAGCACCCCGCGGCCAGGAGCGCCCGACGATGGATGACCGCGAGCTTATCCAGCGCATCAGCCGGCTGGTGGAGGAGGAGCACACGCTATTGGGCAAAGGCGATGATGAGGATAGCGGCCTGAGCCTCGAGGATCGCGCCCGGCTGCAGGACATCGGAACGGCGCTGGACCAATGCTGGGACCTGCACCGGCAGCGCCGCGCCCGTCGCGAGTTCGGCATGGACCCGGACCGCGCCCGTGTACGTGACGCGGCCACCATCCGCCATTACCTGCAGTAGCCTATCCGCTGAGCACGACCCGCCCCGTCATCTGCTGCGGGTGGATGTCGCATTGGAACGTATAGGTCCCTGACTTTCCTACCAGGAAGGTGATCGTGGCGTCGTCGCCCGCAGCAACCGGCGGAATCGCGACCGCGCTGCCGGCGGCATCGACGACGCCCAGCAACCGCCAGGAGTGCTGGGTGTCACCGTCGTTGGTGAGCGTCACCTCGATGGTTTCCTGGCTCCGCGCCTGCAACTCGTTGCGGTCGAATTTGAAGTCGGTAGCGGTGATCTCCCAGCGACGCGGCTGGGCCCCGGAGGAGCCGGTGCTGCCGGCCGCGGCGGTGCCGGTCGCTGCTACCGCCGCCGGTGTAGCGCCCACGGTGGCGGCCGCATTTGCCGGCGCACTCGGCGTGCCCGAGCCCTGGAACGGGGCCCCGAACTCCTCACTACGCGTCTCATCATCCCCGTCACAAGCAGCGGTCATCAGCACCATCCCGGCCAGCGCTGCCGTCATCAGCCAACGTTTCATCATCTGCATCTGATCCCCCATGGTCACTCACGTAGATCGTCCCACGAGGTCGCATCGTACAGACATCACTCGCATGCTGTACCAATGCGGGTGGCACACTACCCCCGGCGCGCCTAGGAGAACGGCCCGGCACAATGGAGAGCACGCCACTGCGGGGGAGTAGGTTCCGTGCGCATCACCTTTGGCACCAATCGCTTTGACTACCCTGATCCGGACCGTCTGATCGCTAGCGCCCGCGCCACCGAGGCGGCCGGGTTTGCCCGCTTCTGGTTTCCGGACAGCCAGCTGCGGAATGGGGACGTGTTCATCAACGTGCTAACGGCGCTGCAGCACACCGAGCGGGTGACGGCCGGGACCCTGCTGGTCAACCCGGTGACCCGCCATCCCAGCGTGATCGCCGCCAGCGCCGCCGCCGTGGACCTGCACGCACCCGGCCGGATGCTGCTCGGCATCGGCGCCGGTGATACAGCGGTGTGGCAGATCGGGCAGCGCCCGGCGCGGCTGGCACAGACCGAGCAGGCGGTGCGCACCATGCGCGCCCTGCTGGCGGGAGAGGCGGTCGATATGGGCTGGTCGGCGCCCTCACGCCTGCAACAGCCGCGCTCCGTGCCGGTTATCGTGGCGGGCAGCGGCCCGAAGACGCTGCGGATGGCCGGGCGCAGCGCAGACGGCGCCGTCATCCGCATCGGCACAGACCCGGAGTTGGTGCAGTGGGGGTACGACGAGTTCTGCGCCGGTGCGCGAGCGGTGGGGCGCGACCCGGCAACGCTGTTTGTCGCCGGCCACTTCCACACCGTCATTCACGATGATCCGGCGGTGGTGTCGGCGCGCGGCAAGGTAATGGCCGCCGGCTACTACGAGGTCAATCCCGGCACATGGCAGCGGCTGGGCATCCCCTGGCCCTGTCCGCCGGTGCACGACATCCTCACCGAGGTACGGCCTGACTTCCATCATGCCTTCGACATGGATCTGGCCGCCCGGCACGTGGCGGCCATCCCCGACGACGTCGCCCGCCGGTTCTGCCTGATGGGCACCGGTGCCGAGGTCCGCCGCCAGATCGAGGCGCTGGCGGCCCGCTTCCCCTGGATGACGCACATCATCCTGCAGCCGAACATGCCCGGCCCCGGCTTCATCGAGGCGTGCCGCCGGGAGATCATCCCGTGGTTCGCGACAGGGTAGGCCCCTCGGATCACAGCAGGGTATACCGAGAGGCACACCCGCCCGGTCCCGCTACGCAGGAGGGTTGCCGGAAGGGCAGGGGAGTCCGGCCCCACTTCTGAGCAGAGCGGTACCCCTGATGAGTGGGGAGCATCTCGGCTATCCCTTGCTGGGATACCGAACGCTGGGCGCTGACGGCGTTCAGGTGGAGCCCCGACGGTACACCAGCCAGTAGACGAGCGCCACCATCACGCTGCCGCCGATGATGTTACCCAACGTAACCGGCAGCAGGTTCTGCGCCATGCCGCCTGCAGTCAGCCCGTCCAGCCCAGCGACTCCCTCGACGGCGGCGCGGTCCTTGAGCAGCAGGCCAAGAGGGATGAAGTACATGTTGGCAACGCTGTGCTCGAGTCCGGCCGCCACAAACGCGGAGATGGGTAGCACAATGGCAGCGAGTTTATCCACCACCGTGCGGCCGGCCAGCGCCAGCCACACCGCCAGACACACGAGCACGTTGCACAACACGCCCTTGAAGAACGCTTCGGCGAAAGGCAGTGAGGTCTTGGCTGAGGCGATGGCGACAGCGTTGCGCCCCACGCTACCGCCGTTCATCCGCCAGTGTTCGGACAGCGCCACCAGCAGCGCCAGCCCCACCGCGCCCGCCAGATTGGCGGCATAGACCACGGCGAAGTTCTTGAGCAACTCTGGCGTGGTGATCCGCCGCGATACCCAGGCCATCACCAGCAGTGTGTTGCCCGTGAACAGCTCGGCCCCAGCGACGACCACCAGCAGCAACCCGAGCGAAAAGACGGCGCCGCCCAACACACGCGCCACGGCGAAGCTCAGCCGCGCATCGCTGGTGACCAGGGTGAAGTACAGTGCCCCCAGTCCGATGAAGCCGCCGGCCAGCACTCCCAGCGCGGTCATCGTCAGTAGCGGCAGACGCGCCTTGGTGACGCCGATGTTCTCGACGCGCTCGGCGATCTCCTTCGGCGAAAAGGCATCGACACCAAAGATGGCGTCTGACATGGCGGAACACCCTTTCGCGGTAAGCGTTCAGCTGCAGGTACAGGCGTCGCGCCCTGCGGCCTGCGTTACACTCCCATCGCCCGGCCGATGATCTCCTTCATGATCTCCGTTGTGCCACCGTAGATGGTGGTGACGCGGGCATCGAGGTACGCACGGGCGACCGGATTCTCACTCATGTAACCCTGGCCGCCGAACAACTGCAGGCAGCGGTCCAGGGTGCGCTTCTGCAGCTCGGTGCACCACCACTTGGCCATTGCCGCCTGCTCGGCGGTAAGCGTGCCGTCGTTCAGCGCCAGCACGCAGCGGTCAACGAACACCTGCGCCAGTTCCAGTTCTGTGCGCAGCTCGGCCAGCACGAACCGGTTGTGCTGGAAAGAGCCGATCGGCTGGCCGAACGCCTCGCGCTCCTTGGCGTAGGTCAGCGTCTGCTCCAATGCCCACGCGGAGGCGGCAACGGCCGTCATGGCGATGGACAGCCGCTCCTGGGGAAGGTTCCTCACCAGGTAACGGAACCCCTCGCCCTCCTGCCCGAGCAGGTTTGCGGCCGGCACCCGGCAATCGGTGAAGTACAGCTCAGCGGTGTCCTGCGCCTGCTGGCCGATCTTCGCCAGCTTGCGCCCCCGCTCGAAGCCCTCCGTACCGCGCTCCACCACCAGCAACGAGATGCCACGATGCCGCTGGGTGGGGTCGGTCTTGGCGGCCACCACCACCAGGTCAGCGTTGATGCCGTTGGTGATGAAGGTCTTGACGCCGTTCAGGACGTAGCAATCGCCGTCGCGGATGGCCGTGGTGCGGATGGCGGCCAGGTCCGAGCCGGCGCCGGGCTCGGTCATGGCGATGGCAGTGATGATCTCGCCGCGCGCCACCCCCGGCAGCCAGCGGCGCTGCTGCTCGGGTGTGGTGTACTTGAGCAAGTACGGCAGGACGATGTCGTTGTGCAGCGTCAGGCTCAGACCGGCGGCATTCACCCCGGCCTGCGCCAGTTCCTCGGCTATGATTAGGTTGAAGCGGAAGTCATCAACCCCCGCGCCGCCGTGCTCCTCCGGCACCGCCATCGCCAGGAAGCCACCGCGTCCCGCCGCGAGAAACAGCTCACGGTCCACAATCCCGGCCGCTTCCCAGCGGGCATTGTGCGGCGATATCTCCCGCTCGACGAACCGGCGGAAGGCGGCGCGGAACAGCGTATGCGGCTCCTCGAACAGCATGCGTGGGAAGGCGAGCGACACGAGCCGCCTCCTTTCCTGTCTGCTATCGCTGCGGCGCGTAGCGCACGGTAGCGGTTTCGCCGCTGAAGTCAAACACCGGCAGCGCCGGCCGGCGGTGGCCCTGCTCCTGCCGCTCCACCAGTGCGGCATACAGCATCGGAAAGACGATGGTGGCGTCAGCGCGGACAGTAGCATGCTCGGGGTCGTTGTACTTGCGCCAGGACTGCGCCTCCTCGAACGTCGATCCGGACATGCCGCCCCAGAAGGGAACGTCGGTGGTGATGCCGACGGCGTACTTGTGGCCGGGATAGGGACGGCCGGCGCAGTCCAGGCACGGCCCGGTCTGCTGGAAGAAGTTGCGCGGCGCGCCGCCGCCGACGGTGATCAGGCCGACATCGCCGCCCTGCTGGTGCGACTCCCACACCACATCTGCACTCTCGCCGATATCATCAATCACATCGACGATCAGCCGGCCCTTGCCTTGCCAGCGGGCGTACAGCATATCAATGCCGAGCTCGGAGTCGGCGATGCCCGGGCAGTACAGCGGCAGCCCCGTGCGCGCCATGGTGGTGACCATCCCCGGCACATCCGTCCGCGCC
>CAUJGQ010000035.1 GCA_963170165.1 Chloroflexota bacterium | reverse complement strand
GGGTCGCGCGGGCGGCCGGACTCTGCCCGATAGAAGCGTTCAAACACCCGCGGCATGTGCTCGGCAGCGATGCCGGGGCCGGTATCGGTGACGGTGAGTTCGGCATGTCCTCCCCGGCGACGCAGCGCCACCATAATGCGTCCTGACGGGGGCGTGTACTTCACCGCATTGTCCAGCAGGATGAGCATGACCTGCTTGAGGCGGGCCGGGTCGCCATCGAGGGTGACCGGCTCAAGGTGCTCCACTTCCAGCCGCTGGCCCTTTGCGAGCCGGTGGGCCTGGCTGAATGCCTCCATCAGCACGGCATCGAGCTCTACCCGCTGGCGACGCAGGGGCACACCTGCATCGGCCCGCGCCAGAATCAACAGGTCAGCGACCAGCTGGGCCAGCCGGCCGGCTTCGCGTCCGGCCTCATCGACGGCTTCGCGCCGCTCCTCGTCGGACATCGCGGGCAACCGTGCGAGCAGGTCCAGGTTCGCCTGAATGGCCGTGAGGGGTGCGCGCAGCTCGTGCGATGCATCAGAGACGAATCGCTGCTGCGCTTCATAGGCCTGCTGCAGGCTGCCCAGCATCTCATTGAAGGTCGCGGCCAGCCTGCTGAGCTCATCGCCGGACGGGACGGCCGGGACACGCTCGCCGAAGTTGCGGGAGCGGGCAATTGCCTGTGCCGCATCGTTCAATGTCGCCACCGGCCGCAGCGCCCGCCCGGCGACCAGATATGCACCGCCAAGAGATGCGAGTAACGCCGCGCCGCTCAGCAGTCCCACCAGCCAGCGAAACCGCTCGACCGATGCGTCGATTCGCTGCAATGCCGCATAGGTGACGACGGTGACTCCGCTCCCGTCCTCGGGGAGGAGATAGATGCGCCAGCGCTGCCCCTCGCCGTCATGTGTCAGTCCATAACGACCTCGCCCCGGATCTTCAGAGACAATCGCCGGCGCCAGGCGGACAACGAGATCGAATGGCCGTCCCGGTGGCCGTGCGTGAACGGCGGCCGGAGGATCCGCCGGCGCCGGAACAGCATTGGCCGAGGCGCCGACCTGTTGTCCATCGCGGTCAAACAGCCGTACGGCGATATCCGGCGCCACCGGCGCGCTGAGCACCGCATCATGCCCGCTGGGGGTGGTGGCGGCGCGGTACTCCTCGGCGATGTGCTCGGCCACCCCGCGCAGCAGCAGATCCATGTCGTCGTAGTGTGCGCGCGTGTGTGTGGCATACGTGATCAGGCCGGCCAGCAGCACGAGCAGCCCGGCCAGCCCGCCATACCACAGCGCCAACCGCAGCCGAATCGCCAACAGATGCTCCTCGGCTTCGCCATCCCTGCGGCCGGCCGCGCCCTTATGCGCGCGCAGCGCTCGCCATGCCCCCATTGGGTGAGGCCGCCCAACCGGATGGCCCGCTACGGTCAGGGTACGCCGCGCCGGCCGCGGCCGGCACGGCGGCCGCAGCCACACGACGGAGGTCGCACCATGACCATGGCCAGCACGAGCCAGCGCATGCTTCAGACCCACCCTTCCCCGGCGCATATTGATCAGGCGGCGCTGCTGGAGTGTATCGCCGCCTGCTTCGAGTGTTCGCAGAGCTGCACGGCATGCGCTGACGCCTGCCTCGCCGAGCAACAGGTGCAGACGCTCATCCGCTGCATCCGGCTCAATCTCGACTGCGCTGACATCTGCGAGACGACCGGCCAGATGCTCTCACGGCAGACCGAGCCCGACTGGAGCATGCTTCGGGCGCAACTCCAGGCGTGTGCCGCCGCATGCCGGGCATGTGGCGCCGAGTGCGACCGGCATGCCGGCCATCATGAGCACTGTCGTGTCTGTGCGGATGCCTGCCGCCGCTGCGAGACCGCCTGCAACCGCCTGCTGCAGTCGCTGGCCAGTGGCAACGGTGCGCGGAACCGCGCGTAACCATATCATCCTTGCCCGACCGTAAGCAGAGGGCGCCGCCGGTACCCTTCCTGGACAACGATGAAGCGACAACAGCGGGCCGGCCCGCGTCACGGCTGTGCTGCCGCCGCGGCTCCATGGAGGGAGCCCGGCGGTACTGCTCAGCATGGGGCGCGGCCCGCTGCCGGGTACAGGCGGCATGGCAGCATTCAGCGGCCCGCGCTCTGTCCATCGCCGGCATCGCGGTAGTGCAGCGCCCAACTCCTACCGCCGTCCGCGGACCGGTAGACGGACCCATCGTGGGAGGCGGCAAACAACGTATCCGCCGCCGAGAGCAAGGCCGTCGCGCGGGCGTTGAGCGTTCCTTGCTGCCCCCACGTCCGGCCGGCATCGCCGCTACGATACACGTCACCGTTCATCGTGATGCCCAGCAGCGTCCCGGGGCGCTCCCACGCCAGCGCCACGAGTGCGGGAGCGGGCAATGGCGCCCACGTGCGTCCGCCATCCTCGCTGCCCCGAACTCCGCCGGGTACGGCGGCCACGATGCGCTCAGGGTCTTCGGGGTTGACAACGAATGTCACGATGGCCGTCTTCCCGCGCGCGTCCCAGCTTGTGCCGTCGTTGCTAACCATGAACGTGCCGGAGGTACTGTCGTAACCGTAAACCTGGCCATGCACGGCCTGGAGTGCGTGGAAGTCCGCTGTCCCCAGCAGCGAGCGCGACCGCCAGCTCTGCCCGCCGTCCCGGCTCTCCATCAGGCCGAGCAACGGTGGCAGCCGGCCCTCCCGCAGGTCGCGCAGGTCGGGGTGACCGCTCGCCAGAAACCGGTCTGGTCCCACCACGGTGAGGGCCATCACGTCCTGGTAGGTGCCGCCGGTACGGGTGGCATCACCGCCGGCGCCCACGCGCAGCAGGCCGGTATGGGAGGCGATGAAGAGCGCCCCGTCAGCCGGGTTGATGCCGAGCCCGTGGATGTGTACGACGCCGAAGTCCGCCGCGCGCCGCTCCGTGCGCTCAGACCGCCCCAAGTGCCACCAGAGCACGCTGCCGCCGGCCGCGAGCAGCGTCACGATAGCAACGGCAATCAGCAGCGCCGGCCGTCCTGGTCCCTGCCCGCCGGCCTCTCGACGCATCAATCGCTCCTGGTCGTTCGTCGGGCAGCGGCCCCAGCGCAGGCGCCGCCGCTGCCAGCCGGCACTACTGCACGCGCAGCGTCCCCTTCATACCGCCATCCTTATGGCCAGCCAGGCTGCAGTAGATCTCATACTCTCCCGGGGTCGTAGGTGTGAAGCCGATCTGCACCGAATCACCCGGGTGAGTGTCCGCCATGATCATCCCTTCCTTCAGCATCGAGCCGTGACCGCCAACGGCGTTCTTTATGCCGGTGGCCGGCATGCCGCCGATCACCAGGTCATGTGCCGCGGTACCCTTGTTGCTGACGGCGATCTGCACCGGCCTCCCGGCTTCCACGGTGAGCACCGACGGCTCGAACTTCAGCTCAGACATCGCCACCGACAGCTTTTGCGTTGGCTTGGTGGACATTGCCGCCCCGCCTTCGCCATCACCATCGCCAGTGCACGCCGCGGCGGCGGCAATGGCCACCGCTGCCAGCACGCAAGTAACTGACTTCTTCCAGTTCATCGAACTCCTCCAAGTTAACCCAGAATCAACGTACTGAACGCCTGCCGGCCGTCTATACCTCCCTGCCCAAATGGGTCGATGGAGCCGGGTGCAACACCGGGCTGCTAACGCGGTACGGCCGGTTGCGACACGATCTCCCGCCCACCAGGGGGCGGCAGCGGTCCGGCACCGGCTTCCGGCGGTGCTGGATCAGGCAGAACGAATTGGAGCGGCTGCTCCAGGAACTCATCGCGGCAGCCGCGCGAGCAGAACCCAAAGGTGCGGCCATCCCAGGTCGCGATAACCGCCTTCTCCTGCTCTATGGACATGCCGCAGACCGGGTCGGCGGCCATCGCCACCGCATCCCGCAACGCACCGTCTTCCATCCACAGCACCCGGTCTGCGATGTCGCGGATGCGTTGGTCATGGGAGACGATGATCACGCTGCGACCCCGTTCCCGAGCAATCCGGCGGAGCAGCCGCATCGTCTCGTGCCCATGGCGCGCGTCAAGATTCGCCGTCGGCTCATCGGCGAGCACAATGTCCGGCTCGTTGACCAAAGCCCGCGCAATCGCGACCCGCTGCTTCTCTCCTCCCGACAACTGTTCGGGAGCGAAGCCCAGACGGTGGCCGAGTCCAAGCGCCTGCAGCAGCGCCGCGGCGCGCGTTCGTGCATCCCGGCGGCGTGCGCCAGCGAGCTGTGCCGGAATCGAGACGTTGTCCAGCACGTCGACGGCGGACAGCAAGTTGAAGTCCTGGAAGATGAACCCGATATGTCGCAGGCGCAGGTCGGGTAGCCGGCGCTCCGAGAGACCCGTCACCTCGACTCCGTTAACGTGAATCTCCCCTGTCGACGGCCGGAGCAGCGCACCCAGCATCAGCAGGAGCGTGCTCTTTCCGGAGCCCGAGGGACCCATGATCAGCACCACTTCGCCGTGCGCGACATCCAGCGATACGTCGCGCACGGCCACGATCTCGGTGTCACCTGCGCCGAACCGCTTGGTTACGTGCTGTACCTGCAATCCCGGTTGGCTCATGACGTCCCCCTGCGCACGACGGAGGCCGGATCAACCCTGGCGATCAGCCGCGCCGGCGCCAGGGAGGCCACGACGGCCAGCACCGCAGCGGTCAGTGCCACGCGCACGGTGGCACCCCGGTCCAGCGACAGCACCAGCAATCCATCCATCCATGGGAGCAGCAGGGCAAGGCTCAGCGTCAGCAGCAGCGCACCTGCCAGCCCCAGGCCCGTGGTGATGAGCGCCTGAATGACGATAATCTGGTAGAGCCGCCCGTTCCGCATGCCCAGCGCCTTGAGCACGCCGTACTCCCGGCGGCGGGCTACGGTGGCGATGTAGACGTTCAGCATCACAACGGCCAGCCCGGTCAGATAGCCGGCGGTGTTCATGATGGTGATGATGTCGGTGCTCATATCTGCAACGAGCTGGCGCTCCTCGGCGGCGAACTCCGAACGGGTCTGGACGGTGACACCGGTGACATGCAGCCGGATCGCCTCCGCCAACGCTTGCGCCGGCGTACCGGCTTGCGCCCGCACCAGCACATAACTGATCGCATCACCGCTGCCGCGCGCGCGGACGAAGTCCTCGACCCGCACGAACGAGACGGAGCTCACAAGGCTGGACGTGCCATCGATCAGGCCCACCACTTGGAAGTCCCGGCCGAGGATCCTGACGCGGTCCCCCAGACGGGCACCAGCAGTACCGGCAATGGACCGATCGATTACGATCTCGCCGGGTTGCAGTGCCCCGGTACCGGCGACAATTCGCCATGGCCCACCAACCGACGCACGCTCCGGCACGGCAAACACATACGTAATGAACTCCGCCTGCCCCACGGCGACGCTGTCGGTGGCATAGCGTACCGGCACCGCGTCGGCGACACCGGGTACCGAACGCACGGCCTCCACCACACTGCTGGGCAGCACGGAAGTGGACATGTGCAGCGTGCGCACGCCCTCCTGTGACACCCAGACGTCCGCGCCCGTGCGGTCGATGTACGCCGTCAACCGGGCGCTCGCACCCGTGAAGACCGCCTGGAACACGAGCACCAACGCCAGCGCCACACCAGCCCCGCTCGTCGCCAGGAACAGCCGTGTACGGTTTTGTGTCAGATTGGCGACCGCAAGCCGGAACATGGCCGCCTACCTCCGCAAGACCTCGGCGGGGGCGAGCCGCTCGGCGGTACGTGCCGGAAGCACAGCCCCGGCGATCGCCATCACCATGCCCGTTCCCGCCGCCATCACCAGCGCCGCCGGCTCAATCACCACCGGAAACTGCGGCCACAGCGTCATTACGACCCAGCCCACGGCAAACGCCAGTCCGGCTCCTACCACAACCCCCAGCCCGGCGGCAATCATCGCCTGCCACACCACCACCCGATACAGCGTCCGGCTGCGGGCGCCAATCGCCTTGAGGATGCTGTACTCGCGCTGACGCTCCAGCGTCGCCGTTGAGATCATCAGCCCAACCACCAGCCCGCCGGTGATAGAGGCCGCAGCCACCATCAGCAGGATGACCTGGCCGGTGATGCCTGCAAGCACGCGCTGGTCATTGGCCATGACTTCTCGCTTGAGCATCACGTTTGTGCCGGGCAGCGCCTGCAGCCGAACGGCCATCTCACCGGCGGGGACGCCTGGCGCCGGCGTCACCAGCGCCAGGTTCGCCGCACCGGGAGCGAGGAGCAGTGACTCCACGAGCGGCTTGCGGGCAAAGACGTACGCGCCGGTCCACGAGCTGGTTCCCCTCGAAAGTCCGCTCACTATCACCTCCCGGCCACCGAGCGCTACCGCATCCCCTGTGCGGAAGCCGTGGCGGCGGGCGAGCGCTTCGTCCAGCACCACCTCGTTGTCTGCTGCTGGTGGCTGGCCGCGGGTAAGGCGCCATGGCCCGCCGCCCCGCGCCACCTCGTAGCCGGCCAGCCGGATTGCTTCCTTGCGGCCATGAAAGACCGGCATCGCGGAGATCAGCAGGATCGGGGTTACCCGCTCGACGCCAGGGATGCTGGTAGCCGCCTGGACTGTCTCAGCGGGCAGGAACCGCCCTGACCCGGTGGCTGTGTTGCGCGAGCCCTCCGGCAGCATCACCACCACGCCCGGCGCATGGTCAAGATAGGCCACGGCGGCTAGCATCAATCCGCGGCGCAAGCCGAGCAGGAAGAGGATGAGCATGATCGCGAGGCTCATACCGGCAATGCTCAGCGCTAGGCGGAGCCGGTCCTGCAGGAGGTTACGCAGAGCGAGCATCATCATCCTCGCCCTCCCCCGCTGCTCCGCCCGGCCATTGCCCGCGCCGGGTCTGTTCGGGTGAAGTGGCCGCTGCCACAGGAGCACGGGAGCGGCCATCTCATTGCTAGGCAGGACCGCACCCGCTACCGTCCGTCGGACACGTGGCTGCTGTTGAGGACGTTGACCTGGTTTGACGGCGTCCCGGCGGCAACGGCCATGCGGGTGTTCAGTTGCTCACGCAACTGAGCGACTTCGCGCTCCAGGTGTTGCACCTGATCGGTGTCCGGCTCAGAAGCCGGCGTGTCGTGGCAGGATTGCTGCTGGCTACCGTGGCCGCCATGCATCCCGCGCATCATCAGCACCATCATCAGCGGGCAGGCAAGCGCCACCAGTAATACGGGCAGATACCCAACAAGGCCTTCCATTGTTCTGTCTCCTCTATCACGGGTAGCGACACATGCTCGCCCCGATCTAGCTCACCGTAATCATCCGGCTGTGCCCTGAGTCAGCGCTGAACGAAAGCTGAGGGTTCGCTGAGAGCGAAGTCATATCGCGCCGAAGCCGCTCGCCGGCTCAGACTATGTCTCGCGATTGGCTAGACGGTGAGGTGATGGCGGGCCAGCCCATCGGGCGGCGGCTGTCAGGATTCGCGGAGCACGTAGCCAGCGCCCCGCACGGTGTGAATCAGGCGGGATTCTCCGCGCGCCTCCAGCTTCTGCCGCAGCTGCTTGACGTACGTCTCCAAGACGTTCGTGCTGCCCTCGAAGTCATAGCCCCACACCCGTTCCATGAGGACTTCTTTGGGAAGCACGCGACGTGGATGCTGCAGAAACTGGTGGAGCAGCTCGTACTCCGTCTTGGTCAGCTCGATACTGCGACCGCCGCGCTGCGCAATTCGCGTTCCCGTATCCAGCGCCAGGCCGGCAAAACGCAGCACTGGCGGCCGTTCCGCATCGTGCCGGCGGAGCAGCGCGCGCACGCGGGCGAGCAGGATCTCGAACGTGAACGGCTTGACGACGTAGTCATCTGCGCCGCCGCTCAGTCCCCGGACCTGGTCAGCGGGCGCATCCTTAGCCGTCAGGAGCAAGATCGGCAACTGTGTATCGACGGCGCGCAGCCGCTGCAGCACCTCAAGGCCATCGACACCCGGCATCATGATGTCGAGGATCACCAGGTCCGGATAGCGATCACGGGCAATCGCCATGCCCTCGGCGCCGCCGGCGGCGGTTTCGACCGCGAAGCCCTCGTACGTCAGCCCACGCCGAAGCACGCTCGTAATCGCCGGGTCATCGTCTATCACCAGAATGCGCTGCATGGTGTCGCGGCACTCCTCGGCCGGCCGGCGGGTGTCTGGAACCCGTCACGGGAGCGGGCGCCGCACGGTTGCTGGATCCGGCTATGGCGCGTGCGCCTCGATCAGCATCATGATATCCAGCCACATGGCTTCGGCCATGGGCAATGCCGGCGCGACGCATGCTCGACGGCGTATCGCGGTTAGTACTCGCGCCCACCGGCCACACCGCCAGCGGGTTGACCGCGTGCCTTGCGCGGACGCGACTCACCTCCCGTCACTTCCGGAATCATCGCCCGCCGCTGGACCTATGCGCCCTCCGTGGAGGTATGGCAGGCAGTTGCGGGCGGTGTGCTTGGTGAGTCCGGCGCACCCAACCGCCGCTGCTGGATCACACGCCACAGTAGGTAGGCGACACCCAGCGCATTCATTGTCATCCCGAGCC
>CAUJGQ010000034.1 GCA_963170165.1 Chloroflexota bacterium | reverse complement strand
GGCAGGGCGTTGACCGCATGGCAGTCCTGCCTGGCCGCCTCCGGCAATGACGACATGCGCGTCGCTGCCGGTCACTGGCTGTACATGACCCTGCGCCGCCTGGGGCGCGAGGAGGATGCAGCGGCCACGCTCGCCCCGTTTGGCCCGGAGATGGACGTCATCGAGAACGGAGCGTACCACCGGCTACTGTTGCTGTATCAGCAGTCGATCAAGCCGGAGGATCTGCTGGCGACGCCCGAGACCTCCAGCGCAGCGATGCACGACTCAACCGCCGGCTATGGCATCGGCAACTGGCACCTGTACAACGGGCGAGACGATGAGGCCCTGGCGTGGTTTCGGCGGGTGTACGCCGGGCCGCAGTGGGCAGCGTTTGGGTTCATCGCCGCCGAAGCGGAACTGGCGCGGCGCGCGGCAGCGTGACGGCCGCCGTCGCGTGCACGCCGGGGACCGCGCTTGACGGAACCACCCGGCGGCGGGAGAATCTGCTTACTCTCATGATCAGCAAGGTGAGGGTGTGGCCGAGGACCGCGGCGTCACACGGCAGGAGCGGCGCGCGCGGAAGCTCGCCGCCAAGCGGGAAGGCATGCACAAGCACGGCGGCTCGCTGGCCGGTATCTATGCCGCGGCCGTGCGCAAACGTGCCGCCATGGCGTTGAATGCCGCCCGCGGCCGCCGCCCTCATTCCGGCTCGGAGGACCGCCGTTGACTGCCTCCTACGACCAGCCCGACACGTTTGAGCAGTTCACCCAGAATCACCTGGACCTCGTAGAAGCGGCGCAGGTACTGGGCATCCATCCCCAGAGCCTGCGCCGGCTGATCAAGGACGGCAAGATCCCGGCGCGCAAGTTCGCCGGCAAATACCTGATCGAGCGCGACAAACTAGAGATGTTCAAGTCGAACTACGACCCGCGCCCGGGCCGCAAGCCTATTCGCCGCCTGCTCTAACTCACCGAAGCGCCTTGAGGCCAAGCGCCACCACCAGTACCACCAGGCTGACCAGTAGCCCGCCCGCCGCACCCGCCAGCAGCCCGATCCCCATTGCCAAGGCGAAGCTGAATTGCGTGTTTGCCTGATAGCGGACGGTCAGCGCCCATAGCGCCGCTCCCAGCGGCAGCAGCGTGCCGGCCACGAGCACAAGAATCAGCCACTCCATGGATACTCCGGGCGCCCCACCGCTCTACGGGCGTGGCGGCGTGGGGGTATATGGTGGCGCAATCACCGCCGGTGTCTGGGGCGGCCGGGTAGCCGGCGTCACCAGCGGGCGCGGTGACGCCGGCAGCAGTGTCGCGCTGGGGATCGGTGTGATGGCGGGCGCGGTGGTTGTCGGGAACGGTGTCAGCGGCGCTGCGGTCACCACCCGCGGTGGCAACGTCGGGGCGCGGGCGGGCGTGGGCGATGGTGTCGGTGTCGGGGTTAATGTGCTGCGCTCGTGCGGTGGCACGCCCAGCCGCAGCGTGTCACTCTCCGCGAATCCCGGCGTGTCACGCGGGATATCGACAAAGGTGACCTCGCGTGTAAATTCGGCCGGCGTGTCCGGACCCGCCAGCAGCCCGTTACGGATATCGATCTTTACCGTCTGGCAGGCACCGCCACCGGTAGCGGAGGCCGGTGCGGCCGGTGTGCCGCTGCTGATCGCTGTGGCGCCGGCTGGGGCCTGGCCGGCGAGGAATAAGTCGTCGACGGTGCGGCAGCCTTCGGCGCCACCGACCGTCACCCGGCCGCGGGTGAGGCCGCTGGGCTGCGTGAAGGGCCGTGAAGGGATGCCCAGGTAGTCCACGGCGTACTGCATGAAATCGCGCCAGATCCGCAGCGAGCTACTGGCGCTGGAGATGTTGCGGACCAGTGTGCCATCAGCATTGCCCACCCACACGCCCACGGACAGGTCGGGCACATAGCCGAAGTTCCAGGTGGAGCGGATCTCGGACACCTCGACGCCCTGCTGCGTGCCCGTCTTGGCGGCAATTGGGCGGCCGTCCTTGAGACCGAAGATGCCCGGGCTGTAGATCAGCCGCCGGGCGCTGTCATCGGAGAGGATGTTGGTAACCATATAGGCCTGGGCCGCGGGCACCGTCTGCTCGCGCTTCGGCTCGCGGAATTCGTACAGCACGCGGCCACGTCCATCGACGACTTTAAGCAGCGACACCGGGTCCAAGCGCCTGACGCCTGGCTCAATTCGGTCCTGACCGACCATCAGGCCGTTGTTGGCCAGCGTGGTGTACATGTAAGTCATGTCGAGCAGCGTAATGTTGGCGCCACCGGTGGCGATGGAGACACCGTAGTCTGAGGGGTCCGTGAGGGTTCCGATGCCGAGCCGGTGCGCGGTGTCGATCACGTTGGCAACACCGGCATAGGCGGCAGCGGCCACGGCCGGGGCATTGAGCGAGGAGCCAAGTGCCGTGCGCACCGTCACCGGGCCGTTGTAGTTGGCGGTTGGACCTACCGGGATAAAGGGCTTACCGCCGGGGTTGGGATACTCCTTCCTCGCATCGACGACGATCGTTCCCGGCGACCAGCCCTTCTGGAAGGCAGCCAGGAATACGGCTGGCTTCAGGGCCGAGCCCGGCTGCTTGATCGCGGTGGCGTTGTTGTTCTCGCCCTGGATGTCTTTGCGGTAGAAGTCACGGGATCCCACCATCGCCAGAATCTGGCCGGTGTTGTTGTCAATGGCAACCAGCGAGCCATTGTGGCAGCCACAATTCTGGTTCTCGAACTCGGTCACCCATTGGTCTACGATCCGGCGGCCCTGCTCATCGAGCTCGAGGTCAAGTGTGGTCCACACCTGCAGGCCGCCACGATAGACCGCCGCTTCTCCGTAGCGGCGGACCAGCTGCTCCTGAATGTAGAACACCCAATGTGGCGCGCGGATATTGCCCAGGTGTTCACGGTCGACCAGCTTGAGCGGGGCTGCCTTCGCCCCGTCGGCGGCTTCTTGCGAGATCTTTCCATGCCTCGCCATCAGGTCCAGCACCTGGCTCTGACGCGCCTTGGCCGCCTCGAAGTTGACGAACGGATCGTAGGAGACGGGTGCCTGCGGGATGCCGGCCAGCAGCGCCGCCTCGGCCAGGTCAAGATCTTTCGCATCCTTGCCGAAGTACCGCTGCGCCGCGGCGCCGATGCCGTAGGCGCGGTTTCCGTAGTAGATCTGGTTGAGATACCACTCCATGACTTGGTCTTTGGAGTAGCGCCGGTGGATCTCGAGCGCGAGCACCGCCTCTTTGTACTTGCGGTCATAGCTGCGTTCGTAGCGCTGTTCCTCCGGGATGAGCACATTCTTGACGAGCTGCTGCGTGATGGAGGAGCCCCCCGAGCCCTGAAGGAATTCACCCTTACCCGGCAGGAAGTTCTCAATGCCGGCGCGGATGAGGCCGCGGAAGTTGACACCGGGATTGGTGTAGAAACTGGCATCCTCGGTGGCGACGGTCGCGTCGATCAGGGACTTCGAGATGCTGCCGACCGGGGTCAACTGACGCTTGCCCTGCTCCTGGTCCTCAAACTCGTACAGCAGCGTGCCATGGCGGTCGTAGATCTTGGCCCCGCCGTACGAGGTGTTGATCAGCGCTGGCACATCACCCAGCTCATCGGCGGCACGCTGATACATTACCCAGCCGGCGACGGCAGCACCGCCGGCGCCGCACAACCCCAGCAGCAGGCCGAGACCTGTGAGCATCAGGACGATGCGCAACAGCCGCGATGCCCGTTTGCCCTTGGGCCGCACGCGTGCGGCGCGGTGACGGGTTGAAGAGGTGCGCTGGGTCACTGGCGGGCCTCGGGGACTGTGGCCGGCCGTCGCTCCAATACCAGCAGGTGGCTGAGGCCGAACGTGCGCAGCGGCGTGTTCTCGAGTGTGTAGAGCACCGCACGGATCACCCTGGCGAGCAGCGGGCGGCGCGCCGCCACATTGTCAAAGCCGGGGAACACGTAACCATGCTCGATGATCTCGGCGTCCAGCCCGTGCGTGATGCGACGGATGCCACGGGTGGTATAGACGCGGGCGTGTGGCGCCAGCCGGTTGCGCAGGGCGTTTGGCAGATAGTTGACCAGCGGGATATTGCCGAACACATACCGTCTTCCCAGGTAAACACCGTGGGTCTCAAATGGCCACAGCCGGTTGGGCGCAAAGACCACAATCCGGCCGCCGGGCCGCAGCGCGCGCACCGCCTCACGAAGTGTGTCCCGGTCGTTGCCGACGTGCTCGATCACCTCATTCAGCACGATGACATCCAACGACTCACTCTTCAGCGGCAAATGCTCGCCCGCTGCTACGAACAGGTTGGGCAAGCCGGCGTGTGCGCCCTCTCTGACTCTCGGCGCATCAACATCCATGCCGTAGACACGAGGGCTGAAACTCCGAAAGCGGCGGACATACATCCCCAGCCCGCAACCGATATCGAGGATTGCCCGGCCGTCGAGCGGTGCGAACTTGCGAATCAGCCGTAGACGCCGGTCCTGGCCGGACCGCCAGACATAACTCGGGTGCCCCAACGTGATCGCCCGCTGCGCGTCAACCGCCATACCGCCGCCCACAACTGTTAGCTTGCTGTCATGGTAGCAAGACCGCAGGCTGATGGACGATTCGCGCGGTGGCACAACCGGCGCTGTTATACTTCGAACGGGCCGCTGAGCCAAGGGAGGATGCCGCGTGTCGCTGAGTCGCGAGGAAGTGCTGCATATCGCCCAACTCGCCCGCATCGGGCTGACGGATGCCGATGTGCAAAAGTTCCAAGAGCAGCTATCCCACATCCTCGATCAGTTCGCCGCGTTGCGCCGTATCGACACCACCGGCGTGCCGCCGACAACCTTTGCCCTGCCTCTGGAGAACGTCTGGCGCGAGGATATCGTGCAGCCCTCGCTCCCCGTTGAGGATGTGCTTGCCAACGCCCCCGCACGTGAAGGGGACTTCATTCGCGTGCGGCGCGTGCTGGAATAACGCTGACCGCCGCTTCGGAGTGACGCCTGTGAAGCTCCACGACCTGACTGTGGCCGAGGCTGCCCGCATGCTGGCAGCGCGCGAAGTATCGTCCCGCGAGTTGACACAGGCGGCGCTGGACCGCATCGCCGCCGTGGATGGCCGGATCCATGCCTTCCTTACGGTCACGGCCGAGCAGGCGCTTGCCGCTGCGGATGCGGCTGACCGGCGCATTGCGGCCGGTGAGGTCACGCCGCTCACCGGCATTCCGATGGCGCTCAAGGACGTGCTGTGCACACGCGGTGTTCCCACCACCTGCGGTTCGCGCATGCTGGAGCGCTTCGTACCGCCCTATAGCGCCACCGTCGTGCGGCGGCTGCACGAGGCGGGCGCGGTAGCGGTGGGTAAGACCAATATGGACGAGTTCGCGATGGGATCTTCCACCGAGAACTCGGCCTACGGGCCAACGCACAACCCGTGGGATCCGGAGCGCGTGCCCGGCGGTTCCTCGGGTGGGTCAGCGGTCGCGACGGCGGCGGGCGAAGGGCTGTTCTCGCTCGGCTCCGATACCGGTGGCTCTATCCGCCAGCCGGCGGCGCTATGCGGCATCACCGGGCTGAAGCCGACGTACGGGCGCGTTAGCCGGTTTGGCCTCGTCGCCTTCGCCTCATCCCTCGATCAGATCGGCCCCTTCACACGCGATGTGCGCGATGCCGCATTGGTGATGAACGCCATTGCCGGGCACGACCCGCTCGACTCCACCTCCGCGGCGGTGCCGGTGCCGGATTACGCCACGGCGCTCACCGGCGATATCCGTGGCCTGCGGTTTGGCGTGCCGAAGGAGTACATGATCGAAGGCATGGAGCCCGGCGTACGCGCCGCACTGCTTGAGTCGGTCGCGGCGCTAGAGGATCTGGGCGCGACCGTGCGTTGGGACATCTCGTTACCGAGCACCGAGGCCGCCCTCGGCGTGTATTACATCATCGCCCCGTGCGAGGCCTCGGCGAACCTTGCACGCTACGACGGCGTCAAGTACGGCTACTCCAATCAAACCGGCGCATCCATGTGGGAGAACATGGAGCTGACCCGGCAGCACGGGTTCGGTGATGAGGTCAAGCGCCGGATCATGATCGGCACGTACGCGCTGTCCGCTGGCTACTACGACGCCTACTACAACAAGGCGCTGCAGGTGCGCACCCTGATCCGCCGTGAGTTTGACGCCGCTTTTGAGCAGGTTGATCTCATCGTCACCCCCACCTCTCCCGGCGTCGCGTTCAAGCTGGGAGAGAAGACGGCCGACCCCGTGGCGATGTACCTGAATGACGTCTTCACCCTTCCCGTCAACATCGCCGGGCTGCCGGGAGTGTCGGTACCCGGCGGCATGTCCGAGGGGTTGCCGGTGGGTCTACAGTTCATCGGCCGGCCGTTCGATGAACCCACGCTGTTGCGGGCGGCCGATGCGTACCAGCGGGCCACCAGCTGGCACACCCTCCGGCCCCCGCTCTAGACCTGGAGTCCAGCTCATGGGCCGCCGTGCTGCCTGGCTGGTTCCGCTGCTACTCGTGCTGGCTGCGGCATGTACCCGCGACGGCGGCGCGCCTGCCGGTCATCAATCAGCCACCGCCACGCCGCCGGTTGCTGGTGAGCAGGTGCGATTCGAGACGGCGGCAGGGATGGCTGTCACCGGACGGTTGTTCGGCCGCGGTCCAGGAAATGGCGTGGTGCTGGCCGGCAGCCCTGGTGGCGCGGCGCTGGACTGGCTGGCGCGCGACTTGGCCGGCGTTGGCACGCTGGTGCTCGTCGTCGACCTGCCGTTGCCGGGTGTCCCGGCAAATGGCGGCACATCGCCGGCTGTCGCAGCAACGCGGGCCGCCACTGGCTATCTGCGCTCGCGAGGGGCGGATAAGGTCGTGCTCATTGGTGAGCGGGAGGGCGCCACGGTCGTGCTTGGCGCGGCCGCCGGAGACAAGATCAACGGCGTGGCAGCGCTCTCGGCCGTATCCGAGTACCGCACGGTCGATGCCGTGGTGGACAGCGCCGCCGCGCTGCCGCGCATCGACCGCCCGGTGCTGTTGATGGCGGCGCTGGGCGATGGTGATGCCGCCGTCATCGCCCGCAGGCTGTATGAGGGTGCGCGCGATCCACGCACGCTGGCACTGGTGCCCGGGCAGGCAAGAGGAGCCGAGCTGGTACGCGGAGCGGACGGCGCGCAGGCGCTAAACGTGCTGCGGGACTTCCTGCGGGAGGCGTTCTCGCCCCTGTCCGCTTGACACTCTCGCCCGTGCTCCCTACAACCGTTGACAGCGGTCGTTGCGCCGCCCCACCTCTACACGCTGGACGGTGCGTCATGCAGCAGCCCGACGCCAAGCCGGGTATCTATCTCAACGCCGAGCAGATGAAGGCCCTGCGCGCCCCCACGGCGTGGGCCGTGCCATCTGCTCCCGGCTGGCAACTTCTCAGTGAAGACACGATGATCGGCATGGTCGATGTGCGCCGGCTGGCGGCCGAGCGGGGATTGGTGAGCGATCCCAGCGGCCTGGAGTGGACCGGCCGCGCCGACCCAGAGCCAGCGGCGCAGTAACCCTTAGTCCGCGGCTTGGCGCGCGTCTTCCAGGCGGGCAGCCGCCGCGTGATCCAGGAACGCCCCGACGGTGGTGTTGAATTCCTCCGGCCGCTCGAAGTAGCTGGAATGGCCGGCGTCCGGGATCAGGTGGAACTGCGAGCCCGGGACGGCACGGTGGGCGGCCTCAATCGCCCGTGCGGGGATGACGTTGTCCTCCGAACCCACCAGAAACAGGATGGGGATACCGCTTTCCGCCAGCCGCGGGGCGCTGCTGCCGGAGTAGCCGGCAATCGGCGCCAGGAAGTCCGACGGCCGGGGCGGGTTGAACCGCGAGATCTCCCGGTACAGGAACGTTAGCCCGGGCTGTGCAGCCATAAAGGCTGGCGCCAGCGCGCGGTCGTAGAGCGTCGATCCCGGCGGTAGCCCGCGACGATGCTCTGCCTGGAGCGCACGCACTTCATCGTTCACGGCGCCGCCATTGGTGCCGGAGAAGACGATGCCCCACACTTTGATGCTGGTGCGAAATGCCAGACCGACGGCAGTGCGACCGCCCATCGAGTGAGCCACCACCGCGCACGACGTTTCGCCCAGGTGGTGGAGCAGCGCCTCCACATCGCGCGCGAACCACTGCCGGCCCTCACCGGTCAGATCGACCGAACGGCCAAAGGCACGATGGTCAAAGGTAATGCAGCGATAGCGGTCGCGGAAGGCCGGCACCTGATTCCACCAGGACAGGTGGTTGCCGCCCGCGCCGTGGGCGAACACCACCGCCGGTCCCTTGCCGTGCGCTTCGTAGTAGAGCTCGATGCCGTTGATGTGTGCGGTGGGCATGGGGCGGCACGGCCTCCCGGCAATGGACAAACGGGGCTGCGCGGTGACCGCCCCCTGGCAGGCAGGATAGCACAGGTCGCAAAGGCGCCTGGGGGGGCGGCGTGTGGTTAAGAAGCAAGCGCGCCGGCTTTGACACCGGCGCGCCGTCACTCGCTCTCGGGGCGGGACCCATTCAACCCTCACCGGCAGGCGGGGACGCCGGCGAAAGCACTGCGCTTGACTCTCCCAGCATAGCGCAATGTTTTCGCAATCCCAACCCAGCCTGAAGGCAATCAGGTTGCCCGCTCAACCATCGCACCTCGCGTATGCGCGTGTATTCTCACGCATACGTGATGATCGTCCTACTCCGTTCGGGTGATAGACATGGCAGGTCGACTTGTTCTCAACCCAGCTTGGCCTTGCGCTCCCGCTCGCGCAGCTCCACCCGCCGGATCTTGCCGGAGATCGTCTTGGGCAGTTCCGTGACAAATGTGATCTCGCGCGGGTACTTGTACGGCGCGGTGATGTTCTTGACGTAGTCCTGCAGCTCCTGCGCCAGTGCGTCAGAGGGCGTGGCACCCGCCGCCAGTACGACAAACGCCTTGACAACCTCGCCTCGCACCGCGTCGGGGCTGGCGATGACAGCGCTTTCCACGACCGCCGGGTGCTCCAGCAAGGCGGACTCGACCTCGAACGGGCCGATGCGGTACCCGGCGGAGATGATCACGTCATCGGCGCGGCCCACAAACCACAGATAGCCGTCAGCGTCCATCACCGCTCGGTCGCCGGTGATGTAGTAGTCACCACGCATCGCACCCGCGGTTGCAGCCGGGTCGTTCCAGTACTCGCGGAACAGCCCTACCGGGCGGTGAGGCCGGACACGCACGGCGATATCACCCTCCTGGCCGGGCTCCACCGGCAGCCCTCGGTCATCGACCACCGCTACATCGAAGCCGGGAGCGGGCTTGCCCATCGAGCCGGGCCGTACCTCCAGTGGCGGGAAATTGCCTGCCAGCAGCACCGTTTCCGTCTGGCCGTAGCCGTCGCGGATGGTCAGGCCGGTGCCCGCACGCCACTGCTCGATCACCTCGGGGTTGAGCGGTTCCCCTGCGCCGGTACAGTGGCGCAGATCGTGCAGGTCGTAGCCTGTCAGATCCTCCAGCACCAGCATGCGGTAGGCAGTGGGCGGTGCGCAGAAGGTGGTGATCTGGTGACGCTCGATCAGTCGCAGCGTCTCGGCGGCGTCGAACTTGCCAGTAGCGTCCTGGACAAACAGCGCCGCCCCCTGCGACCACGGCCCGAACAGGCAGCCCCACGCTGCTTTCGCCCAGCCGGTGTCCGACAACGTCCAGTGCAGGTCATCCGGTGTGAGATCCAGCCAGTAGCGCCCGGTGATCTGGTGGCCGATGCCGTAGGAGGCGTGGCTGTGTGCGACCATCTTTGGATAGCCGGTGGTGCCGGAGGTGAAGTAGAGCAGCGCCGGTTCATCGGCGTCGGTCGGGGGCGGCTCGAACCGCTCCGAGCCGCTGGCCAGCACCGCTTCATAGGAGTGGCAGCCTTCGACATCGCCGTCGATGACGATAACGTGCTTGAGCGTTGGGCACTCCTCCCGCACCTGCACCAGCTTGCGTGCGTTGCCGGCATCGACGATGGCCAGCGAGGCCTGCGCGAGATCGACCCGGTACTTCATGTCGCGCGGGGTGAGCAGCGTCGTGCCAGGGGCGGAGACGGCGCCGAGCTTCTCCAGCCCGAGCACCGTTTCCCACCACTCTGGCCGGCGCGAGGCGACGATCAGTGCGCGGTCACCGGCGCTGACGCCCAGCCGGTTCAGGCCATCGGCTAGGCGCGTCGAGCGCCGGTCAAAGTCTCGGAAGGTAAGCTTGCGCTCTTCACCTTGGGGGCCAATCCAGACCATCGCCAAACGGTTGCGCTCACGCGCCCAACCACCGACGACATCGCGGGCGAAGTTGAAGTGCTCCGGCACCTCCCACCGAAATTCACGGCGGCTTTGCTCGTAGTCCGTCATGTTTGGCATCGTGCGCTCCTCCCCTACCCGGCGGACGGGCATCCCGCCGGGCGGGGTGACGGTACCACAGGCAGCGGGCCGGGGGAACGCAGGGGCAAACGAACACCCGCGACCGGAGGCCGGCCGCGGGCGCCAGGTGGGGAGCGAGCGTGCGTTAGGCGGCGCCTGCCGCGCGCACCGCGATGTCATCTTCGCGCGTGCTGGTGACGTGGAAGCCAGGATTAAGCAACTCCAGCCGGGCGGCGAGGGTCATCACGCGCGCCAGGTCCTGATTGGCGACGCGCAGCGAGACGTGTTCCGTGGGGCTGAGCTGCATTGTGACGCGGTACATCGATCCCTCCATGAAGGGCTGCACTCGGCCGGATGACAACAGGCCGCCCCTACCGGGTGACCCGGTGTTGGAGCGGCCCCTGGGCGGTCCCCGGTGGACGGTCATCATCCCTTTGATCGTAGCGCATGCCGGAGCGCTGGCAAGGGGATTGCGTCCCCCGGGGCAATTGCCACGATAAACAGTCCTGAGTTGTCCAGCCACCCCCACGGGCAACAGCGGGCGATCTGCATCCGGATGCGCTCGATAGCTCGTGGCGTGCTAGCCGTGTGACGCGCTGCTTTGTCGTGCCTCTGGTTGTTGAAGCGCGGCACGGGCTGGTAGGGTAACACGGCAGGTGGCTGGGGTGGCACGCGCATCCGCGCCGGCGGAGGAGGCCGAGCGTGCCGCAGAACATTCGATTTGGGTTTCCTCAGTTCAACTGGCCGATCTTCGGCCCCATTGTGGTATTACTGGCCCTGCTGGTGGGGATCTCGGGATTCGTCGTGAGCCTGACCGTCGATGACGGCGCGAGCAGTGGCGCGGTGTCTGCCAGTTCGTCCGGTGGGCGGGTGCCCGGCACTGGTGGCGCTGAGGATCTGCGGCCGCCGGATGCGGTCAAGTCCAAGCTGTTCTCCCTCAGCGCCCGTGTGAACGGCGCGCCCACCATCCGCCGTGGACCAGGTACCCAGTACCCTGCCGTCAATCAGGCGGTCGATGGGCAGGAACTGCACGTGATTGCCTGTAGCCCCGGCTGCGAGTGGCTGCGCGTCTTCACGCTGTCGGACAGCGGCCAGTGGTGGTTGCCGGCGGTGTTTGTCAGCGTCAGCGGCAAGGTCGAGCAGTTGCCCATTCTCGCCCCGGAAGGGCGGTAGCCTGCGGACACACCAAAGCCGGCTTCAGCCTGTTGGGAGATGGCGAACGGCTGAAACCGGCTTGGGTGCGGATCCGTGGCGTGCCCCTTACGCCGCGGCTCACAAGAGGACCGACAGAGACGGACGGTTTCCGGCCGGACCGCTCCTGCCGGTCTCTATCCTACACATAACCGCTTGCGACGTCATGGCCGGCACCGGATTCGGTCTAACAATATCGTTACATCTTGAACACTGATCTGTTACCCATTATCCCCAGTCCTTGGAGCGGGGCGCGGCCAGCTCCGGTGGCACGCGCAGGGGCCGCACCTCACCGGCCAGCACGTTCGTGGTGCCATCCTTGAGCTGCAACCGGCCGCTGACGATCAGAAATGGCTCGGTGCGGATCACGCTGCGGCGGCGCTCATACAATGGTGGTCGCACGATCACGTTGATCAGCCCGTGCTCATCCTCCAGTGAGAGGAAGGTGAAGCCCTTGGCGGTCATCGGCCGCTGGCGGCACACCACCAGCCCGGAAACGGTGACGCCCGCGCCGTCCCGCAGTTGCTCCAGCAGTGCGCTGGTGGCGTAGCCCTCGCCCAGCGCCCGCCGCATCAGCGCCAGCGGGTGATGCTCCGGTGATAGCCCCAGTACGCTGTAATCATCCACCATTCGTTCCCAGGCGCCCGCCTCCGGCAGCCGCACCATGTCCTGCTTTACCGGCAGCGCCAATGCCAGTTGTACCGGGCGCACCGGCGCGCCACTCGCCCCCAGCGGTGGCAGCGGCCGGTACAGCAGGCCCAGTTGCCACAGCAACTCACGACGGCCCAGGCCGAAGTCATCGAACGCCCCGCCGGCGATCAAGTGTTCCACCTGCTCCCGCCGCAATCCCGTGCGCCGCAGGAACTCCCCCAGCGAGCGGTATGCCCCTCCGCGTTCCCGCTCCGCAATAATTGCCTTGCCCGCCTCCTCGCTCACCCCACGCACATACATCAACCCCAGTCGCACGGCGCCATCGGCCGCCGGGGCGGCAATCCCGGATGCCGGATGCCGGTTGCCGGTTGCCGCCTCCGCATCTTCAACACTGCACCGTGAGCGGCTGCGGTTAATCTCCGGGTGCAGCACACGGACACCGTGGCGGCGGGCATCGCCGGTGAGCACGGCAGGGGAGTAAAAGCCCATTGGCTGGTTGTTGAACAGGGCGCAGTAGAACTCGGCGGGGTAATACAGCTTGAGCCATGCCGACTCATACGCCAGCAGGGCGAAGGCGGCGGAGTGGGATTTGGGGAAGCCGTACGCCGCGAAGCCGAGCAGTTTGTTGAACACCGTCTCCGCGGTCGCCTCATTCACCTCGCGGGCGAGAGCGCCCCGGCGGAACGGTTCCCACAGCTCCGCCATCGCCTCGCGCGAGCGCTTACGGCTCATCGCCCGGCGTAGTGTCTCCGCCTGCCCGGCGGAGAAGCCGGCGATCGCCATCGCCGCTTGAAGCACCTGCTCCTGATAGAGGATCACCCCCAGTGTCTCGCGCAGCACCGGCTCCAGCAGGGGATGATCGTATTCCACCGGCTCGCGACCCTGGCGGCGGAGGATGTAGGGGTTGACCGCGCCGCCGGTGATCGGGCCAGGACGGATGATCGCTACCTCTACCGTCAGGTCTTCGATGGTGCGGGGACGGGTGCGCGGCAGTGTCTGAATCTGCGCGCGGCTCTCGATCTGAAAGACGCCGAGGGTGTCACCCCGGCAGATCAGGTCGTAGACGTGCGGGTCGTCATGGGGGATGCGGCCCAGGTCCGGGAACTGGCCCCGCCGCTCGCGGATCAGCTCCAGGCATTCATCCACCAGCGATAGCATTCCCAGCGCCAAGAAGTCGATTTTGATGAAGCGGGCGTCATCGACCGAATCCTTGTCCCAGGCACACAGAAAGCGCCCGGCCATCGCCGCCGGCTCCACCGGCACCAGTTCCTCCACCGGCCGGGCAGCGAGGATGATGCCGCCGACGTGCTGGCTGACGTGGCGGGGCAGCCCGTCCAGCTCCTTGGCCAGGGTGATCAGGTCGCGCCACAGCGGCGCCTGCCGCCGCTCGCGGAACTCCGGCAGCCGTGCCATCTCCTCCGCCAGATTGGCGGCGCCGGTCCAGCCGGATTGCTTCGCCAGCTTGTCCAGCTCCGCTTCTGGAAGCCCCAGCGCCTTACCGATCTCGCGCACGGCACTGCGCAGTTGATAGGTGGGGAAGGCGCACACCAGCGCCGCGTGCGGGTTACGGGCGTGCTCCGGATCATCGCCGCTCAGCAGCCGCCGTAACATCTCCTCCCGTACCTTGCGTGGAAAGTCCAGGTCAATGTCCGGCACTGAGGACAGTTCCTCGTTGAGGAAGCGGCCCAGGAACAGCCGCGTCTTCACCGGGTCAATGTGGGATAGGCCGATCAGGTAGCAGACGATGGAGCCGACCGAAGAGCCACGCCCGCGTCCGGCCGGCTGCCAGTCACGCGGGCGGGTAGGGTCGCGGCCGTAGACGGTGTTCGCCACCTCGCGCGCCTGGATCAGCAGGTCACGGTAGTGCAGGAAGAAGCCGGCCAGCCGGTGCATCCGGATCAGGCGCAGTTCCTCCTCCAGCCGGGTGATGGCCTGCTGCCGCACCAGCGGCTCCAGCGGGCCGTAGCGGCGCAGTAGCTCGGCGCGGCACAGGCGGGCGAGATAGTCATCCGGCGGCTCACCGGTGGGGCTGGGGTAGTCCGGAAAGCTGTAGTCGAGGTCCGTTGCCAGATTGAAGGTGCAGCGCTCGGCTACCGCCAGCGTATTGGCCAGCGCCTCCGGCACATCGCGGAACAGCGCCGTCATCTCCTCCAGGGACTTGAGGTAAAACTCACTGTTCGGCCGCCGCACGCGGTGGGAGCCGTCCAGCGTGGTGCGGTGGCGGATGGCGATCAGCACATCCTGCAGGCGGCTACGCTCACGCAGGTGATAGTGCACGTTGTTCGTCGCCACCACCGGCAGCCCCGTCCGCCGCGCCGCCTCCACCAATACCGCGTTGCGAGGGGTATCGCCGTAGACCAGGTTCTGCTGAAGCTCGACGTACAGGGCGCCGGGGTCGCACCAGTCGCGCATCTGCCCCAATCCTTCGGCCGCACCGTTGATGTCGCCGTTCGCTGCGTAGGTGGCGGCCTCCCCCGCACGGCAGCCGCTCAGCACTATCAGGCCGCGGGCGTGCGCAGGTAGCAGCGCCGGGTCGAGCAGCGCTGGGCGCAGATCCGGCGAGATCTCGGGGGCCACCGCTGGGCGGCGTGGCGGCCGGCCGGTGTTGTGCATGCGCGCGGCGGTAAGCAGACGGCAGAGATTGGCGTACCCTGCGCGGGTGGCGGCCAGCAGCGTCAGGTGGTGGCCGGTGGTGAGTGTCACCTCCGCACCGGTGATCGGCCGTACCCCCCAGGCCATCGCCGCTTGTGCGAACTCCATCGACCCGTACAATCCATCGTGGTCGGTGAGTGCCAGCGCCGGATAGCCCAGTTCCCGCGCGCGCAGCACCAGCTCCAGTGGCGCCGATGCCCCCTCCCGAAACGAGAATGCGCTGTGTGTGTGTAGCTCAACGTACGTCGCCATACCCCACCGGTGCGCCGCCGTTACGCGGTCGCGCCTCTGAGTATGCGAACAGACGTTCGTTTACAACAAGTGGCAGATGACACTGAGGGATGAGGCGTGCTGGTTGGTGTCCGAGCGAATTCCTCATGGGGATAGAGCGCTTGATGTACAGACGGTATGCGCCGATGAATCGTACCCACGGCGCCGAATCCGCCCAGTGCGGCGATCAAACGTTGGCTGTCCGTCCGTTGCTCGACATCAAGAGGCTGGACGTGAACCACAGAGCGGCAATCATCGAGCCGTCCATCCCGCGTCTCTGTGCGAAGTGATATGCCTGTTCGTACCAGGCAGTAGGTGAGGAACTCACGAAGGATCGTCGCTGTTTCGAAGTGAGTGAGATCAAACGCGGAGCCAGTATGCCGGTAGAGGATTTCTGGTTGGCTAGGCTGCTATCAAACTCAGTCACGAATTGCGCTGTTCTTTGGCATCGGGCGGTCGCCTCCGCGCCGGCGGCGGGCGGTTGGGCGTCGTGTGGCGGAGATGGGGAAGCGGTAGCGCTGGGCGTACCAAGCGCCACGCTCCAGGTCTTGGTAGACAGTGAGCAGGCGGTCGCCGGTCAGGTGCAGGTAGCGGTACAGCCGGGTGATGGGCGTGCGCCACCACTCGTCGTCGATCCGCCAGCGGTCCAGCACCGCCACCACCCGTAGCCGCTGTCCGCGCCACAGCAGCCAGTGCGGCTCACCATCCGCCCCCACCTCCACCACAATCGGGACCGGCAGGTTCACAGGGCGCAGCTCGGAAAGTGGCGTCTGCCCCCCGGCTGCGGGCGCATCTCCTGGTGTGGAGGTTCTGGCATGGACCCGGGAGCGGGCGGCGGTAGACGCAGCCAGATTGGCTGTCGCATCCTCCGCCGTTATCGCTCCCATCCGTACTGCCGCCGCCCGCTCCCGGGTCATTCTTCTTTCTCCCTTCCCTTGCCGGCCGCCATCTTGGCCGTACCGGCTGCTGGTTCACCCCTAACCTCTGTGCGCTGTTTCCTATCCCTTCGCTCAGGCGTGATACTCCGTCAGCGCCGCGCGGCGTTCGGGGATGCGGGACCAGGGCTCGACCTCCACCAGCCGGAGAATGGGGGCGACGCCTAATCCGGCGCGGAGATGGCGGATCGCCTCCTCGATTTCGGCGGAGCGGCGGGCTTTGGCGGAGAAGAGATTGGCCTGCCGTCCGCGCTCACCACCCAGGTCATGCAGGGCGATACGCACCGCCACCGCCGCCGCGGGCAGCTCCAGCGCCGCCAGCCGGGAGCGCACCGCGAACAGCGCTACCTCGATATCAGCGGTAGCGTCGTGGAAGGTGAGGGTACGCTCCCAGGCGCGGCCATCCTCCAGCGCCACGCTCAGCGTCAGCCGCCGGGCCAGGCGGTTGCCGGTCTCCGGATGGCGGAAGGCGCGCCGTAGCAGGATCTCGGCAGCGCGCTCCAGCATGCCGCGGTCGGCAGTGGGCGCGGGCAGGTCCATCTGCTCTTCCGGGGCGGCGTCCTGGGCACGTGGGGAGATAGGGCTGTCATCGCGGCCATGGGCGAGCAGGTGCGCACGCCGCCCTTCCGGGCCAAACTGCGCCTGCACCGCCCCGATCGGTAGCGCTGCCAGTTCCCCCAGTGTGCGGATACCGAGCAGCCGCAGCCGCCGGTGCATCTCACCGGAGACCGGCAGCGCTTCCACCGAGAGCGCGCTGAGGAAGATGGTGGTGTGTTCGGATGGCACGATGCTGATTCCCCCCGGTGCTGCCGGCCGTTCTGCCGCGGTCCGGCCGGTGGGGATGCCGGGCTTACCTGCGATGCGCAACTCTTGCCGGCGGCTGAAACCGCGCGGGCTGCTCTCGGTTAGATACAGCCCGCCCGTTACGCCGCTGTCATCCAGCTGCCAGCCGCGGGCGCCGGCGGCACAGCGGGCAGCGAACGACCCATCGGCGATGCCGATGAAGGGCAGCAGCCGGCTAACGGCACGGATCTCCGTCTGGAGCGTGTGCGACAGCGCCTCCTCCTCCGGCCAAAGCCGCTCCCCGCCGCTGAGGTCGAGCAAAAAACAACCGGGCTCGGCCGCCTGCACACGCGGGCTAAATCGCTCCAGCAGCGTGTGGATGCTCTCGGACACCGCCCGGTAGACGGCGGGGCGCGGGTCCACAAAGGCGGCGTCGCGGCAGAGGGCAAGCGCCTGCCGCAGTTGCATCCCCGGGCGTACCCCCTGACGCCGCGCCTGCGAGGAGCAGTCCAGCACCGCCCGCCGCTCGCCTGGTGCGCCGCCGATCACCACGGGTACCCGCCGCAGCTCCGGCCGGTCGCGCCGCTCGATCCGCACCATAAAGAAGGGAATCAGCACACAGGCCACGCGCATGGTTCGTGCCCGCCGGTACAGCGTTCGCGGCGGGCCAGGCCGCCGGACACAACTATCTCAACAGAACACGTGTTCTGTGACAACCGGGACGTGGCACCGATGATTCATACGCTGATGGTTTTGTCGGGCTCCACGCTGGCGCCGTGCAAGGTGACGCCGGGCAAGACCTTGACACCGTCGCCAAGGACGCAATCGGTGAGCCGTGCCCCGGCGCCAACCACACAGCGGGCGGCCAGCACCGAGCCGGAGACCACGGCGCCCGGACCGATGCGGCAGCCATCCCACAGCACGCTGTCCATTACCGTGGCCCGATCCTGTAGCACGACCGCCGCGCCCAGGCTGGCTGGTCCGCTGACGCGTGCCCCGTTGCCGATGCGCGTGCCAGGGCCGAGCGTCACCGGACCGGCCAGTGTGCCGGTGTCATTGACCACCGGCGGCGGTCCGTTCGTGCCCGGCGCGCCGGGAGCTGTCTGCACGGTCAGCCCCGGCCAACCCGGGCGCTCCACAATCGCCAGCGGTGAGATGGCGCGGCCGGCGAGCAGGTCGCGGTGCAGTTGGAGGTAGCGGGCCGGCGTGCCGGCGTCCATCCAGTAGCAGGGGGTGTGGAAGGTGAACAGGCGGCGGGCGGTGGCCAGCTCTGGGAACAGTTCCTGCTCCACCATCGAGAAGCGGCCGGCGGCGATGCGGCGGACCGCGGACGGCTCGAACAGCCAGGTGCCGGCGTTGATCAGGTCTGAGGGCGCCTCCGCCCGCGGCGGCTTTTCCACGAACCGTTGCGCCCAGCCCTCCCCGTCCAGAGCTACCACACCGTAGGCGGACGGATCTGCGACGCGGTGCAGGGCGATGGATACCTCCGCACCTGCCTGCTTATGTGCCGCCGCCATCGCCCGTAGGTCGAGGTCTGTGTAGATGTCGCCGTTGAGGGCAAAGAATGGTGTGGTGAGCTGCTCCTCCAGTTGCTTGATCGCGCCGCCGGAGCCCAGCGGGTCATCCTCCAGCACGTAGGACAGCCGCACCCCGAAGGCATGACCAGCACCGAAGTGCGCGCGGATCGGATCGGGCAGGAAGCCGAGCAACATGGTCACGTCATCGATGTCGTTGCGGCGGAGCCAGGCCAGCACATGCTCCAGGAATGGGCGGCCGAGCACCGGCGTCATCGCCTTGGGGGTGGTGGTGGTGAGCGGGCGGAGGCGGGTGGCCTTGCCACCGACGAGGAGCAGCGCGCGCATACGGACCCTTCCGGCTGAGATGGACGCCATCAGCATAGGGAACGGCACGGCGGCGGTATACTGCGAGCGGACACCGGAGGGACCCGCCATGCCAGCGACCTGCCCATCCTGTGGTGCGCCGCTTACGGGCCGCGCCCGGTTCTGCAATAACTGCGGCGCACCGGCCGAGGCAGCCGCTCCGCGGCCGGTGGTCTCCACCGCGACCGGGGAGAGCACCGCACCGCTGGTGGAGGTGCGGATCAGCATCCTGCGCTACCTGGTGCGGCCGCGCATCTGGGCGGTATGGGTGACGCTGATCGCCATCCTCGGCGGCTGGGTGTATCTGGACCTGCCGGTGATCGGCGTGGGCGTGCTGGCACTGATCACGGTGCTGTTCTGCGCGTACTGGTGGGTGGTCTACCGCACCAACCGCATGGTCATCTACCCGGACCGCATCGTGACCTACGAAGGTATCCTCAACCGCACCGAGCACACCGACCCGATGTGGCGCATCCAGGACGTGACGCTGATCAAGAAGTGGTACGGTCTTGGCTACGTCCGCTTTGAAACGGCAGGGGAGAGTGGCGGCGAAAGTGGCTTCGGCCCGATCACAAACGCCCAGCAGGTGCGCGACACCATCTACCGCCTGATCCATCACCACGGTGACCGCTAGCCGCCGGCGGCACCCGACCGTCACACAGCGTCACGCCGCACTCAACCGTTGCTCCATATCCTCGCGCGGGAGGGTACGAGCATGGTGGATGTCGTGGGTGGGATGATCCGGGTGGCGCGCCAGCACCGTCCGCCACTGGCTGCGCGGCTGGCCTGGATGCGCGAGCGCCGCCACGGCGATCTGCCCTTGAAGGTAATGGAGACGCTCGTCCGCCCCGGCGATACGGTGCTGGATATCGGCGCCAACTGGGGGATGTACGCTTGGCGGCTGGCAGGGCTGGCCGGCCCGAGCGGCCATGTGCACCTGTTCGAGCCCGACCCCGCCAACCGCGCCTCTCTGGAGGCGATCCGCGGCCGGCGGGCGAACGTGACGGTGCACGCCGTCGCCCTCTCCGACCACGATGGCACGGCTGATCTACAAATTCCCCTGGCGGAGGGCCGCCGTTTCGGCGCGCTTGCCAGCCTATCCGTTCCGGCTGCCCGTACGGCCATCGCCCACGAATCGGTCTCCGTGCCTCTGGCCCGTCTGGATGACCTGCTGCCGGAGGGCGGACCGCCAGTGGCTTTCATCAAGTGCGATGTTGAGGGGCACGAGTACGCGGCGCTGCGCGGCGCCGAGGCGCTGCTGCGGCGCGACCGGCCCGCGTTGCTGGTGGAGATCGAGCAGCGGCACCAGGAGCGGGACATCCGCGGCACGTTTGCTTACTTGCTTGGGCTGGGATACACGGGCTACGCGCTGACGGAGACGGGGCTCATTCCGCTGGCAGACTTCGACGTGCAGCGCCACCAGCTTGCGCATGTGGGCGAGCGGTTTGAGCTCCATGCTATGCCTGCCGGCTACGTTGCCGACTTCCTGTTCGTCCGGCCGGAGAAGGATGTGCGGGCGCTGCTGCAGTACCCATAACGCCGGACCACCGTTCGCCGTATACTGCCTGCATCCCGGTGCAAGCGGGGATAAAGGAGCACAGGCGATGACGGCGGATGCTGGGTACGCCCGCCCGGAGTTGCTGGCCGAGCCAGACTGGCTGGCGCAGCACCTGGACGATCCCAAGGTACGGATCATTGATTGCGTCACACTGGAGGCTTACCGGCGGGCGCATATCCCGGGGGCGGTGGGGCTACCGGTTCACTTCTATATCAAGGACCCCACCAACGATACCTACGTCATGCAGCCCGAGCAGTTCCAGGAATTGATGCGGCGGCTGGGCGTCTCGGACGACACGACCGTCGTCACCTACGACGACAACAACGCGCTGGTGGCGGCACGCTTGTGGTGGGTGCTGAACTACTACGGCCACACCAATACCAAGGTGCTCAACGGTGGCTGGCATCGCTGGCTCACCGAGGGACGGCCCGCGACATTCCACCAGGCCCGGCCCGCCGCCGGCAACTTCACCGTCAAGCCCGCCAACGACGCCATCGTCTGCAAGATCGACGAGCTGAAGGCGATGGTGGGGCGAGAAGGCAGCGCCATCCTCGATCTGCGCACCGACGAGGAGTGGTTGGGCACCAACGACCGCGGCAACAAGCGCACCGGGCATGTGCCGGGCGCGGTGCATCTGGAGTGGCTGAACTTCGTGACGCGAGATGACCGCCGAGTGTTCAAGCCTGCCTCTGAGCTGCGCGCCATGCTGCGCGAGGCCGGCATTAACCCCGAGCAGGAAGTAGCCACGTACTGACAGGGTGGTATCCGTGCGGCGCACGGAGCATTCGTCCTCTCCCTGCTTGGCTACGACCGTATCAAGATGTACGACGGCTCGATGCGCGAATGGGCCAACCGCGATGATACCCCGCTGGTGATGGAGCCGGCGCCGGCCTCCTGACCACCGGCGATCCCGCCACACCCCCGGTGTAGCACCGCCGGGGGTGTTTGCCTACCGCGGGCCGCCAGAGCCAGGGCTTTCGGCTACCATCGAGCGGGAGGCGGCCACCGATGCTGGTGCTGCACGGGGCATGGCTACCCGCGGTCGGTGGCCGCGAGCCACGCCTGGCAATCTGGGCCGAATCGCCGGAGCACGTTGCAGCGCGCGCAGCGCGACGGCTTGCGCCGGGCAAGCTGCACCCATTTGCCGCACGTGTGCCAGAATTGGCAGCAGCACTGGCGGCCGGCTGCCTGCCCGCACCGGGCGCAGAGAGCGCTGTCCTGTATGCCAGCCTGCCAACAAACGAGCAGGGGCCGCTCCCCTCACCCGACGCAGGGGGCGAGCTGCAGCCACAGGCCAGCCATGCTCGCTGGCGAATTGAGGCCCTGCTGTTGCCGCCCCACGACGCCGGCGCCCTGCTTGCCGCGCTCGGCCACGGCGGCGGGCAGCCGTTCCACGTCGCGCCAGACCTACTTCTGTGGGCCACCGCCTACCGCTACGCGCTGGATCTGGTCTACCGAGGCCGGCTCGTACCGACAATTACGCGCAGTCCGCGACGCTACGAGGGCCGGTGGCTGCCGCTGCTGGACCATCCTGAGGATGCGGAACGGTTCGCGGCGCTGCTCCGCGCAATGCCGCCGGCGGCTGCCGCCTTGACCCGCCGGTTTGTGGATGAGCCACCTGCCCCATCTACGAGCCTGCGTGACTTCCTGGCCAAGATTGCCGATGCCTGCGCCCGCCAGTCGGTGCAAAGCGTGCGCCCACCACGCCGCTGGTGGCTGGGTGGGAGCGCGGCAGCATGGCTGGCCGATCTTGGCATCGGGAGCGACGACCGTCACGATGCCGGTTCGCTCAGCCCGATTGCGCCGCTGGTGCGCCAGTGGCTCTCGCCGGTGTTGGGCGAGCCGGATGCGCACGCGGCGCCATTCCGGCTCAGTCTGCGGCTGGAGCCACCGGAGAGCGCTGCGGAACCCTGGCGGCTGGTCTACTTCCTCCAGGCGCGCGACGATCCCAGCCTGCTGGTGCCGGCGGCCGCTGTCTGGCACCAGCGTTCGGCGGTGCTATCGGTGCTTACGCGCAATGGGGTTGATCCGGCCAGCCTGCTGTTGCGCGAGTTGGGCCGCGCTGCGTCGCTTGTACCGGCCATCGCGGCCGGGCTGCGCGACGCGTTGCCGGAGCATTGCACCATGACGGCGGCTGAAGCGTTCACCTTCATCAGGCAGCCGGCGGCGGCATTGCGGGAGCAAGACATCGCCGTCACCGTGCCCGCCTTTCTGGCCCGGCTGGGTGTGCGTCTGAATATCAGCCGTGCCCGCAAGACGGAGCGCCCAGAGGGCCATGGCCTGTTTGGGATGGATGCCATCACCCAGTTTGACTGGCAGGTGGCGGTGGGCGATGCCACCCTTACGCGCGCCGAGTTTGAGGCGCTCGCTCGGATGAAAGAGCCGCTGGTACAGGTACGCGGGCAGTGGGTGGAGTTGCAGCCGGAGGCGGTTGAGCAGGTGCTTGCCTTCCTCAAGCGCCGTCCGGATGGCGAATCTACCCTGGCCACGGCCATGCACCTGGCATTGGCGCCGGAGACAGATAGCGGGCCGCCGCTGGAGTCGGTCACCCTTGATCCGTGGTTTGATCAGGTACTGGCGGAGATCAGCGGCGCCGCCCGCGAGGAGACCGTCGAGCCGCCTGGATTCACCGGCACACTGCGCCACTACCAGCAGACCGGCGTGTCCTGGATGGCGACCTTGCGACGCTTCGGCTTGGGTGCTTGCCTGGCTGACGACATGGGCCTGGGCAAGAGCGTTGAGGTGATCGCGCTGCTACTCCATACCCGCCGCACCGGCAGTCCCCACCCGCCATCGTTGATCGTCTGCCCCACCTCCGTGGTCGGCAACTGGCGGCATGAACTGACCCGGTTCGCACCGGGCCTGCGCGTACTCGTCCATCACGGTGCGAAGCGCGAGCGGGAGCGATTGCCCGAGCAGGCGGCGCGCCACGACGTCGTGATCAGTGCCTATCCACTGCTCCACCGCGACGCTGATGCGCTGGCCGGCATCCAGTGGGCAGATGTGATCCTCGACGAAGCGCAGAACATCAAGAACCCCTCCACCAAGGCGGCGCAGTCTGCGCGCCGGCTGCCGGCCGGCTGGCGCGCCGCACTGACCGGCACACCGGTGGAAAACCGGCTGTCGGACCTGTGGAGCATCTTCCAGTTTCTCAATCCCGGCTATCTCGGTTCAGGCGAAGACTTCCGGCGGCGGTTCACCGTACCCATCGAGAAGGAGCAGGATGCGGCAGCGGCGGCGCGGCTGCGGACGCTGGTTGCGCCCTTTCTCCTTCGGCGCGTCAAGACCGACCGGCACGTGATCAGCGACCTACCCGAGAAGAACGAGATGAAGGTGTTCTGCACGCTGACCAAGGAGCAGGCGACGCTCTATCAGGCCGTGGTGCGCGACGCGATGAAACAGATTGGGGAGAGTGAAGGGTTTGGCCGGCGCGGGCGGGTGCTGGCGGCGCTCACCCGCCTCAAGCAGACGTGCGATCATCCCGCGCTGATGCTGAGCGACAACAGCCGCCTGGCAGGTCGCAGCGGCAAGCTGGCGCGGCTAACCGAGATGCTTGAAGAGGTGGTGGCGGTTGATGACCGGGCGCTGGTCTTTACCCAGTTTGCCGCGATGGGAGCCCTGCTGCAGCGGCATCTCACTGAAGCGCTGAGTGGGGAGGTGCTGTTTCTCCACGGCGGTACCCCCGCACTCGAACGGGACGCGATGGTGCGCCGCTTCCAGGAGGAAGAGCAGGGGCCGCGTATCTTCGTCCTCTCCATCAAGGCCGGCGGCTCCGGGCTGAACCTGACCCGCGCCGCGCACGTGTTCCACTATGACCGCTGGTGGAATCCCGCCGTGGAGAACCAGGCTACCGACCGTGCCTTTCGTATCGGCCAGCACCGGAACGTGCAGGTGCACAAGTTCATCTGCGCCGGCACGCTGGAAGAGCGCATCGACTTGCTGATTGAACGTAAGGCGGCAATGGCGGAGACGATCACCGGCGCCAGCGAGGCGTGGCTCACCGAGATGAGTACCGAGCAGTTGCGCGATCTGCTCGGCCTGCGCGCCGGCGCGGTCGAGGAGTAGCCGGATGATCGCAACTCCAGGTAACCAGCGGCGGGCAATCACTGGTAGGTGGTGGCAGCAGCAGTGGCTGAAGCTGCTGGACGGTGTGGACGATCGCGGACGGCTGCAGCGCGGGCGATCATACGCGCGCACCGGCCGGGTGATACGTGTGTACTTCTACACCGGAGAGATCATCGGCCAGGTGCGCGGCCGTGGCTGGTGGAACTATGACGTGCGACTGAGCATCCCCGTACTTCCGCTGGACCTGTGGGAGCAGGTCGTTGCGGACATGGCCGCAGAAGTCCGCTATGAGGCAGCATTGCTGGCAGGCGAGCTGCCGCCCGATGTGGATGCCCTTGTGCAGCGGGCCGGTGGCTCACTTCTGATCGACGACCTCGCCGCCCTGGACCCGGAGTGCAGCTGCGATGACTACGAAAGGCCGTGCAAGCACATCATCGCCGTGATTTTGAACGCCGGTGACGTCATCGCACAGAATCCGCTCATCCTGCCTATCCTGTGTGGGGCGCCGATCGAGTCGATGCTGTCGACGCTCCGTGCAGCGCGTCCGGCTCCGGTAGCGGCGCCTGCGGTCGTACCGGCCGATGATGCGTCACCGTCAGACTTCTGGCAGGGCGCCGGCCCGCTGCCTGAGATCGCTGCTCCCTCCGGCCAGCCGGCAGGAGTGGCCGTATTGAGGGACGTGGGGTTGCCCTCGTTCATTTCCGATCGGCGAACGCTGAGCGCCGTCCTGGAACAGGCATACCGCTCGATGCAACAGCAGGCGGCAAAGGCGCTTGATTAGCGACGGGGGTTGAAGAACTGACAGGCTGCCGTGTCTGACCACGGTGCGAAGAAGCCACTACCCGGATGATCGCAGGAGCCGCGCCCGCCGGTATCGTGTGCGAACCACTCGCGGCAGCTACCACAGACCAGCGGAAGTATGACAGGCTCCGGTGTCCGCATCAGCGGAGGCACGGAGAGGTCGGGCTGCGCCGGTCGCCGGTGTTCTCGTCCGGCCGAACGTGGATCCTTGCCCCGCCTGGGGGCACGCCGTTGCGGTTGCCACCGGTCATCGTCCCAATCATCACGTCGCTGGTCCCGGCGTGGGTCGCGTTCACGTCGTGGCATGATCGGCCTCTTGACGCGCGACGGTGCGGGCAGATTCGACCATACTCGTCCATTCTAGCTGCTGACGCCCCACCAGGCCCGCTAGGACGGCTGACCTTGTGTTGATGGCCCGCCGCGCTTGCTCCGCGGTCACACCGGAGCGGGCCGCGAGCGCAGCGATGCCTTCCGGCGGGGGCGTGGCTCCCGCCCGGCCGGCATCCCACGCCGCTACCGGCACGGCCGTGAGCCGCCCTGCCGTCACGCCCAGTAGACCGATTTGCACGACCCGGCGCTCGATACCTGCCGGCGTGCGCCGCGCCCGCAGCGTCACCACCAGATCGACCCGGGCCGCCTGCGCGGCCGGCAGGCCGTGTTCGCCCATCAGCACCGCCGCCGCATGGTCCGCGCCATCGGCGTGCAGCGTGCCCAGTAGCCGGGCGCCACGCTCGGCGAGGGCGAAGGATCGCCGTGCCGCCGCGCCCCAGACATACAGCGGCGTATGGTCGCTCAGCTCGTTGATCAGCAGATACAGCGGCCCGTCGCCCTCTCCCGGTGCGACGGGGTCGTGTGGCCCGGCCACTGTGTAGAGGCGTGCATCGGGCGGCAGAAAGGGCAGCAGGCTAGTGGCCAGTGTGGTCTTCCCCGCTAGCCGGGGCAGGGCTGCCACAAGCAGCGATACACCGCGCTCCATGGCCCACCACAGCATCGCGCCGGCATCCACGGTCAAAGTGCCGTTCGCCACCAGCTCGGCCAGCGAGCGCGGCTGTCCCTCGGTCATCCCCCACCAGGGAGTCATGTCGTTGAGCAGCTGCATCCCCCATCCCCTGTGCCATTCTACCGCTCGGGCAGAGCCTCCGCTTGGCGGATCGCTCTGGTAGTATCGTGGCCGGGGAGGCTCGGCAATGCGGTCAGCGGTATTCACGGGTGTGCGACAGGTGTCGGTGCGGGAGGCTCCCCGACCAGAGCCCGGTCCCGACGAGGTGATCGTTCGGGTGCGCGCCTGCGGCATCTGCGGAAGCGACCTGCACACCTACCGCGCTGGCCCGCGCGGCCGTACCGCGATCCCCGGCCACGAGATCGCCGGCGAGGTGGCTGCACTTGGCGAGCGCGTCAGTGGCCGGCAGCCCGGTGACCGGGTGGTTGTCGAGCCACTGGCGTGCTGCCACGCCTGCGCCGCCTGCCTCCGGGGGGACTACCAGGTCTGTCGTGGTCGAGTGCTGTTTGGCGCGGGGCAAGACGGCGGGCTGGCAGAATACGTGCGCGTGCCGGCCTACGCGCTATTCCCGCTGCCGGACGGGCTGCCTTTCACGACCGCGGCACTGGCCGAACCGGCGGCCGTGGCCATTCACGGCATCCGGCTGGCGGAGGTGCAGGCAGGTGAGCGGGTGCTGATCCAGGGCAGCGGTACGATTGGGTTGCTGTCCATTCTGGCGGCCGCCTCTGCCGGCGCCGAGGTGACGGCCGCCGCCCGCTACCCGCATCAGATCGCCGCCGCC
This sequence comes from Chloroflexota bacterium, assembly GCA_963170165.1. GTDB lineage: Bacteria > Chloroflexota > Dehalococcoidia > CAUJGQ01 > CAUJGQ01 > CAUJGQ01. The sequence continues at coordinate 31,219 of CAUJGQ010000034.1, read as the reverse complement.
CGGCAGTTCGGCGCAGACCACGTGTATGAGGCGAGCGAGGCTGGTGCGCGCGAACTGGCAGCAGCGGCGCGGGAGCAGCCGTTTGACGCCGCGATTGAAACCGTGGGCGGCGAGGCGGACACGCTGCTTCAAGCGCCGGCACTGCTACGCGCCGGGGGACGGCTATGCGTGCTCGGTGTATTCCTGCACCCGCCGCGGATTGACGCGCTGGCGGTGGTGCTGAAGGAAATCCGTGTGGTAGGAGCAATCACATACGGACGCGCTCCCGACGGCATCGCTGACTTTGACCGGGCTCTGGCATTGATCGCCGCGCACCGGCAGGCCGTCGAAACGCTCATCACGCACCGGCTGCCGCTGGAACGGGTGGAGGAGGCGTTCGCTGTGGCGGATGATAAAGGCAGCCACGCGCTCAAGGTGACGGTCATCCCATGATCGCCGGGCCGCTGGTTGACGTCGTTGTCGAGTGGATCGCCGGAGATGATGTCCGGCACGAGTGGGACGAGCAGACCGGCGGGCTGCGACGGCTCGAGCGCCAGGACAAGAGCGCGCCGCCGGAGCACTACGGCTGTATCCCCGGCGCGCTCGCACCCGCCGATGGCGAGCTACTGGATATGCTGCTGCTGCGTGAGGCGGCGTGCAGGCCGGGTGATCGACTCCATGTCAGGCTGATAGGCGTGCTGCGACGCAGCGACGGCGACAGCAAGCTGGTCGCCATGGACCCGCGGCGCGCCGGTATCAGCGATATCCGCGACCTCCCTGCCGAACGTCTGGATGCTATGTGGCGATGGTTCACCCGCCGGCACGTGCTGCTCGGCTGGTCCGGCCCTGACATTGCGGCGGAGCTACTGGAGGATGCCCGGCGCTGCTGGGTGATTGCACACGGAGAATAGCAATGCTGCCCCGCCGTGCCCGGCTGATCGGGTTCGCCGCTCTGGCAAGCCTCGTGCTCGTCGCGTCTGGCCGCCGCCTGAATCCCGAACGGGCGTTCGTCCGAGAGGCTGCGGCTGCTCCCACCGCAGCTATGCCGGTGGTCGCCGGCGGCGGCACTGGAGTAGCGGAGGTTGCCCCCGCCCCTGCCATCGTGGCCGCCGCCATTGACCGCGGGGTGACCTCGCGGCGGTCCGTGGCGCTGACGTTCGACGCCGGGGCGGACCGCGGTTACGCCGAGTACATCCTCGATGTGCTGTTGTACCTCGGTATACCGGCCAGCTTTGGCATGACCGGGGTGTGGGCGGAGCAGCATCCCGACCTGGTAGTCCGCATGGTGCGAGAGGGCCATCGTCTGATCAACCATTCCTATGACCACGATTCGTTCACCGGCCTGTCAACGGGCCGAGGCCCGCAGAGCCAGGCGCGGCGCTGGTGGCAAATCCAGCGCACCGAGCAAGTCATCCGTGACCTGACGGGAGCAGAGACGGCGCCGTTCTTCCGCTCGCCGTACGGCGATACCGATGGCTCGGTGCTGCGGGACATCGGCGCGGTAGGGTATCAGTACAACGTGCTGTGGACGGTGGACTCAGGCGGCTGGATGCGCTACTCGGCCGGGCAGATCATTGATCGCTGCCTGCGCATGGCCCAGCCAGGAGCGATCTACGTCTTTCACGTAGGCGCGCAGTCGCAGGATGGCCCGGCACTGCCCGCGATCATCAAGGGCCTGCGCGATGCCGGTTACGCATTTGAGACCATCGAACAGATCGTGCAGTAGGTGTCAGAGGCGCCCCGTCAGCCGCCGCCACCAGTGACGCCGCGCCGGCACCCCGCTCCCCACGGCGGGCGGCGGAAGCGCCTCAGGAACGGGCGTGCCACCCAGTAGGGCAGACGCCAGCGGCGCATCGTGCTCCAATACAAACACCTCAACCGACCAGGGCGCAGCAGCGCTACCGCCGAGCGTCACCGAGGCAGCATCGAGATTGCGCAGCATGGCGGGGATTCCCGCTTGCTCCAGCGATTCGCGAATCATCTCGGCGGTGAGGGAGCTTTCTGCCACGGCCACCCGCACGAGCCGCTCGCGCCTGCGGTCACGCGCGCTATCACCCACTTCAGTTCCACACGCCAAAGGCGCCGTAACGGGCGCGACGAGCGCCTTCGAGCTGATAGACCCGCGCCTGCACCGCCGGCTCGAGCAGCCGCCGCTCAATTGCCAGCCGTCTCAGCACCGACAGCTCCTCCAACAGGCGCTGGTGGGTCGCGGCCTCAAGCTCAAGCCGGGATGCCACGAAGTCGGCCAGTGCCCCCGGGCGGGCAGGTAGCGCGATCTCCCGGCTCCATTCACCATTAATCGCCAGCCCTGCCTGGGTGTACTCGCGGAACAGGGTGGCGGCGCGGTCCATAGCGCCGGCTGCCAGCGGGCTGTCATCATCCCGGTCACTGAGCAGTTCGACCTCGCCCGTCAGGTACGGCTGATCCTGGCTGGTAGAGACGATGCGAAAGCGCTGCATGCCGCGAGCGATGATATGCAGCCGGCCGCTCCCCAAGCGCTTGACCTCGACGATGCGTGCCGTCGTGCCGACCTCGTACGGCTCGGCGTTCCCGCCCACCTCTTTCCCAGAACGGATCAGCACCACGCCGAACGGCGCTTGCCCGTCGACACACCGCCGCACCATCGTTAGATAGCGCGGCTCGAAGATCTGCAGCGGCAGGGTCGCACCCGGGAACAACACGGTGTTGAGCGGGAACAACGGCAGCGTATCCATGCCGGCGCGGGCGGGCGGGTGAAGCGCCGGCCCGCGTGCCTCCATCGTCACGTCTCAGCCGGTGAGACCGGCCATCTGGCGGACCAACGACACCGTCCGGCGGCTGTCGTGGCTGCGGGCAATCATCAGTTTCTCCGCCTCAAGGCTGCCTTCGGCGTGGATGGCGAGTACTTCCTGATAGCCGCCGTAGTCCGAACTGGTCAGATCCTTGACGAAGTTCATCGCGCGCAGCCGTTCTCGCCCGCTCACCCCCGGCCGCCCGCCGTAATAGCGGTCCAGTAGTGGCCCGAGTTCTTCGGAGAAGACGTCCTCCGCGGCCGGTGCAGTCACCAACAGCCCACCGGCGATATCCTGCACATCCTGGACGGCGGCGTGGTAGTTGTGGGCGAAGTGGTACTTGGCCATGTTCACCGTGAGCGGGTCCGGCACCGCGATCCCGTCACGCACCTGGCACTTCAGCGCAGCGTGATGGGTGAGCGCGCGCAGCGTCTCCGCATAGGATGCCAGGTGAATCAGCTTGTCGCGCACATGCGCTGCGCGGCTGATGCCGTTGTAGTCCGCCATCATCTGTGCGGCGCCTACGAGCGCATCGACCAGCGGCAGCTTGTACGAGATAGCGGTGAAGCGGTGAAACTCGACAAAGCCAATCGCCAGCGGCCCGGCATACTGCCACTCTTTGCAGAGGAAGACCCGTTCGTTTGGCACAAACACGTCATCGAAGATCGTGGTGGTTTCCACCATCTTGTGCCGCGCTGTGATCGGGAATTCGAAGGGATCCTTCGACTCGCCGTGTGAGCCAAAGGGGCTGGCAACGAGTTTCAGTCCGGGGGTGTTGACCGGCACAGCGAACGCAACGGTGTAATCCGCGTCCTTCTCCCCCATCGCGCGGGTGGGCAGCACGATCACCTCATCCACATGCGTCGTGTTCGAGGTATGAGTCTTCGCCCCACGCACCACAATACCGTCTGGGCGCTGCTCGACGATGCGGACGTAGTAGTCGGGGTGCTCCTGGTCAGAAGGGCCGCGGGAGCGGTCACCCTTGACGTCGGTCTGAGCGACGGCTAGCGCCAGGTCGTTGTCGCGGCAGTGTTCGTAGAAGGCCCGCACACGCGGATGATATCCCGTACCCAGGGTGGCATCGACCTGCTTCGAGAGAACGTGCAGGCCGAAGAGGGCGTCGGTGCCGATCTCCTTGATCAGCACCACCAGCGTCCGCCCAAGCGCCGTCGCCTGCTCGATCAGGGCTGATCGCTGGAGCAGATCGTCTGCACTCTCAGGCAGTTTGTAATAGCGGGAGTACGGGCCGTTGGGTCCCTCCACTAACGCCAGGTCGCGGAACTCTGGCTCCTCCGCCATGGCGTAGTCGATGCAGGCATGATTGACCGCGATGCCGATAACGGGGTGAGCGGTGACGTCATCGACCAACTGACCACGGTAGTAGACGGTGCGACCGTCGCGCAGCGCGGCGCGATACTGTTCGGGGCTGCGGAGTGGCATGGCTCGCTGCTCCTGCGCCGCGACCGAGGACCCGCGGCCGGCCGAGCGGCGGTTGGCTTGCGGCCATTGGAGCATCGGCGTCGGGCCGGGTCAAGTCACACCAGGGCCGCCCGGCAGGAGGAACCGAGCGGCCCTGACGTCACGGCGCCCCGTCTTAGGCAGCCTGCTTGAACTCGGCCGCCGCTCCGGACGGCATCAGATCCCACTCAACGAAGGCGCGACCGCCGCAGCGAGCGCAGTGCAGCCTGCCCGCCTTCACCCACACTGAGCGGGCCGGGTTCTCGCCGTTGCGTGCCCGTCCCAGCTTCATCCGGCCGTTTGCGTCCGCTTCGATGTCCGCGAGATACCGCCCGCACATCAGACAGTGAATCTCCCCGTATTGGCTGCGCAGGATGTTCACGCCGGCTCCTCTCTCCGCCCTGGGCAGAGCACTTGCAGTTCAGTTCACTCTGGGTCTCGAACCCACCGGACGGCCGCGCATCCGGCGAAACCCGGATCGATGCAGCAGCGAAGAGCCGGGCGGCGGTTCGCCCGGCTCCGGCTGATCTCCCGTGGCAGAATGGCATCGCGTCAGGCGCGCGCCGGCGTACGCACCCGCACCTGCACCTGCGGGGCGGGGCCGTTCTCCGCGCCCAGCAGGGCGGTGACCGCGCCGCCATCCCACAGGAGCGGCGCCCAGACCGCTCCCTGCGGCTGGGCGTCGGTCACACGGGCGCGCATGGTGAGTGCGCCTTGCTCGCTCTGGAGAGTCACTTCATCGCCGTCATTGATGCCCAAGCGCTGCGCATCCTCGGGGCTGACTTCCAGGTATTCCTCGCGGTGCAGCTTGTCGGCGTCACGGCGGTGGAGGGCCGCGGCCTCCAGGCTGGTGAACTGGCCGCGGCCGGTCATCAGCGCCAGGCCCAGGGCATCCGGTTGCCGGGTGGTGCGGTCGCCGAGCTGGATCAACTGCGGCGCCGGCCGGCCGGCCGCACCATCGAACATCTGCTGCCGGCTGCTCTGCAGCATTTCGTCGTACCGGCTGCCGGCATACAGCGGCGTCAGCGCGGCGATCTCGGCCATCACCGCCTGTGGTTCGCCTGCGAAGCTGATGTTCAGGCCACGCTCGGCGGCCAGGCGTGTGCCCAGTGCTGCGAGTGTGGTGAGCGCGGGGCGTGCGGCGCCTGCCGGTACCGTGGCCGCGTTCCGGCGCAGCACCCGCCGGTCTGCGGTGGTGTAGCTGCCGGCCTTGCCGTACACATCGGCGTCGGCCAGGACAATGTGCGCCAGTTCGGCGGTATCCGTCATGGTGGCGTCAATCACCACCAGCAGGTCGAGCGCCTCCAGTGCGGCGCGAACCCCCGCCTTGTCCGGGGAGGTCAGCAAAGGGTTGTCGCCGATGACCACCAGCGCCTTGAGCGTACCCGCGCGCGCCGCCGCGAGCATCTGTGCCAGCGTCTGACCGGCCGAAGCCGGGATCGAACCGCCCCAGCTCCGCTCGAGACTTGTGCGAGCCTGTGCATCATCTGCCGGCTGATGACCGGGAAGCATGTCCGGCGTGACGCCCAGGTCGCGCAGGCCGTTGCTGTTGATGTCCGGCGGCATGACAAACAGCGACTCCGCGGCGCGCTCTGGTCCGCAGACGGCGATTGCCAGGTTAGCAGCGGCTCGGGCGATCTCACCCTGCATCCAGGCGTTGACCGGCGTGGGGGCGAAGACGATGGCAACACGCGCCTGCTCGCCCATGGCGGCGGCTTCGCGCAGGATCGCCAGCGCATCAGCAAAGCCATCCAGGTCGCTGGTCGCGCCTCCGGCAAACTGGGCGACGCCACCAACGCCAGATGCCGTGAGGGCCTGCCGCCGCTCGGGATCTCCCAGGAGTGCTCGTACCAGGGCGCTGAGCGTGGCTCCTTCGTCGCCAGGGGCTGGTCGCAGCCAGGCGCCGGCGAAGTCCACCATCTCCGTCCAGCGTGGGGAGACGGTCACCAGTCGGGCGCGGTTGTAGGTAACGGCGTCCTTAAGGCGCAGTGCTGCAACCGGATGCGCTTGCTCTAGGTCGTCACCCACGACGAGGATGTGTGTTGCGGTACGGAAGCTGGTCATGTCGGCCGGGAGGGCTTCGGTACCGAAGGCGCCCCGCACCGCCGCCGCCGTGGCCCGCGCGACGGCGCCGCTGGTGGAGTCGATGTTGTTGGTACCTAGCACGGCGCGCGCCAGCTTCTGGGCCGTGTACGCCTCCTCGTTCATCAGCAGCGGCCCGGCCAGCACACCGGCGGCACTTGCGCCGTGCTGGCGGATGATCTCGGCCAGGCGGGTGGCAGTGGTGGCGATAGCCTCATCCCACGAGATGGGCGCCATCACGTCACCCCGGCGGATGAGCGGGGACTTGAGATAGTCGCGCGCCTTCAGCGCGTCATAGTGGAAGCGGCCGCGTACACAGATCTGATCCCAGCTGACGGGGTTGATCTTGCTGGGGCGAACCATCACGCCCCTACCATCCTTGACCGCCAGCTTGATGGTGCAGCCGACCGAGCAGTACGGGCAGACCGTCTCCACCCAGGCATCCGGGCGGGATGTCCACTTGTGCGGCGACTCCAGCAACGTGGCCGTGGGGCAGACATCGATACAGGCGCCGCAGTAGTCGCAGTTGGATTCATCGATGCGGCCACCGGCGCCGAAGGCGATGCGAGTCGAGAAGCCACGACCGGCCAGGGTGATGGCGCCGGTGTGGCGCAGTTCGTCGCAAGCGCGGACGCAGCGCGTGCAGATAATGCACATCTTCGGGTCGAACTCGAGAAAAGGGTTGGCCCGGTCGGCCGGGGGGTGCTCCGGCATGCTGTAGAACGAGCGTGCCTCACCCTCCCACGGTTCGTAGGAGGACATGCCCACCATCTCGCAGGTGGCTTGCAGCTCGCAGCGATAGTTCTTGGGGCAGGTGACGCAGCGGTGTGTGACGACGTCGTCGCGCAGGCAGATGTCGCCGGGGTGACAATGCTCGCGGCGATGGCAGGTGAGGCAGCGATCGGAGTGGTTGGCGAGGATGATGGAAACGACCGCCTTACGCCCCTCACGGACTTCGTCTGTGGTGGTGCGCACTACCATGCCGTCAGTGACCTTGGTGGTGCAAGACAGTTGCAGCCCGCGGCCGCCTTCCACCTCGACCAGGCAAGACCGGCAGCCGGCGTACGGCGGCAGGCCATCGATGTAGCACAGTGCCGACATGTACGCGCCCGCGTCTTTGCAGACTTCGAGCAGTGTTGCGCCATCCGGGCAGGTCACGGTCTTGCCGTCAATCGTGATCGTCGCCACTGCGTACATCCTTCGCGTACGTGCTGCGCATTTCCGGGCACGTGTGCTCGTGGGTAACACGGCGCCCAGCCGGCAAGGCGCGGACGGTTACTCGGTTTTCGTCACGGCCTCGGCCCGGTCGTTGCCGAAGGGCGCCTTCATGCCGTTGGGGTAGGTCCAGTGGTTGTTGGCCAGGTAGTCACGCGCAAACACGGTCAGCGCGTGCTTGTCACGGTACATGTTGTCAAACACGTACACCGCGTCATCGAGGCGGCCACCAACCTGAATTGCCTCGTACGGGCACGCCTCGGCACACAGACCACAGTACATGCATAGCCGGAAGTCAATCTCGTACCGGACTTTCTCCAATGTGCCGTCCGGATTGGGGGCGGTTTGCACCAGGATGCAGCCGTCGGGGCAGGCCTGGGCGCAGGTCGAACAGCCGGTGCATCGCTCGTCGAACCACAGCAGGTTGGTGCGCGCTCGGGCTGGAATCGGCCGGGTCTCTTCGGGGAACTGCACTGTTACCGGCTTACGGAACAGGTGCTTGGCTGTCATCGCCAATCCCTTGGCGATCCCCTTACCGTACATAGGGCGTCTCCCTGGCGGAGCCTGCTGGCGGCGCACAGCGCGCCACCGTCATCGTACCGGATGCGCATTCTTACGGTGAAGGCGTTTGCGCAGCGGCGCACAAGCACGGTGCTGGCCGCACCCCTGGTCATGCGCAGTCTGACACCGTATGATCACGGGCACGCGACTCCGTAGCATGGGGAACCGGGAAATCAAGTACCGGATGAGCGCGGAGCAGGGGAGAGCATCGCCATGTACGACGTGACTGTAGTGGGCGCCCGTTGTGCAGGCGCCCCTTTGGGGATGTTGCTGGCCCGCCAGGGCTTCAGCGTATTGCTCGTAGACCGCTCCACCTTTCCCAGCGACATCATGTCCACGCACTACCTGCATCCGTGGGGGCTGGCTTACCTTCGCCGCTGGGGCGTGCTTGATCAGGTCCTTGCCAGCGGCTGCCCGCCCATCCGCAACACCGCCGTGGACTTCGGCTTTACCCGGATGACGGTGCCCGTTGTTCCTGGCGGTGAGGTGAGTGAGGCGCTGTGTCCACGCCGGACGGTACTCGATCACATCCTCGCGCAGGCTGCGGTTGCCGCGGGCGCCGAGCTGCGCGAAGGCTTCTCCGTACAGGGGCTGATCGTCGAAGACGGCGCGGTCACCGGCATCCGCGGCCGTGATCGTTCTGGAGGCGTGGTCGAGGAGCGGTCGCGCATCGTCATCGGCGCCGACGGCCGGCGCTCGTTCGTTGCGCGCACGGTCAAACCGGATGTGTACGATGTCCGGCCGTCCTTCACGAGTGGCTACTACTCGTACTATCGTGACCTGCCGCTGGGCGACACGGCAGAGATCTATGTCCGTGAAGGTCAGGTTGCACTGCTATTTCCCACCAATGACGGCCTCACCTGTGCCGGCCTGGAGTTCCGGCACGACGGTTTCGAGGAGTTCCGCAAAGACATCGAGGGCAACTTCCTGCTGGCGATGGACAGCATTTCGCCGGAACTCGGGCAGCGGGTACGGGCCGCCCAGCGGGTGGAGCGATTCGACGGCGAGGCCGAAATCGAGAACGTGTTCCGCAAGCCGTTCGGTCCCGGCTGGGCGCTGGTTGGCGACGCCGGCTATCTGAAGGACCCGATCACCGGCACGGGCATGTCCGATGCCTGGCGTGACGTGGACTTCCTGGCCACCGCGTTGACGGAAGGGTTGGGCGGGAAGCGCGACCTGATGGAAGCGCTGGCATGGTACGAGGAGCAACGCAACGCTGCGGCCAAGCCGCTGTATGAGCACACGGTCACCCTGGCCAGCCTGCCGGCGCCGCAGCTGGCGGCCCAGGCGATGATGGCGGCGCGCCAGGCATCCTAGGTTGCCCGGCTGTGCAAGGGTGGCGAAGCGGTACAGCGGCCACCGCTGGTAAGGCGCGTTCGCACCGCGCCACCGCCGGCGCCCAGCTATGATGGCAGGACGAAGTGCAGCAAGAGGGCACTGTCTGCGTGCGCATCGACCGTGTGCCTCTGCCCGTGCGTCAGCAAAATCTCGTCGCCACTGGTGAGCCGGTGCTCTGCGTCGCCGGCACGCAGCGTCACATCGCCCTCGAACACCTGGATGCCGACCCGGCCCGGCGTGGGGTGCTCGAGCAGCCGGCCGCCCTTGCGCAGCGCCACCAACAGAATCCGCAGCGGGCCATCCTTCAGCAGGGTAGTTGCGGTCCGGCCGTCGCGCTCGAGCGCGGCGGTGGCGCGCAGCTTCGTTAGCTCGGCCGGAATGTTCAGAATGAGAGGCGCCTGATCGGTGGCTGGGTGCATGGTCGCTTCCTCCTCGAGGTCAATCTGTACCATGGCCCGTCCCGCTTCCGCCATCTGCTCCGCTGACAGCAGCTCGTTGGCGAGCGGAAACACGATCTCTTCTTCGTTCTGAAAGTGGACGTGCAGCGTACGCAGCACCGTGCGGGCGGAGCGCTTTACCGCAGCCAGGCCCTCTGGTGAGCGCTCCGCCCCCGCCAGCGCCAGTGCTAGTTCACCCCGCTCGGCCCGCACGTCGTCGTGACCGCTGAGCAGATCATCGAGTAAGTCACGCAGGTCATCGCGCTTCATCCGCGCCTGGTCGTGCTCGGCCAGCATCTCCTCGATCAGCCGATCATCCGCCGGCAGTGCTGCTCGCAGGGGAACGAATAGTGGTTGTTCTTCTTTGCGAATGTGCGTTTCCAGGCCGGTATGCAGGAATGCGAGAGTCCGCTCCAATTCAACCAGCGCGGCAGTGAGCCCCTGGGGACCATCGCGGTCGAGCGCGTCCAGCGCCGCGGTGAGCGCATCGAACAGCACGTATGCCTCTCGGTGCTCTTCCAGCAGAACGGCAATCGGGTCGGGAGGTGCCATCATCGCACGATTACCGGTATCTCTGGTTTGGGTGCGCGGCGGGCGTGCAATAGCGTGAAGGCGAAGAAGGCGATGGCGGCCAGGCCGAGCGTGCCCGCTGCTGCTACCCACCAGTAGCGATCGGTGCCGGCGCCCCGCGCCTCGAGCAGCGAGCCGGTCACGCGCAGCACAGTGGCGGAGGACAGCAGCGCCCATAGGGTCCACGTCTCACCGCGGTAGCCTCCGGGCCGCTGCCGGCGCATGGCCAGCCATGGCAGCATCAGCTGTCCCATACCGAACACCAGCATCGTGAACACACCCAGGGCCAGCACGTGCCGGATACCGTCGGCATGGGCCGCCGGCACGGGGTCACCACTGACCAGGGCGCCCGCCCCGTCCCAGAGCAGCCACAGCGCCGCCACCGATAGCCATACGTAACCGGTGCGAATCAGCAGCGCTGCGCCGCGCGCGGATGGCCGCAGCCGCTCCGCGTGCTTCCAGACACCGGTGTGCGCGATCGCCGTCACAACGGCGACGGCGATCAGCAGCATCCCGGCTCCGCCGGTACGCGCGGCGCCCGATCCGGGGGTGAGCAGGGAGCCGGCTGCCGTCAGACCGGCGCCAAGTCCCAGCGCGGCGGCGATCAGCGCCGCACGCCGGGGCGACGGCGCCGTGTGCTTGAAGAACGTCGGCAGCGCTCGGAACGACACGCCCAAGACGAACGGCAGCACAAACCCGAAGAACTGCACCGTCAGCAGCGCGCCGTTGCGGTCGCTGGGAAGCGCCGGATAGTCTGCGTGGATGGCCGGCAGCCACACCGCCGCCAGTAGCGCCTGCGCGACCAGGCCGGTGGCGCCCAGCATCAGCAGCGGCGCCGGGGTCAGCGTCCGCACCGCCGGAGCCAGCGTCCGTAGGAGCGCCAGCGTGACGATGCCACACCCCGCCAGTTCAGCGACGGCGCCGGCCAGGAGCAGCGCGCGCATCCCGGGCACATCGAGCAGCGGTTGTGCCACCGCCCTTCCGAGTAACCCGGCGATCAGCAGCGCCAGCGCCAGCGGTGTCAGCCGGGCGAGTGCCAGCGGCCGCCCGGCAAAGCGGGGCGCCAAACGTAGCGCCATGCCCGCGATGAACAGGCCCAGCCAGCCGCCGATTTGCAGGTGGCCGTGCGCCTGGGCCAGAGCCCGCCAGCGCACTCCCCAGTCCCACTGCAGGACGGCCGCCAGCGGCAGCAGCAGCGCCAGCACGAACCCGCCCAACACGGCGATGCCGAGCGCTGCCCCGACATACCACGGGAAGCTGCGATCGTCACGCGCGACAGGCGGGCGCATCGGGACGGCCGGGCCGGTGATCGTTGCCATCGTGTTCTCCCCGCAGGCGACCCTGCTTCATTTCAACATATCGCGGCGCGATATTCCATGGCGCGGGGCAAACCCTGACAGTTCGCTGCGGCAGCGCCCGCCGATCGTGGCCGAAAATGCCGCCACCGCTCCCGGCGGGGTGCGCGGGAGCGGTGGCGGGTCTGGAACGCAGGCACGGTGATGAGACTCGGAGCCTACGCCTTGTTGGGGTCTTCGACAATCAAGACGGTGACCAGGCCAAACATGCCTTGCGGCGACTCGGCATGGGACAGGGTGTGGCAGTGGAATGCCCACAAGCCGGGCGCGTCGCAGTCGATGATCACGTCGAAGCGGTCACCGGGAGCGACGTCGAGCGTATCGGCCATGTACGGTTGTGGCAACAGCCAGCCGTCTTTGGCGACGACCTGGAACGGCATACCGTGCAGGTGCATAGGGTGGTTCATCAGCCCCTCGTTCATGTAGCGAACGAGCACCTTCTCACCGAGCTTGGCAGTCAGCGGTAGCGTAGCCGGGAACGACTTCCCGTTGAGCGTGAAGCCCAGCAGCGTGTCGTTCAGCACCATGGTGTACTCTTTGTCGTACTTGGGATGCTTGCTCTTATCCTTCGGATCAACGATAAAGGCGCCGAGCAGACCCTTGCCCACCTGCTCCATGGCGTTGTGGTGCGAGTGGTACATGTGTGAGCCGGACGGGTTGGCGACGAACTCGTAGGTATAGGTGGCGCCGGGCTCAATCACCGGCTGCGTCACGAACGGCACGCCGTCTTGATTGTTTGGCACCTTCTGACCGTGCCAGTGAATCGCAGTGCTTTCCGGCAGCTCGTTCTTGAAGACGATGCGGACCTTCTCGCCCTCGGTGACGCGGATCTCCGGCCCGGGCAGGACACCGTTGTAGGCAAAGACGTCCTTTGTCTCTCCGGGGCGAACCTCCCATTTGGTGGCGACGGCGTTCAGGTTGAACACCTTAACGTCACCTTCCATCTTGAAGTCGAGTGGCTGGCCCCCGTACTTGCCCGACGGCTTGCTGGCGTTGGCGACGAAGTCCTCGACGCCCTTCTTGTGCATGCGGTCCATCTCGCGCCAGTCCAGGTGACCCTGGGCCTGGACCACCGGGGCTGTACCGTGCCCACCGCTGCTACCGGTGCCAGCGCTGCCATTGGCGCTTACGGCCGCAGCGCGCTCATCCTTGAACTTCTGATAGTCGGCGGCGCGGTCATTGTAGGAGTCGCCGCTCTTGCCGCAGGCCACCGCCACTGCACCGATGCTGCCAACGCCAATACCCAGCTTGGCGAGGAACGAGCGGCGGGATGTGTTGAATCCCATGGTGGTCCTTACCTCCGAGTTTGTGCCCGATTGCACAATTACCGTAGGGGTCCCTCAGATTCCGGTCTGTAGGGAGAAAGGACCAAGCGTGTAGGGCAAAGTCCGACAGGGGACCGCCAGGTGTTGCCGCTGAGACGGTGGGTGCTCCGGGCTTAGCCCCCCGTGGGCGCAGGCGCCAGGACGGCGCGGGCGGCGGCCAGCGCCTGCTCGATACCGGCAGCGTCCACGTCTAGGTGCGTCACCGCCCGAACGCGCGCCGGACCCATGGCGCCCATCCGTACGCCGTGCTCGCCCAGCCGCGCCACCCACTGTTGGGCGTCCATGCCGGTCTGCGCCACATCAAAGAAGACGAGGTTGGTCTCGATGGTGGCTGGGTCGATATCGATGCCGGGCAGCACTGCCAGCCCCTCAGCCAGGCGGCGGGCATTGACGTGGTCATCGGCCAGCCGCTGCACGTGGTAGTCCAGCGCGTACAGGCCGGCGGCAGCGATGATCCCGGCCTGGCGCATCGCCCCTCCTAGCGCCTGCTTGTAGCGCCATGCCTCCTCGATGAAGGCCCGCGATCCTGCCAGGCAGGCGCCCACCGGCGCGCCCAGCCCTTTCGTGAAGTCGATCCAGGCTGAGTCGAACGGCGCGGCGAAGGCGGCGGCGCTGACGCCGGAGGCCACCACCGCGTTAAGCAGCCGTGCGCCGTCCAGATGGGTGGCGATACCGCGCCCCCGCGCCACCGCGCAGACCTGCGTTACGATCTCAAGCGGCCACACGGTGCCCCCACCCAGGTTGCTGGTGTTCTCAACCCACAACAGCCGGGTTGGCGGGTCGTAACGACTGCCTGCCCGGATGGCCGCCGCCGCATGTTCCGCGGTAAACACCCCACGCTCGCCGTCCACCGCCGAGAACATCACACCCGAGATCAACCCGGGCGCCCCGGCCTCATAGTTGATGACGTGGGCGGTGCGGTCGGCCACTACTTCGTCACCGGGGCGGGTGTGCACCTTGAGCGCGATCTCGTTGCACATTGTCCCTGACGGCAAGAAGAGCGCCGCCTCCTTTCCCAGCAGCTCGGCGACCCGCTCTTGCAGCCGGTTTACGGTCGGATCTTCGCCGCGCTGCTCATCGCCGACTTCGGCATCGGCGATGGCGCGGCGCATGGCGGCAGTGGGGCGGGTCTGTGTGTCCGAGTACAGGTCCACGGCGATGGCGGGCATGCGCGCCTCCGATGAAATGCGAAACGGGCAGGCGTCAGCTGGCCTGCCCGTGGATGAAGCCGGAGCGTGGCGGTTAGCCGCAGGAGCAGCCGCCGCCGCAGCCACCGCCGCCGCCCTGCTGCTGGAGCGGGTTGAAAATGGTGAAGCCGGAGCGGACTTCCTCATCGACGAAGTCAATCTCGGCTCCCTGCACGTACGGCAGGGATTCCGCGTCAATCAGGAACGTGACACCGCCATGGGTGAAAATGGTGTCCTCGGCCTCGGCGCTGTCGGCCAGCGCCATGCCGTAGCGTGGACCGGAGCAGCCGCCGCCCGCCACGAACAGGCGAAGGGCGCCCTCGGGCTTGCCGCGCTGCTCCAGAACGGCCTTGGCCTTCTCAGCGGCGGTATCAGAGACGGTGATCACCGACGTGGTCGTCATCGGGCGTCCTTTCCCCTCGTGGGTTTACACAGCCACCAGTGTACCAAATCCCAGCGCCGGTCTGGAAGCCTATCGATAGCTCATGACGATCTGGTCGAACTCGCGCTCGTTCAGCTCCAGCGGCCGGGTGGCGAGACCATCGGCGCGGAAACCGGGCAGCCGGTCCTCAAACGGCACCGACTCTGGCTTGCGATAGATGATCCCGGTGACGCGCTCATGGTGCGCCATGAGCGTCTCGATCGCCATGGTCCGGTTGGTGGGGTCATAGCCGGCGATGGTTTCCAGGTCGGTCAGCTCGGTCTTGAAATAGTCGTAGGTGTTGACCTTGTTGAAGGTCACGCACGGGCTGATGGTGTTGACCAGGGAGAAGCCTCGATGCGTGATCGCCTGCTTGAAGATCTCCACCAGTTGCTTCTGCTTGGAGGAGAAACCCTGCGCGACAAACGTTGCGCCGGTGGCGATGGCCATTTGCAGCGGACGGATGGGATGCTCAATCGAGCCCGCGGGCGTGCTGCGCGTCTCGAATCCCTCCATCGACGTTGGTGAGACCTGTCCCTTCGTCAGGCCGTAGATTTGGTTGTCCATCACGACGTAGGTGATGTTGGGGTTGCGGCGGAGGGCGTGGACGAAGTGGCCCATGCCGATAGCGTAGCCGTCACCATCGCCGCCGGCCGCGATGACGGTCAGTTCGCGGTTGGCCAGCTTTACTCCAAGCGCAACCGGCATGGTGCGGCCGTGGGTGGTGTGGATGTTATACGAGTTGATGTAGTTGCCGATCTTGCCGGAGCAGCCGATCCCCGCCACGATGGCGACGTTCTCTGGCGCGATCGCCAGTTCCATCACCGCCTTCTGTAGTGCCGCCAGTACACCGAAGTCACCGCAGCCCGGGCACCACCACGACGATTCGTCGGTTCGGTAATCCGAGATTTTGTAGGCCGGTTGTTGGGTCGTCATTGCTCTCCCCTTGCGGGTGTTGTACCCGCCGTCATGTGCGTCTTGCGCTAGCCGGCGGCCGTGGCGCCTTCGCTCAGCAGGGCATCCTTGATGCGGCCGGCGACTTCATCAGCCAGGAACAGGGTACCGTCGTATTTCAAGATCGAGCCGACGCGGCCGTGGACGCCGTGCCCGCGCATGAGGAAGGCGAGCTGGCCCAGCGCGTTGTGTTCGATGACAAACGTATGACCGGCGCCGTCAATCAGCGCCTGCAAATCGCGGACGGGGAGCGGCTGAATGACACGGATCTGCGCCACACCAACCCGCATGCCGTCAGCCCGCAAGAGCGTGGCGGCCTCCCACACGGCGCCGATGGTGGAGCCGTAGGAGATGAGCAGCACCTCAGGCTTGTCGTCGCCGCGATACTCCACCCCCGCCACCGGCTCGCCGCCCAGCATCAGCGTGCCGCTCTGGCGGCTGAGGCGGCGGTCCATCATGTACCGGCGGTTGGCAGCATTCTCCGTGACCTTGCCGGTGGGGCCGTGCTCGGCGCCGGAGGCGAGGTATTGACCGTGTGGTTGGCCGGGGAACGACCGCGGGCTAACCCCGCTGGGGGTACGGGCGTAGCGCTGGAAGACGTCGCGGCCAAGGTTGACCAGTTCATCGGTGTTCGCCAGCGGGCCGCGGTCAATCTGCACGTCCGTTGCCTTGAACGGCGGCACCGAGGCCTTCCAGTGCGCCAATCCCAGGTCAGAAGCAATCAGCACGGGACAGTGGTAGTTGTCGGCCAGATTGAAGGCCAGCGCCGCGTCGCCGTAGGCCTGATCGATGGTGCCGGGGGCGAGGACGATGCGGGGCGCTTCACCATGGCCGCCGAGTGTCAGGGCAAACAGGTCGGACTGCTCCACCTTTGTCGGCATCCCGGTACTGGGACCACCGCGCTGCGTGTCTATGACCACTACCGGGATCTCGCAGATGCCCGCCCAGCCCAGGTTTTCCTGCATCAAGGAGATGCCCGGGCCGGAGGTGGCGGTCATCGCCCGCACGCCGGCGAAGTTCGCGCCGACGCAGGCGGCCAGCGCCGATAGCTCGTCTTCCATCTGCACCGCGAGCCCGCCGATCCGTGGGAAGTACTTGGTCGCGGTCTCCAGCACCTCAGAGGCAGGAGTGATGGGGTAGGCGAATACGGCGCGGCAGCCGGCCGCCATTGCGCCCAGCGTCATGGCCTCGTTGCCGGCGATGAGGATGCGCTCACCTGCCTCGGCCGGCGGCGGCGCCATGTGGAAGGTGCGGCTGCCAGCCAGCTTCATTGCCTCCTCAGCGCCGCGTTCCAGCGCCGACCAGTTAGCCTGGACGATGTCCTCACTGCGACGGCGGAAGCGCTCAGCGACGTACTGCTTGAAGCCATCCAGCGGGATGCCGAGCAACGCCGCGGAGGCGCCGATGGCGATCATGCCGCGGTAGATGGGGTTGCCCAGCTCGCGGGCGATGCCGGTCATATCAAAGGCGATCAGGTCGGTGCCGGACGGGGCGGTCGGCTTGAAGTGGGCATCGGCCAGCAGCAGGCCGTTTTCCACCAGTTCGCCGGAGAGCAGGTCGATGCTTTCCTGATCGACTGCGGCCAGCACATGGACGCGCGGTACCGCAGCCAGCACGCGCTCGCGCCCCAGACGGATCGTGAAATCGGTGTGACCGCCCTTGATGCGGGACTGGAACGTCTTGTAGTAGTACACCCAGTAGCCCAGCCGGTTGATCACCGTGGCGAAGGTGTCTGCGGTTGAGTCGAGGCCTTGTCCCTGCTCACCGCCGATCTTGAAGACGATCTCCTCAAGCATCGCTTCCTACCCTCCCTTGTTAGACTGATGAAACCGCACGTGCGGGTATTTCCAGTGTCGATTTCGAGCGGGCCGTCTGCCGGCTGAAGCCATGCGGCAGCGCGGACGCCATGGACTCTCTTCCACCCTACGGAGCGTGCCTCGATTATTCCAATGCATTGTTGCTATCCTGCCCATGCTTCATGTGCATGAGGTGTGGCATGCTGCTGCAACAATTGGTGACCTTTGCGCGGGTGGTCGAGCTGGGCAGCTTCACCCGCGCCGGTGAGCTGCTCAATCTCAGCCAGCCGGCGGTCACGCGCCAGGTTGCATCGCTGGAGGCCGAATTTGGCGCGGCGCTGCTGGAACGAGCAGGACGGCGGGTGACACCCACGCCCGCCGGTCAGGTCGTGTATGGCCATGCCCGCCGGATCTCCGCGATGATGGAGCGCGCCCGGCTGGACGTGCTGTCGCTGTCGCACCCGGAGCGCGGCCAGGTGTCGGTGGCCGCGGTGACGACGGTTGGGCTGTTCACGCTCCCCAGCCTGCTCGCCGAGTTCCGGCGCCGCTATCCGCTGGTGCGGGTTCAGGTATGGTCGGGCCGCACCGATGGTGTGCTCGACCGCCTGATTGACGGCAACGCCGACGTGGGCCTGCTCAGTGCCCCCATCGCCCATCCCCGGCTGGACTGCATCCCCCTGTTTGATGACCCGGTGGTGCTGGTGGCCGCGCCGCAGGTGGCCGCAACGTTGCCCGCGCCACTGCCCTTGGAGGAGATCGCCGAGCTCGACATGATTCTTTACCAGGCGCCGTCTCGATTTCGCACGCTGGTGGAGGCGGCGCTGGAGGAGTCAGGCGCATACCCGCGCGTGGCGATGGAGTTCGACAGCCATGAGGCAGTCACGGCCGCGGCACTGGCCGGCTACGGCGTGGCGCTGGTGCCCAACGAGGCCGTGCAGGATGAACTGGCAGATGGCAGGCTCGTGCGCTTGCAGGTCGCCGGGCTGCCGGAAATCAATCGCACGACCTGCCTGGTTCGCCGCCGTAACGGTGCGGACCTGCCGGCAGTGGCCAACTTCGTGCGGCTGACGCTGGAACGCTACGGCCATTCCGTCACGCACCTGCCGCGGGCGATGCGGCCCGGTGTGGTGCGCCGCCCGGATCATCCCTGATTTGGTCCGCGCTCGGCTGCCCGTGATGCTGCTGTGAGATTTCCGGACCCGATGGATATATTGGTGTGACCCTGCCCGCCGATAATTACGGCAGGTAGGGGAGCATGAGTGCCCCACCGCCGAACGACGGGAGTGGCAGCATGGCGCGCGAACGGGGTGACATCGTCTGTCTGGCCTGCGGCCGGCTACTCGGTGAGGTGGAGTGGAACGGCAAGCGCCTGCGCCTGGTGGAGCGCGACGTGCCGAACCAGTTCCGGCTGGTGGAAAAGCGCATGGTGTGCCTGCGCTGCGGTGGGCGTGGCTTTGTTGACCATCGCATGCTGGCGGCGTCATAGCCGTGGCGCCGCTGCTCAACCAGCGTGGCCCGAAAGGAGTCCGGCCATGATGACTGAGAGAACCGTCTGCCGGCTGTGCAAGTACCCAGCCGAACCCGATGATGTCGCCCTGGGCCTGGCAGCGGGCCGGTACATCTGCCTACGCTGCTACACCCGCGAGCTGGGGCTGACGCGCTCCGTACCTCGCCGCCTGCGCCTTGAGATCGAAGATGCGCTGGCTGCGGGTGATCGCTCCCGCATGTAGCACGGAGCGACGAGCGGCGATCAACGCCGGCTGCGCTCTGGCCGCCCTCCGGTGTTCCGGCCCGGCCGGTCCTCTGGCTCCCCGCTGCCGGAGGACCGGCCGCTGCTTTGCCTGTGCGCCCGGCTCTCTGATAGCGTTCGGTTCGAGGTCTGCGCCATGGCCGCATCCCTGCCCTTTCGTCCGTTCGAGTATATGCACTGGGCCAAGCATGTCGCCCCGGGCGCGCCGTTCCCGATGCATGTCAGCGGCCTGCCCGCGCCGGCGCCGCTGCCGTTCGCCGTTGATCTGAGCAGCCGGCGTGTCTTCGAACCTCCGGCTGCGGCGCGGGAGGCGTTCTCCGAGCGGCTGCTGCCGTACATCGGCGCGTTGGGCTCGGCGCTGCTGCCGGTTTCGGGCGCCAGCGAAGGTGTGTTCGTGGCGCTGGCGGCCCTCGTCGAGCGCGGCTCTGCGGTATTGGTGGAGCAGCCGGCCTATCGGGCGATGGAGCGGGTGGTGCAGTTCCTGGGCGGCGTGCCGGTGCGCGTGCCGCGGGTGGAGGATGATGGCTGGCGGCTGGACCCAGCGCACGTCACTGCTGCACTGCGGGAGAGCGGCGCCGGCGTGCTGGCCATCACCGATCCTCACAACCCCACCGGCGCTTCCATTTCTCTGCCGGAGCGGGCAGCGCTGATCGCCGCGGTCGAACGGGCCGGCGCCTTTCTGGTCGTTGATGAGATCTTCGCGCCATTTCGCGGCGCCGGCGCCGCGCCGGCGTGGGCCGCGCAGTCCAAGCGGGTGCTCAGTATCGGCAGCCTGACCAAGGGCTGGGGGCTGAGCGCGTTGCGCTGCGGCTGGGTAGCAGGCGCCCCTGACTTGGTGCATCGCGGTGCAGCGGTGTTTGACCTGCTCGGTGTCAACGCCCCGCCGGCAACGCTGTATCTGGCGGCCTCCGCACTGGGCCATGCGGCCGAACTGGATGCCCGAGCCTGCGCCGCTGCCGCCGCCTTGCGCGCGGCGCTGGCTGCGACGGACTGGGGGGCGGCAGCGCTCTCTCCGCCGGACACGGGCATCACGGCGTTTCTGCAGCTGCCTGCGGGTCTGTCTTCCGGGGCAGTCGCTACATCGCTGCGCGAGCAGGATGGTGTCCAGGTCGTGCCCGGTCACTTCTTCGGGTCGGACCGGCATCTGCGAATCGGCGGTGTGGCCGAGGGGTGCGACCTGACGGAGGGTTGCCGCCGGATTGCCGCCCGTCTCAACGCGCCGGTTAGGTGATCAGCATCGCATCGCCAAATGAAAAGAAGCGGTAGCGCTGCGCGACGGCCTCGGCGTATGCATGCAGCGTCAGCTCGCGGCCGGCAAAGGCGCTCACCAGCATCAACAGTGTGGAACGGGGCAGGTGGAAGTTTGTAATCAGCGCGTCCACCAACCGGAAGCGATAGCCAGGATAGATGAAGATTTGCGTCCAGCCGGAAGCCGCCCGCAGTTCCACACCATCGGCGTCACTGGCCACCTGTTCCAGCACACGCACCGATGTCGTGCCCGCGCAAACGATCCGGCCGCCGCGGGACCGCGCCTGGTTAATGGCCTCAGCGGCCTCCTGCGTCAGCTCGTAGTACTCGGCGTGCATCTCGTGCCGGCGCGGATCGTCCACCGTCACCGGCCGGAATGTCCCGGCGCCGATGTGCAGGGTCACGGCTGTACTAGCCACGCCGCGTTGGCGGATGCGTTCCAGCAGCTCTGGTGTGAAGTGCAGCCCGGCCGTCGGCGCGGCGGCGCTACCAGGCGCGCGGGCGTAGACGGTTTGGTAACGTTCGCTGTCTGTCCCGGCGGCAGTGATATACGGCGGCAGTGGCGTTGCGCCGAAGCGCTGCGGATCAACGCCGGCGGGGAAGCACAGCAAGCGTTCACCGCCCGCCAGCAGCTCTACCACCTGCGCCTCCACCTGCTCACCGGCGCCGGCAAAGACGACTATGCGACCGGCACGCAGGCGGCGGGCGGGGCGGGCCATCACCTGCCAAACGCCACCGCCGGTGTCGCGCAGCAGCAGCACTTCAACCTGTCCGCCGGTGTCTGCCAGCCGGCCGTAGAGCCGCGCCTGCAGCACCCGCGTGTCATTGATGACGAGCAGGTCGCCAGGCCGCAGCTCGTCGGTGATGTCGTGAAAGATACGATGACGGATGTCACCAGCCGTCCGGTTGATCACCATCAGCCGGGCGCTGTCGCGTGGCTCCGCTGGTGTTTGGGCAATCAGCTCGTGTGGCAATGCATAATCGAAGTCTGATAGACGCATACCAGCAGAGTACCAGCCGGCCGCACTGGGCGGCTTGACCGCTTCTGCGTGCCGTTGCTACCGTGATGCGGAGTATCACCACTGCGTGGCCTGCCGGCCGGTGTTCGCGACTGCGCGCGGCCGGAGATACATCGCCCCAGCAGCCCCGCGGCGAGCGTGCCGCTGGCGGACCTGCCTGGGGCGTACTGGCGGATAGAAGGGCGGGCGGTGATGGAACGCCAAGAACACGGCACCACCATCGTCGCGGGTGAGGTTCGGGTGCGGGCCGCGGCGGTGCGCTCCGTCACGGCTGGCGATGTCGAGGTGCGGACCTCGGCGCTGCAACACGTGGCGGCGGAATCCGTCGCGATTCGGCGGTCGTCGGTGGCTCTGGCCGGCGGTTCCGCCGTGGACGTGGAGCACTCGCAGGCGTTCGCCATCGCCGGGCGTGACGTCCGGCTCGCAAACGTGCGCACCGTGCTGCTGCTCGCCCCACGGGTGCGGGGTGAGGTGCGGACGCTGGTTGATTGGAAGACCGCCGCTGGCATTGGTATCGGCATCGTCCTGGGACGCAGGCTGCTGAAGCTACTGCGGATCGGCTAATCGAGGAGGAACGCGCGAACATGGCAGAACTGAAGCTCATCGCCCGGCCGCGGTCGGTGTCGGGCAAAAAGGTTGCGCAGTTGCGGCGCGCGGGCATCACACCCGCGAATATTTACGGTCACAACGTGCTGTCGACCGCCATCGAGGTTGACACTCACGATCTAGGTCTGCTCCTGCGCCGCGCCGGGCACACGTCCCTGATCAGCGTGAGCATTGATGGCGAACAGGAACCCCGTGCGGTGCTGGTGCGCGATGTGCAGCGCCGCCCCATCAACTCGCAGCTGCTCCACGTGGACTTCCTCCAGGTGTCGATGCGCGAGAAGCTGAAGGTCGGTGTGCCGCTCGTGCTGACGGGCGAGGCGCCGGTGCTCGATACGGCCGGTGCAGTCGTGATTCAGGACCTGGAGCAGCTCGAAGTCGAGTGCCTGCCGGCGGACATCCCCTCGCGCATTGATGTCGATGTCTCCGGCCTGCTCAGCGCTGCCCAGTCTATCCATGTGCGCGATCTGCGCGTCCCGGCCGGCGTCACCGTGCTGGCGGACCCTGATGTCGTAGTGGTATCGGTTACCGTGCGGGTGGCGGAAGAGGAGGCGGGCGAAGCAGTGGCCGCCGATGAGGTACCGGTCGTTGGCCGCGAACGCGGCGATGAGGAGACCGAAGACTAAGGCTAGCCCGATCCGGAAGGCAGACCGGCGCCCCCATCACCGGATGACGTGGGGGCGCCGGTCTGCTCTCCGGATCTGGCTCTGCCACCGGCCCGCGCGACTAACGGTCGCGGCGCAACGCGCGGGCGATCTGGCGTTTGGCGTCGCGCTCGGCCTCGCCGGCACGTTTGTCGTACTTCTTCTTGCCGCGGGCAACCGCGATTTCCACCTTGGCCATGCCGCGGACGAAGTACATGCGGGTGGGGATGATCGTCAGTCCCTTCTGGTTGAGCGCCTCGGCCAGCTGGGCGATCTCGTCCTTGTGCAGCAGCAGCTTGCGGTCGCGAGATGGCTCGTGGTTCTGGTAGCTGCCCGGCTGGTACGGAGAGATATGACAGCCCAGCAGCCACAGCTCCCCCCGCTGGAAACGGGCGTAGGCCTCGCGTAGATTCACCTTTCCTTCACGGATGGACTTGATCTCGGTGCCGGTGAGGACGATGCCGGCCTCAAACCGGTCGAGCAGCTCGTAATCAAAGCCGGCCTTGCGGTTGACGGCGATGTTGCGCGGCGGCTCTGCCTTGGGTTTGCTCTTGGTCGCTGCTTTGGCCACGGGCGCCCCCACAACGAACGAGGGAAGCGGCGCTCCTGACCGCGTTCCCTCGTTGGGCCAGCGTGATGTACCTGATCCTAGCTGCCGTTGCGCAGCAGGTCCACCGCCCGGAACATGACCGAATTGAAGTAGTCGAGCGGGTTCTCGTTGTCGCCCACCCGCACTTCGATGTCGGGCTTGATGCCTTTACCCTCAATCTGGTCCCGCTTGGGCGTCAGCCACCGGCCAACGGTGACATACACCTTGCCGCCGTCGGACAGGTCGTAGAAGCGGTTGACGGTACCCTTGCCGAGCGTGCTTTCGCCGATAACCAGGCCGCGCTTGTTGTCCTTGAAGGCGCCGGCCAGGATCTCCGAGGCGCTGGCGCTGTTGTGATTGACCAGCACCACCACCTTGAAGTTCGGATCTGCCGCCAGGCCGGAGCCGCGGGTGCGCAGCACCTCTTCCTTGCCGCCCCGATACTGCTCAATCAACAGCGGCTGATCGCGCATGAACTGGGAGCCAACCTGTTGCACGCTGCTGAGCAGGCCGCCCGGGTTATTGCGCAGGTCGAGAATCAGCCCCTTGTATCCCTTGCCCTCGATGGACTGCAGGTAGGTCTTCAGCTCATCGGAGGTGCGGGCCGTGAACTGCTCGATGCGCACATACGCGAGGTCGTCCACGGGGGTACCGTTGGCGTCCTGGGCGCGGTCTGACTGGACGCTGGGCAGCTTGATCTCATCGCGGACGATGGTCAGATCCTGCTCTTTGCCATCGGTATGCCGCACCCGGATCTTGACCTCGGTGCCCTTCTTGCCGCGGATCTTGCGTACCGCGTCCTTGTCGGTCATGGCCTTGGTGGACTCGCCGTTGATCGCCAGGATTACGTCGCCGGCTCTGACGCCGCCGGCTTCGGCCGGTGAGCCCTTAAAGGGGCGGACGATGACGATCTCGCCGCCTTTCTGATCCACGGTCGCGCCGATACCCTCGAACTGTCCGCGCAGGTCGGTGTCGTCCAGCTCGGCCTGGGTCTTGGTCAGGTAGACCTGGTGCGGATCGCCGACAGCGTTCAGCATGCCGTTGATGGCGCCGGTGCGCAGCACCTCGGCCTCAAGGTTCTCGCCGTCGATGTAGTTGTTCTTGACAGCGGCGTAGATGTCGTCGAGCACCCGGAAGTCAGGAGCGCCGTCTTCGCGCAGCACCCCGACCGGCGACTTGGCGTCTGTTGGAGAGTCGCGGTCCAGCAAGACGCGTGTGCCGAAACCCAGACCGAACGACAGGCCGATGACCATCACCATCAGCAGGCCGATGATGGTCCAGCGCACGGCCGCCTCCCCACGCTGGCGTGACGGGGGCGGCGGGTCGTGCGGGGAGTGCTCGACATCTGCCGGAATCGTCATGTGCCTTGCTCCGTATTCCGAGGGGCCCCTGCCGATGGAGTTTCCCGAGTGTAGCACCGGCTCAGGAAAGGTGTCATTACAGGTTCGTGCATGTTGCGTTCCCAGAATCGCCGCGGCCCCTCATACCCCGCTGCCGGCGCGCCGATGATACCGCTGTCATGAACACGTACGAACGACGCGCCGCTTTGAGTTCTGTCGCTGGCATGGTTGCGTTACTTGGGGCCGCGCTGGCGCTCGCCCCGGTAGAGGCGCAGCGTCCGCAACCGGCTACCATCCAGGTGGATCCCACCAAGGAAGGCTGGGTCAATACCGGCATCACCCTCGGTGCGGATGAGACCGCGATTCTCACGGCCACTGGTTCCGCCGGCTGGGAGCCGGGCCAGGACTGGGGACCGGCCGGGGCCGGCGGCACCTACTGCAAGCTGTTCATAGAGAACGCCCCCGTCGGCGCGCTGCTCGCCCGCACCGGCGAGGGCGCCGCCATCAGCGTCACGGCGCGGACACCGCTCACCGGCCCTGGCCCGGTGATGGTGTTGTACAACGATTGCCCGGGGCAGTACTTCGACAATGTCGGCGGCTTCAGCGTCGCCGTGCAACTGCCGCTGCCGCCGCCTACAGCTCAGCCGGTGGCGACCACCGCGCCGCCGGTGGCGGTGGCCACGGCCGCGCCGGAGCCGGCTCCCGTCGCCGCGCCCGCGCCCCGTGCGTCAGACGGCGGCGGCTTTCCGCTGCTGCCGGTAGTGGGCCTGTTGGTGCTGCTGGCCGGCGGGGTGCTGGGCTGGCTGAAGCGAGACCAGGTGCTCGGTCTGTTCGCCGGCAATCCTCGCTTCGATGAGTCGGCGCGGCTCGAGTCATCGGCGTGGCTGGCCCCGGCGCGGCTGCGGCTGTTGCAGGGGGAGCGGCGGCCCAAACGATCACTCACCGTCGGCGGACCGGATGCGGACATCGACTTCGGCGTTCAGGGGATCTGGGCGCAGCTGACGCCCACGGAGGACGGCGGCGTGCGGCTGGAACAAGGCAAAGACGCCGGTAGGCTGCTGGTCGATGATCTGGCGGTTGTCATCTCCAAGCGATTGACCAATGG
Source organism: Chloroflexota bacterium (assembly GCA_963170165.1). Lineage (GTDB taxonomy): Bacteria > Chloroflexota > Dehalococcoidia > CAUJGQ01 > CAUJGQ01 > CAUJGQ01. The sequence continues at coordinate 5,472 of CAUJGQ010000034.1, read as the reverse complement.
TTCGCGAGTGTTCATGGGGACGCGCGAGTTCGTGTTTCGGCAGGAGCGAACCCGTCCATCCGCGGGCCGTTCCGTGCGCAGCCGCAACGATCTCTTGTCGCGCCCCGATCCCCGTGCCGCCGCCATGAGTGGTGAGTCTTCCCCTGGCCGCGACGTCGCCTGAGGGATGGCGCCGCGACGCAGTTCAACCGGGAGCGGTCGGTCTCGACGCTCCCGTTCTGCGTTGACCAGGCAGGGGCGGCCGGTGAAGATGAAGGCGGCTGCCCGCGTGGAGCGCTCCGCCGCAATCCGGCAGCCGGCGCCTGCCGTGACCGACCCCTATGCCGCTCTCGCCCCCTACTACGACCTGCTGGCGCCGGAGGCCGGCGACGACCTCGACCTGTACGCGGACCTTGCGCAACGAAGCGGCGGCGATGTGCTCGAGCTGGGCACGGGCACCGGCCGGCTGCTGGTGCCGCTGGCAATGATGGGGTACACCGTCACCGGCATCGACCAGTCCGAAGCGATGCTTGCCATCGCCCGGCAGCGGGCGGAAGCGGCACACACCAGCGTTGAGCTGGTACGCGCCGGAATGACTGATTACCGGCTTGCCCGCCGATTCGGGTTGGTCATTTGCGCGCATGACACTTTCCTCCACTTGACGGAGCAGGAGCAACAGCTGCAGGCGCTGCGGCTGGCGGCCGGGTGCCTGGCGCCCCGTGGCTGCATCGTGCTCGATCTCCCGGCGTTGGGCGGTGAGTGGGGAGCATGGGAGCCCGGCGTGCGGCCGCTGGAACTGGCGTGGAGCGGTGAGAGCCCGAGTGGAGAGCGCGTGCAGCATTTCACCACGTTTGTCGCCGACGCCGCCCGGCAGGTGCGGACGGTCACGCATCTCATCGATGTCATCGGGACCGGCGGCGTCGTGCGGCGGCTGTCCGCTGAGTTCTCGCTGCGATTCATCGCTCCCGGCGAACTGCCGCTGCTGGTGCAGGCGGCAGGGCTGCACCTGGCCGATATCTGGGGTGACTACGACCGCGCGCCGTTCACGGCGGACAGCCGCCGCATGCTCGCGCTGATCAAGGAGTAACGCGATGCGGATCGCGCTGGACGCGATGGGGGGAGATCATGCGCCCGTGGAGGTGGTGCGGGGCGGGGTGGCGGCGGCGCGGCGTCTGGGGGTCGAAGTGGCACTGACCGGCCGGCCGGACGCCATCCAGGGCGTGCTGGCAGCGCTGACCGATGTACCAGCAGGCGTCAGCGTCGTGCCGGCCGACGACGTGATCGCCATGGACGAACATGGCGCAGAGGCGGTCCGCCGTCGCAAAGGCGCGAGTATCAACGTCGGGCTGCGTGAGGTCAAGGAGGGGCGGGCAGCGGCGTTCGTCTCGGCCGGCAACACCGGTGCGATGATGGCCGCGTCAGTGCTGGTGTTGGGGCGTATCCGCGGCATCGAGCGGCCGGCGCTGGCGGCGGTGTTCCCGGCCCTGGGTGGCCGGCGTGTGCTGATCCTGGATGCCGGCGCAAATGCCGAGGCCAAGCCACAATACCTGGTCCAGTTTGCCCGCATGGGACAGGCGTATGCTCAGCGTGCGCTCGGCTGGCGCAATCCGCGGGTGGCGCTGCTCTCCATCGGGGAGGAGGCCAGTAAGGGCAGCAGCTTGATCCAGGAGACGCACAGCGCCTTGAAGGATCTGCCAGGGCTGAACTTCACCGGCAACATCGAAGGCAAGGACATCCCCAGTGGCATGGCCGATGTCATCGTCACCGATGGCTTTACTGGCAATGTCGCGATCAAGATGGCAGAGGGAGTAGCCGAGTCCATCCTGGAGGAGCTGCGCGTTGCGCTCACCAGCAAGCTGCAGTTCAAGCTGGCGGCGGCCGTGTTGCGCCCGGCATTCCGCACCGTCCGCGCCCGGGTTGACTACCGTGAATACGGCGGCGCGCCGCTGCTGGGCGTGGAGGGCGTGTCGATTGTGGCGCACGGACGCAGCGACGCACATGCGATCTTCAACGCCGTGCGCGCGGCTCGCGATGCGGTGGCGGGCGATGTGGTCGGCGCCATCAGGCACAGCGGCCGGTAGGGCAGCCGCCATACTAATCCGGCAACTGGGAGGCGGGTGCGCCGAACCGAGCCCACATCCTCAACGTTTGCTGCAAGGCCTGCATCGTCTCCTGACTGACACCTGCCTCACCGAGCAGGCAGTGTTCAACATGCTCATTGAGCAGGAGCAGCGACACCTGCTCGAGCCCGCTGCGGATCGCCATCAATTGGGTCAGCACATCCTCACACTCGCGGTGCTCCTCTATCATGCGCTGGAGCCCGCGCACCTGCCCTTCGATCCGGCGGAGGCGCGTGACGGTGAGCTCGGTCTGTTCCTGCTGCATGGCGCCTACCCTTTCGGCCCGCGCGCCGGCCGGCCCTTGACATACCCTAGGGGGGTATGGAAGGATGGTAGTGGACCCGGTAGCTGCCGTCAATTCGCGCGGGCGGGCGCCGGTGCGGCAAGCACAAAGCGGAGAAGGCGAGATGGCGAAAGTCAAGGAAGTCACCGACCAGAGCTTCGAGAGCGATGTAATCAAGTCCGGCACGCCGGTACTTGTGGACTTCTGGGCGCCCTGGTGTGGCCCCTGCCGGATGGTGGCCCCAATCGTGGAAGAGCTGGCCGGCGAGTATGAGGGGAAGGTCAGCTTCTACAAGCTCAACACTGACGAGAATCCCGGTGTCTCCTCCCGCTACGGCATCCGCAGCATCCCCACGCTGATGGTCTTTAAGGGTGGCGAGATGCAGGGGCAGATCGTCGGCTTTCGGCCCAAGAGCGACCTGAAGAAGCGGCTGGATGCTGTGCTCGGCTAGCCTTCTCGTCCCGGTGTAATCTCACGATCGCAGGGACCCGGGGCCGATGCCCGGGTCTCTGCTTTGCGTTTCGAGGCAGCTATGTACGACATCGCGATCATCGGTGGCGGGCCGGCCGGTCTGGCGGCCGGCCTGTATGCGGCGCGTGCCACCCGCCGAACCCTACTGCTGGAGCGCAAGGTTACCGGCGGACAGATCGCGCTCACCAGCCTGGTCGAGAACTATCCCGGATTCCCGGACGGCGTCAACGGCTTTGACCTGGGACAGGCCATGCTCCGCCAGGCGGAGAAGTATGGCCTGGAAACGTCGTACGCCGACGTCACCGCGCTGGAGCAGGTGGCGGGAGGCTTTCGGCTGCGGACCGCTGCTGGAGATGCGCCGGCCCGCGCTGTCATCATCACCGCCGGGGCCGACTACAACCGCCTGGGCGTCCCCGGCGAAGACCGGCTCACCGGTCGCGGCGTCTCCTACTGTGCCACCTGTGATGCCGCGTTCTTCCGCGGACAGGACGTGATCGTCGTGGGCGGGGGTGACGCAGCTCTGGACGAGGGGCTGTTCATCACCCGCTACGCCCGTGCCGTATACATCGTGCACCGGCGGGACACGCTACGCGCTAGCAGGGTCCTGCAGGAGCGCGCCTTCGCCGAACCCAAGATCTCCTTCATCTGGGACACGGTGGTTGAGGCGATTGAGGGTGAGGACAGCGTCACCGGCGCCCAACTCCGCAATGTCAAGACCGGTGCGAGACGTGCGCTGTCCGCAGGGGCAGTGTTCATCTTCATCGGACAGCACCCCAACACCGGCTTCCTTGGCGGGATGTTGAAGCTCGATACCGGCGGCCACATCCCCGTGAGCCGGTGGATGGAGACAGCGGTGCCAGGGCTGTTCGCGGCGGGCGATGTACGGGTTGACTCTGCACGGCAGGTGGCCACCAGCACGGGTGACGGTGTCACCGCTGCCATCCGCGCGGACCACTATCTGAGCGACCAGGAGCGTGGTGAGTCCAGTAGTCGTGAAGCGGGCGCTGCGGCGGCACCGGCTGCTGCGCCTCATCCTTAGCTTGTCCTTGCCAGATCCGGGCTGTTACGCTCGGCTGGGAGCGGAGGGGGCCCGGTGGTCTCCGCGGTCTTCAAAACCGTTGCACGGCGGCCCGCGCCGTCGTGGGTGGGTTCGACTCCCATGCGCTCCCGCCACTTCTTTTAGATTCGTTAGGCGGGTCCTGTGGCGGCCAAGGGCCAATTGTCCCTACCGGGCTCGTCACCGGCTCCGGCCCCAGCGGCCGGATGTCCGCCGCCGTCCCTGCAAACGCTGCCATTTGTGCTGCTCCTTACTGGCCTGCTGACCCCTTGTGGGGACCGGGGAGCCTCACGCGAAGGCGCCAAGACGCGAAGTTGGTATTGGTCATGGTCCCCACCCAACTCGTCTTCGCGGCTTCGCGTCTTCGCGTGCCGCTCCTGCTCGTGCTCGCGCCTGCGCGTGCCGCTCCCCTGTGCCCTGTTCCCTCCGGCTACGACAGCCGGAAGCGCCGGCGGATATCCGCTTCGCGCGCCGCCGGGTCGATGGCGGCTGTCCCGTGCCCCCCTGCCCCGGCGCTGATGTCCGGCGCCGGTCGCGTGGCCGGTGCGGCGCTCACGCGCAGCCACTCCGGCAAGGCCTGCACCGCCTCGTCCACACCCGTGACGTTGCCGTCCTCACCCAGTGAGACGCCGCCGAGGTCCGCCAGCTTGTAGGCGGCGTCGATGCGCTCGGCCGGGATGCCCGCCGCCAGGGCGGAGGTGGCAAACCGTGCCCGGATGGCGGCGTCACGGTAGCGGGCCTCAAGCTCGCTTGCCCGTGCCTCGGCTTCCGTCGCGCGGCGGGTCAGCTTCTCCGACTCGGTGAGCTGGGCTGCCTCCAGCTCGTCCGCGCGGCGAGCTTTGGCGCGCAGCCCCTTGAGCTCTTCGCTCTCTGCCCACTTGCGCCGCTCGGCGGCCAGAAAGGAGTTGACCTCCTCCTGGCTGAAGGCGCGGCTCGGCGCCGGCGTGGGGCTGCCGCTTGCCTGCTGTCCGGCCGTGGCCTGCTGCGGTGGAGTCGCCGGCTCCGGGTTGGTGTGCGCTGCCGTCTGGGGTTCTGCTGCCGGGGCGCTGCTGCTGGTGCCTGCCTGCTCTGCCATGTCCGGTCCTCTCCTCACTCCCCCGGCATTGCCCGGCCGGGTGCGGTGTGGTGGGTAACAACACCGCCGCCCCACAGGGCGGCCGGTTGATGATTGCTCTCTTGGTGAGCACGTACGTTCTGATGCTCCGGCATGAGCCGGAAGCGTGTCCCTAGCCGCTGGCCACCCGCCGCGCACGGGTTGCCTGACCGCCGCCGGCCCGCTCGATCACCGCCTGCGGGACGGGCGCGACCGGCTCCGGCAATGCCTGTTTGCGCAGCTGCGCCACGCTCAGCTCGGCTGGCGGTGTGCCGTACACCTGCTCCTCATCGGCCAGAATCTCATCGACCGTCACGGGGATGATCTCCAGCCCGTCGCCCAGCGCCCGCCGCATCTCCTGGTGCGCGTCGCGCGTGTAGTCAAACGACACGAAGTAGCCCCGCGTGCGCTTGTCCCGGCGCATCGCCGTCTCGAAGGCGTCGATGTCGGGCCGGCCCGCCTTGTCCTT
>CAUJGQ010000033.1 GCA_963170165.1 Chloroflexota bacterium | reverse complement strand
TCCAGATCGCGCCCCTGGACCAGCAATCTCGCAACGCCACCGCGGCCGGTGTCCGCGCCGTGCTATCTGCCGGGGCGCTGGCCGCCGCCGAGCAGGTAGGCGCCGCCCTGGACCGCGACACCGCCGCCACCTACGCGCGCGAAGGGTAGCCGGACCCTGCGGCCGCCAGGCCCCCCCCTGCCCTGCGGGCATCCCCCCTGCTACTCATCATTCATCACAATTCGTGAGGAGCAGGGTCGCACCGCTCCGGAAAGGCGGTATCGGGCTGCCCGCGGGGATGGAGGGCGCGTGCGGCGTGCCGCCCACCCGGCTGAGGACAGCCCAGTTACCCAGATGCATGCGCCTTGCGCATAACCAATCCCCATTCGTGGCAGAGACATGCGCAAAAAGCATGCCCCTAGCTCTCTCACGACTCCAAAGATGTGATGAATGATGAGCCTGCTAGGGGGGATAACGAGGAGGGGCGGCCCCGCCAATGAGACCTCCTGGCAGGGGGATGACGAGGAGAGCGGGCCACGGTTGATTCCCCTGCTAAGGGGGATGACGAGGAGGGGCGGCCCCGCCGATGAGACCTCCTAGCAGGAAGATGACGGGGGTAGCGCGCCGCGCCCCTCGTTCACCCCCCTAGCAGAGGGGTCGCGCGCCGCGCCCCTCGTTCACCCCCCTAGCAGGGGGGTCGCGTGCGCAGCGCGCGGGGGGTCTCTCTGGCAGCGATGGGTCGCGTGCGCAGCGCGCGGGGGGGGTCTTTGACAGCGATGGGCCGTGAGCGCAGCGCGCGGGGGGTCTTTGGCAGCGATGGGCCGCGCGCAGGGCGTGGGTGAATCCGGCAGCGGCGGGCTGGGCGCCGGCTGTCTGCTGTTCTCAGCCTCTGGCCCTGTCGCGCGATGCGGGTGAGGCGCGCTTGCTCACTACTGGGGCGCTTGTTAGACTCCCCACGAACATCACGGGCCGGGTTGGTGCAGCACTTCCTTGGATAACGGGCGCGGCCCGTTATTCCTATGTTGGGGCGGCCGCCGGACCCGCGAAACCACAAGGAGGGGCGTATGGGCCTGGTGTACCTCGTGCCTGTCGCGGGGGTCGCCGCCGTCCTATTCGCATTCTGGCTGGCGTGGGACGTCCTCAGACGTGACACGGGCACACCGGAGATGCAGGACGTCGCGGGACTGATCTTCGAGGGCGCGATGGCATTCCTGCGGCGGCAGTATGTCACGATTGCCGCCTTGGCCGTGGCCGCGGCCATCGTCATCGCGGTCGTGGTGGGCGCGGTCTCCGAGGGTGTCAAGGAGATCGTCAAGCAGCCCTGCCCCGCCAACGCTGAAGCGGGTTGTCTGACGAACCCTGACGATGGCACGCGCTTCGTCATCACCTATGGCGACGAGGAAGTGAGCAAGGGCGAAGAGGCGCTGTTCACCGCCATCTCGTTCCTCGTCGGCGCGGCCGCCTCGGCGCTGGCCGGGTTCATCGGCATGTACATCTCGGTGCGCTCCAACCTGCGCACTGCCGCCGCCGCTCAGCGCAGCCTCAAAGACGCGATCACCGTCGCCATGCGTGGCGGCGCCGTCTCGGGCTTTCTCGTCGTCGCCCTGTCGCTGATCGGTGTCTCCGGGCTGTATGGCATCTTCACCAAAGTGCTGGGCAAGCCGGATGAGATCACCCCGTTCCTGATGGTCGGCTTCGGCTTCGGCGCCAGCTTCGTGGCGCTGTTTGCCCAGCTCGGCGGCGGCATCTACACCAAAGCCGCCGACGTGGGCGCCGACCTGGTGGGCAAGGTCGAGGCCGGTATCCCCGAGGACGACCCGCGCAACGCCGCCGTGGTGGCGGACCTGGTGGGCGACAACGTCGGCGACTGCGCCGGCCGCGGCGCCGACCTGTTCGAGTCGATGTCTGCCGAGAATATCGGCGCCATGATCCTCGGCGTCGCCATTGCCGCCGTCACCGAGGATATCGGCTGGATCATCTTCCCGCTGGTGCTGCGCTCCTTCGGCGTGTTTGCCACCATCATCGGCACGATCAGCGTCTCCTTCTTTGCCAAGGACGACCCGAACCAGAACCCGATGACGCCGCTGAACATGGGCTTCTACATCGTCTCGGCGCTATCGGTGGTGGGGCTGTTCATCACCACCCGTGCGCTGTTGGGTGATGTCTGGCACTGGTTCTTCCTGTGCGGTATCGCCGGCATCGCCAACGGTTTCGCCTTCGTCTATATCACCCAGTACTACACCGCCGGCGCCTGGCGGCCGGTGCAAGAGATCGCCAACGCCTCCCGCACCGGCCCGGCGACGAATATGATCATCGGTACGGCGGTCGGCTTTGAGACCACCGCCGCCACCGCCATCGCCATCGGCCTGTCGCTGGTCGTTTCCTTCACCCTCGGCTCGAAGGCCGAGGTCGCCGGACTGTCCGGCTTCACCCTGGGCATCTACGGCACGGCCGTCGCCACCATGGGCATGCTGATGTCCGCCGCCTACATCCTGGCGATGGACACCTTCGGTCCGATCACGGACAACGCCGGCGGCATCGCCGAATTCTCCGGCGCGCCGGAAGGCACCCGCCACATCACGGACGCGCTGGACACCGTCGGCAACACCACCAAGGCCCTCACCAAGGGCTACGCGGTGGCCTCTGCCGGTCTGGCCGCCTTCCTGCTGTTCTCTGCCTACCTGGATAAGGTGAAGGAGCGCATCGGCATCCCGCTCACCCAGGAGTTGCCGGTCGACGTCGCCAATGTGGACGTGTTCGTCGGCGCGCTGCTGGGCGTGATGCTGGTCTTCTTGTTCTCCTCCATGGCGATCCGCGCCGTGGGCCGGGCGGCCGGCTCCATCATCCAGGAAGTGCGCCGCCAGTTCCGCGAGATGCCCGGCATCATGGAAGGGAAGGACCGCCCGGACTACGCCCGCGCCGTGGACATCACCGCCCGCGCTGCCCTGCGTGAGATGGTGATGCCCGGTATCCTCGCGGTCGGCCTGCCGATCGTGGTGGGCGTCATCTTCCGCGCCTTCCGCGACAGCGAAATGCATATCCCCGGCGCGGCCAACAACGGCGGCGCCGGCTGGGTAGCGGTAGCGGGCATGCTGATCGTCGGCACCATCGGCGGCATCATGGTCGCCACCTTCCTCAACAACTCCGGCGGCGCCTGGGACAACGCCAAGAAGTTCATCGAGTCCGGCGGCATGAAGAACGCCGACGGCACCGTCGTGCGCAAGGCATCTCCCGAGCACGCCGCCGCCGTCGTCGGTGACACCGTCGGCGACCCGTTCAAGGACACCGCCGGCCCGGCGCTGCACGTGCTGATCAAGCTGCTGGCCACCATTACCCTGGTGATGGCGCCACTGTTCATCGCCACGTAGCAGCCGGCGGGCTGCCGTCTGGTTGCAGCAAGCGGCCCCCTCGGCCCGGTGATGGCCGAGGGGGCCGCTTGCTGGTGTGCGGAGGAGGACCGGCCCCTCACCCCCTACTTGGCCAGGTAGACGCGGTCGGGCTTGACGTTATTGAGAGCGCCGGCGTTCCCACCGAGCGCAGCGAACATCTGCTTCATGTTCTCGAGCTGCATGCCAACATAGGTGTGGCGCGCCTCATCGGCCTTGCCGGGCGGTTCGTCGTCGCTGAGCTTATCCACGTACTTGGCGCCGCTCTCTTTGGCAATCTGCTCCAGCACCTTGCTGGGGAAGACCTCAGAGCCGAAGATGGCCGGCACCTGCTCCTTCTTCACCTGGTCGATGATCGCCGCCACATCCTGCGGGCGCGGCTCTTTGAAGTCGGCGGGCTGCACCGCGCCAATCACCGTCCAGCCATACTCCTTGGCCCAGTACGCCCACGAGTCATGGTAGGTGACAAGCTTGCGGTTTTTCTCCGGTACCGTCTGCTGCGCCTCGCGGATGCCGGCGTCGAGCTGGTCAATCACCGCCTTGTACTTGTCGTAGTTAGCCTGGTAGTACGCGGCGTTGTTCTGATCCCGCTCCGACAGCCAGGTCTTCGTCAGCTCGGCAAACTTGAGGGCAATCCGCGGGTTCATCCACACGTGCGGGTTGGGATCGCCCGCCTCTTTGGGGAAGGAGAAGTCATACATCCAGTCCTTCTCCGCCACGGCGGCATCGCCCAGCAGCTTGATCTCGGCGCCCTGCTTCTTGTTCGCCTCTGCCAGCTTGAGCGTCGGCTCCTCCAGGTGCATCCCGTTCATCAGGATCAGGTCGGCCTGGGAGAGCACTTTGGCGTCGGACGGCTTGGGCTCGAAGGTGTGCGAGTCGGTGCCATCCGGAATCACTCCGTGCAGGGCGATGCGGTCGCCGCCAATGTTGCGCACGATGTCCGAGATCGGCGCCACGCTGGTGACGACCTTGAGCTTGCCGTCGTTCTTGCTCAGGTCATCCGCCCAGGCGCTCTTGCCGCCGCCACTGCCGTCCTC